>USJX01000099.1 GCA_900555035.1 uncultured Prevotella sp.
CGACTCATAAATCTACCCTTAATCGTGTATTGGATGATAGTTGCGGATTTTAGGTTATATAAACGAGAACCACTATACCAAGGTTCCGTGCTTATCAATGTTATCAGGACTTTCTTAGAAAGAGAAAGCCCAAAATTTACTTCTTCACCTTCAAGCCGCTCTCAATGCTTGCCAGTTCATCGCTGAACTCAACATCCACCTTCAAGCGTTCCTCCACCTTCGTAGTGCTGTGGATAACGGTGCTATGGTCACGATTACCAATCAGTTTGCCCACTCTCGAAGCCGGCATCTTGATAAGTTTCTGTGCCAGATACATCGCCACCTGACGTGCCTCCACGTACTCCCGCTTGCGGCTCTTGCTGTTCACGGCAGCCACAGTTACCTTATAATGAGAGCATACAGCCTCAACAACCTCATCCAAGGTCAAGACCTTTGTACTCTCCTCCACCTTCACGGCGCGCTTCACTACACGCTCAGCCAGGCGGATATCAATATTACTGTTATATACAATACTATATGCCAGCAAACCATTGAGGGCACCCTGCAGGTCACGTACACTGCCGTTGCAGGTTTGGGCGATATAAGAAACCACATCCTTAGGAATCTTCAAGCCGTCCTTACGAATCTGGCTGCTCACGATATCTTCGCAAAGCTCCACATTCGGCTTCTCCAACTCGGCTACCAAACCGCAGGAGAAACGGGTAATCAAACGGTCTGGCATATCCTTCAACTCTACCGGAGGACGATCACTAGCCAGAATGATACGCTTACCATTACGGAAGAGATGGTTGAAGATATGGAAGAAGGTATTCAAAGTCTTTGCCTTTCCTGCCCAATCCTGCACATCATCCACAATCAGAATATCGATAGACTGATAGAAGTTGATGAAGTCGTTGCTCGCATTATGCAGCACCGCATCCGTATATTGTGTCTGGAACAATCGGGCACTGACATACAACACGCGCTTCTGAGGATACAACTGCTTGGCTCTCAATCCGATGGCGTTCACCAGATGGGTCTTTCCGCTACCAGAAGGACCATATACGAACATCGGGTTAAACTGCGTGGTATTCGGATGCTCAGCGATAGACAATCCCACCGAACGAGGCAACTTGTTGCTCTCGCCCTCTACATAGGTAGTAAAGGTGAGTTTCGGATCAAGCTGGGTGTCAATATCTTCCTGCTGCATCTCGGCTGGCGCTCCAGGAACATTCTGATACATTGCATGCTGCGATACCTCTTCCACATCCGCTGAATCAGCATCTACTCCCTGAGCCACCTGCGGTGCCTTGTCAGCTGCCACTACGCGGTAGGTGAGACGGATACCGTCGCCAAAATTTCGATGAAGCACCTTACTTAACAAGCCAACATAATTCTGTTCCAAATACTCGTAAACAAACGGACTTGGAACTTGAACCAATAAAGTCTTAGTCGAAGGCTTGTACGACTCGAAGACTATTGGTCTAAACCATGTATTATATTGCTGCTCTGACACATTATCCTTTATGAACAAAAGACTATTGTCCCAAAGCGCTTTTGGACTTGCTAACATTGACACTTATTACCTATTTATTGTTATATTGTTTAATAAACCTATTTCAAATGATTACTATGAAAACACACCACTTGGATATGAAATCGGATGCAAAGGTACAAAAAAAAACGGAGAGTAGCAAATCGCCCCATTTATAATATTTTAATACATCATCACAACCAGTTGAAAATCAAACAACTAAGAAAGTTATCCACAGTTACGTTTTATAGCGGTGAAACAATTTTGCAACACCCCGAAATGGCTAAACTTCAACTAGTTCTGTACACATTTCGGGGCGTGAAACATCGATTTTACTATTTAGACAAAATTAATTTAAGCGATTTCCACTTTTTCCAGTATTTTAGGACAAAAAGCCCCTGTTTACTTGTCTTTTCTGCCAAAGATGGAGAAGTGGACATAACGCTTTGGATGAGCCTTCAGGTCGATAACCAACGAATCGGCATGCGACATGGTTGAGGTCATGTTGTCGTAGAGCTTGGTATCATTCATCAACAAGCCCAGACTACCCTTGCCGCTGTTCAACTGGTCGGTGAACTTCTGTGCACCTTCCAGGGTAGCGTTTACTCTATTCAGTGTACCCTGCACATCCAGATCAGCCAGGTTGGCTGTCAGTCGGTTGGTATTGTCGAGCACACCATTTGCCTTTCTAATCATCCCCGGAACCTGCTTGTTCAGACCCGCCATCAAAGTATTCAACTCACGGGTAGAAACAGTCAGGTTGTTGGTGATGGTCTCTACATGATGAAGAGAGGCAGCAATGGCTGGGTCAGCCAAGAGTGCATTCACGTTGGTCAGGATAGAATCCAACTTAGGCAACATCTTCTCAACTACAGGCACCAGCTGGGCAGCCTTTCCCATCATGCCCGCATTCACGGTACCCGGGATAACGCTACCTGGTTCTATACGCTCACGAGGATTGTTGGCAAGAAGAAGATTCACCTGAAGGTTGCCCATGATGTCCTTCTCGATTTCAGCCATGCTTCCCGCAGGGATTCTCAAATCCTTGTTGATATCAGCCTTTACCTTGATAGGACCATTGCCAGAATAGTCGTAATCCACTTTATCTACAGTGCCCACCTTATATCCGTCGGCATAGATAGGAGTAGAGGCGCCCAAACCCTGGATGTCATCAAACGTCATGTAATAGGCGTTGTTGGTAGAGAACAGGTTGATGCCTTTCAGAAAGTTAATTCCGAAATACATCACCAAGATACCAACAATAGCGACCAACGCTATCCTAATTTCCTTTGTAAATTTCATATCTTCCTAATTTTGTTCTTTTTATTATACCTTATTATATAGAGAGAGATAGAGAGGTATGGCATACGAGCATCATTTGTTCCGGTTCTGTCTGAACTCGCGAATCGCCTGATTCACGTCATATTTCTCTCCGTTCTTGAAGGCAATGATAAATGCCTCCGGGAACTTATCCAATTTCTCCTTGCGAAGGCGATAAATCTCATTATAGTTGGTAGAAGAACCGATGGTGTATTTCACCAGACTGCCCTCCTTGAAACTATCGAATTCCGTTTCGCCCTTGAAATGAGCATCACCCTTGCGAAGCATCCTGTCGCCCACGAAGATCTGAAGCTTGAATACAGGAGTTTCCTCCTTCTCTTTCTCTGCCTTCTTCGAAGAATCAACCTTTATTGAGGAACCTACCTTTCGTACAGAATCAGCATTTCTTGAAGAACCTTCCTTCTTGGCTACTTCCATTTTCTTGGCTACAGGTGCAATCTTCTTCGCCGGAATCAGCTTCGCCGGAGCAGTTTCCTTCTCCTTATACGAATCAGGAACGATGGTTGGCACAGCAGATACCCTACGCTCTGAGGCACGATAAGGCACGGAAACCGACTTATCGTATTTGTTTTTATAGTTGCTGAATGCCTCGTAGATACCCTTGGCAATGTCATCCACCTTATTCTTATCATTCAGGAGTCGCTCCTCATCAGGCGTAGTGATGAAGCCCAACTCTATCAGGCAGCCCGGCATCGAGGTTTCTCTGAGCACCAGGAATCCTGCCTGATGTACACCCTTGTTAGGACGCCCAGCACCTTCACACACGCTGCGCTGAATCATTCGTGCCAGATCCACGCTGCGCTCCATGTTCTTACCCTGGATAAACTCGAAGATGATGTAACTCTCTGACGATTTCGGGTCGAAACCTTCATAAGCCTGCTCGAATCCCTTCTCCATCGAGATAACCGAGTTCTCTCGCATCGCCACATCCAGATTGTCCTTGGCGCGGTGCATACCCAGGGTATAGATTTCAAAGCCACGAGCCACCTTGCCGGCTGGCAGTGCATTGGTATGCACCGAGATAAACAGGTCGGCATTGGCACGGTTGGCAATATTCGCACGTTCATGAAGCGGCACAAACTTATCCTGCGTACGGGTGTAGATGACCCTCACCTCGGGCATGTTCTGTTCCACATATTTACCGAAGCGCAAAGCCACGGTAAGATTCACGTCTTTCTCCTTCGACATGGCGCCTCTCGCACCCGCATCATGACCACCATGACCCGGGTCGATAACCAGCGTAAAACGCTTGTTGGCTGCAAATGCCGTCACTACCAGCATGCACATCAAAGCCAACAGCAATGCTATTTTCTTATACATCATTCAGATGATTTTGCAAAATTACTACTTTATTATCAGAAAACCTAAATCTATAGTTAAGTTTTATCATTTGTTAATACAACTTCCACTCCAGCGCCGTCACTATCGGCTCCCATCGGCGGATTAACCTTAGTAACAGACAATTGAATCTCCCGGATAGCGGGATAGGCTGCGAAGAGCGATTCGCCGATTCTTCCTGCCACATGCTCCAGCAGCTTGCTGGGCTTCGCCATTTCCCGCTTCAGCAGTTCATACACCTCGGCATAATTGATGGTACCGCTGAGTTCATCGGTCTGCATGGCTCGGGTGAAATCATATTCCAGCGAAAGGTTGATGAGATAGTCGTTACCCACCGTGTTCTCCTGCTCCAGCACGCCATGATAGGCATGGAAGCGGACATTCCTGAGATAAATCTTACTGCTCTTCACCATCGCTCGCAGATTCAAAAGGGTTCTTTTCCTCAAGATTGCACCTGTCTTCCTGGTTCTCATCGTTGAGATATTTCTTAAGAGATCTCTCCACTCCCACACGCCAGGTGTTCAGGGTTTCAGAGGTAAGCTGAAGCTGATCTACCAACTTGATGACATTGGCGATAGGCATGCGATAGCGCAGCACTCCGGAAATCAACTTGGCATAGTTCCAATACTCAGGATTAAACTTCTCGCTCAGTCCCTCTACGGTAATCTTATAGCCTCGCTTGTTCACAAACTGGAAGTCGTATCGTTTCTGCCCCTCACTGGTCACAGTCTTGATAATCTTTCCCTTAGTCACCGATTTCGGCAGCATGATACCTTCGTCTTCATCCTGCAAACCAGTAAATATCTCGTATGGATGCCCGTTGAGCAATCCTACCAGGGCTACCCATTTTTCCTTGTTGTTCTGGTATCTCACCACGTCGCATTCCAATTCCTTAGGGCGCACCTCCACCACCCCCGGGTCGCAGAGGGTGCCATGCGTCTCCTCGGAAACGACTTTTGCCAATGGCAGATGAAGCTTGCTCCAATCGGCAGCATGCCCATCGAAATGCTCATGGAGGGTAGCCAAGCCTTCCTTCAGTTCTGTCAACAAAGCCAGACTTGCTTCCTCGAAACTCATATCTTCAGTATATTTCATATCAAACGTTTAATAATTAGCTGCAAAATTAAAACAATATTTCTAAAATATGAAACGTTTGGGCAGATATTTCTTGAAAAATTCGCCGATTGGACGATAATTAACCAAAAATTGCTATAGAAGTCGGTTCTTTTCGGAAAACTTTCAGTATCTTTGCAATGTATTTACATCAGATGAACAATACTGATAAGAAGAATTTATATGCTGAAATCATAAATAGAAAAAGATATGGAATCAATCAAGAAAAGAACCTCTATCCGCAAATATGCCGACAAGGAGGTAACAGATGAACTTTTGAACCAGTTGCTCGAAGAGGCGATGCGCACTCCTACCATGGGCAACCTGCAGCTCTATAGCGTAGTGGTAACCCGCAGCGAAGAAGGCAAGAAAGCCCTGGCTCCTGCCCACTTCAACCAGCCCATGGTAACAGGCGCCCCGGTGGTACTCACCATCTGCGCCGACTATCGCCGCACCACCCTCTGGGCGGAAAACCGCAAGGGTACGCCAGGATACGACAACATCCTCTCGTTCATGAATGCGGCTACCGATGCCCTACTCTTTACCCAGACCTTTACCAACCTGGCTGAAGAAGCGGGCTTGGGAACCTGCTTCCTGGGCACTACGGTGTATATGCCAAAGATGATCATCGACACTCTGAAGTTGCCGAAACTCGTGATGCCGGTGGCTACCCTCACCATAGGATGGCCAGCCGAACAGCCAGCCCAGACCGACCGCCTGCCATTGCGCAGCATCATCCACAACGAGCATTTCGAGGATTATACCCCAGAAAAGATTGATGATTTCTACACCGAGAAGGAAGCACAGGAAGAGAACCAGGAGTTTGTACGCATCAACAACGTAGAAACCCTAGCCCAGGTTTTCACCGATATCCGATATACCAAGAAGGATTGCGAAGCCATGAGCATCGGCTTCCTCGATGCCCTGAAGCAGCAGGGATTCCTCAAGTAAAAAAAAGAGGGTGTGTCAAAAGTCCAAGACACACCCTCTTTTATTTTACCTTTAGTTTTACTTATTGAAACCGGTAACCTCCACGTATGGAGCCTGACCTCTGCCATCCTCATTGCGATAAGAAACCGTAATCTTCTTGCACTCATTCGGCATCAGACTGAAGTAGTTGTCGCTGTAGATAACAGGCAGGATCTGCTCGCCATCACCACCCTTCAGGTTCAAACGAATCAAGAGGGCTGGCACATTGCCCGTATTGCGGATTTCAACCTCGCCAATCCACTCTTCACCCTGCTGAACAAAGCGCTTGCCACTGATGGCAACCGTAGCCTTTGGCAGTTTAGAAAGTGCCTGGAGATTATCCTCCTCCTTACCCATCACGTAGAAGTTGTCAGATACAATCTGGTTGTTCTGCTCAAGCGTCAACTTGATGTAATAAACAGCCTCATCCGGCTCGCTTACGCTTACCGCATCAAGAGTCTGGTCTTCACCCACATTCACTTCCTGGCTTTCCTCCTTAATCAGCTTTCCGTACATATCGAAAATCTGAGCCTTAGCCACCAGACCATTCTTGGCACCACCGGCAAAGTTGACCACCTCGGCAACCTTCTTCACCGGATTATACTGGATATGCAATGGCTCACAAGCCTTCTTCACACCAAAGTAAGCAGCGGTTGGCTCGAAGTAATAATCGTAGGTACACCAAACCATGCTTGGCCAGCAGGCATGACTCATCCAGATAAGCAAACCGAGACGATCCTGCTGAGAAGACTCGTACATCGCACGATAGCCATCATAGTTAAGCCACTGTGCCCACTTGGTAAACTGCTCTGCACTCTGAGGCTTGCCATAACGCATTTCCATGATGTTGTTGAAAGATTCACCTCCCTGGGCACCCTTCAATGTATAGTCATGCTGTCCCCAGGCATCGCTTCCCTCGCGGCGCAACTGCCACTGGTTGAGCATCTGCTTGCCATTCTTGGAAGCCAGCGTATTGGCTGCCTCGGCATGCAAACCGCCCTTACCCATCACCTGCATCTCAGACAAGGCGAATCTGCCGGAAGCATCCGGTTCTGTCAGCTGCAATCTCACATATCTGCCATGGCCCTTGCAAGCCACCTTCTCTACCAGTCCCTTCTGTTTCTGCTGTCCCAAGGTAGCAATTTCGCTCCAATTCTTAGCATCATTAGAAACCTGAATCTTTCCGTGGCGAGCCTTGTTCACCCAGAAGAGATTCACCTGATCGAAGTCTGCCTCTGTACCCAAATCCACATAGAGCCACTGTGCCTTGGAACTCAACTTATTGGTCAAGCCAGATTTCCATACACTTGAGAAGTGCATGGATGGACGCCAAGAAGTGGTGTTATCGATGAGTTTGATACGCCACCATGCTGCACCCTTCATTTTCATTTCGATGCGCACATGCTCATAGTTGCCCTGCTTTTTCAAAGGAATGTTAACATTCAGTTTTCTGAGCGGCAGGCGCACCACGTCCTGGAACTTGTTTGGGTCAGAACTCACCGGTGAACTTCAGGTTCTTGAGGTTCACCTTCATGGCTTCCCAGTTGAACTCCACGAAAGCATCTTCACCTTTAAAATATTGGCTTGTCACCGTATTTCCGTCAATCATCTTCTCCTTGTCACGGTTAGACAGCTCGCCCTCATTGGTTTTCACGCTCAAGAACGAAGGAGCCTTACTGGTGATGATTCCATCGGTTACGAGATGTCCCGTAAGATTGAAATCAGCATTCGATGAAGTATATACCATTCGGTTCAAGGCGATGTTCCTATAGGTTTGATCCTTCACCATTTTAGGAGCCGTAAACTGCGATGGGCGTCCCGGATATTGTCCGATGCCCCTAGTCTCGGTCAGATTGTCAGCATACGTCAAGCCTAGACTTTGGCTGAGTAAAGCTAAAAACATAACTGCTTGTTTCTTCATTTTTGTTTATTGAATAATTGATCTTACTAAGTTTTTGTGCAAAGTTACAAAAAAAAACGAAACCATACTATATTTTAAACTAATTTATTTATTCTTTTTGGTTTTAAGGGGGCAGATGCAGCGTATCGGCACCAAGAGCAACTATGTCAGTGCAGCCAACCGCTTTATGGAGTTTCGAGACAATGAAGCCAACGAGCGTGAGGATTTTATCAAAAGATCTCGAAAGAGTTGTAAACAAATAGTTATGTTTACCCCACTTCGGAATGATGGGTAAAATGTTTAGCAAACTTCGCCCTTTCTTCTTAGAAGAGAGTAATCTTGTTGCAAAAGTACGAAAATTAGTTGGATTACGTGTCAAATTTTATCATTTTCTGTATTCCTCCTCCAAAAATTAACACAAATGTTTAGCAAATCTGCCTGGGATGATTTCTGTAAATGGCAGATTTGCACTTATTTCGGCTATTGTTGCCCTTTTCTAAGAAGAAAGCGCAAAATAATGTAAAATAAAGCTACATATGTAGAGGCTGTATGGCTAATACTCATTATATACGATTAAGATTATGCACAACATTAACAAATGGA
>USJX01000100.1 GCA_900555035.1 uncultured Prevotella sp.
TCTTATTGTTGAAGTTACGTCCCTGCTCGCAAAGGCTCTCGTCGAAGAGGATGTCGTTGCCTGCTGGAGCACTGAGCATCATACCCATACGAACGCCGTCGGCACCAAACTTGTCAATCAGATCCAATGGGTCTGGTGAGTTACCGAGACTCTTGCTCATCTTGCGGCCCAGCTTGTCGCGAACGATACCTGTGAAATATACGTGCTTGAATGGCATCTTGCCACGATACTCGTAGCCAGCCATGATCATACGTGCTACCCAGAAGAAGATGATATCCGGACCTGTTACGAGGTCGGAAGTAGGGTAGTAGTAGTTGATCTCCTCGTTGTCAGGATGCTCAATGCCATCGAACAATGAGATAGGCCACAACCATGAAGAGAACCAGGTGTCGAGGCAGTCGCTCTCCTGCTCAAGATCCTCAGCCTTGATGCTGGCGTTCTTCTCCTGAGCGAGCTTCAGAGCCTCCTCTGCAGTCTCTGCTACCACGAAATCCTTCTTGCCGTCATTGTCGAAGTAGTAGGCTGGGATGCGGTGACCCCACCAGAGCTGACGGCTGATACACCAGTCCTTGATGTTCTCCAACCAGTGGCGATAGGTGTTCTTATACTTCTTAGGGTAGAACTCTATGTCATCATCCATTACTGGAGGAAGGGCGATGTCAGCGAAGTGCTGCATCTTGAGGAACCACTGTGTAGAGAGCTTTGGCTCGATAGGCACATTGGTACGCTCAGAGAAGCCCACCTTATTATTATAGTCCTCAATCTTCTCCATCAGACCGGCGTTCTGAAGGTCGATGGAAATCTGCTTGCGCACGTCCATGCGGTCCATACCTACATAGAGACCTGCTGCCTCGCTGATGGTACCGTTGTCGTTGAAGATGTCGATGGTTTCCAAACCGTGCTTCAAACCGAGGGCGTGGTCGTTGATATCGTGAGCTGGAGTTACCTTCAAGCATCCGGTACCGAACTCGATATCTACGTATGTATCCTCGATAACAGGAATCTCGCGGTTTACGAGAGGCACGATTACGTGCTTGCCCTTCAGCCAGGTATTCTTCTTATCCTCAGGGTTGATACACATGGCAGAGTCGCCCATGATGGTTTCAGGACGGGTTGTTGCTACCACTGCATAGTATCCCTTCTCATCCTTGTGAATCACGTTCTCCTCGTCCACCTGCTGGCAGTCCTGCTCAACTACATAATACTTCAGATGGTAGAGCTTAGAGTGCTCGTCCTTGTAGATAACCTCCTCGTCAGAGAGCGCAGTCTGAGCCTTAGGGTCCCAGTTAACCATGCGCACGCCACGATAGATGAGCCCCTTCTTGTAGAGGTCGCAGAATACGTGGATAACGGCACGAGAGCGGGTCTCGTCCATGGTGAATGCAGTGCGGTCCCAGTCGCAGCTGGCACCGAGCTTGCGGAGCTGCTTGAGGATGATGCCGCCGTGCTCGTGAGTCCAGTCCCAAGCATGCTTGAGGAACTCATCGCGAGTAAGGTCAGTCTTCTTGATACCCTGCTGGGCGAGGCGGTTAACCACCTTAGCCTCGGTAGCGATACTGGCGTGGTCGGTACCTGGTACCCAGCAAGCGTTCTTGCCCTCCATGCGAGCACGGCGAACGAGAATGTCCTGGATAGTATTGTTGAGCATGTGTCCCATGTGGAGCACACCTGTTACGTTTGGTGGAGGGATTACCACCGTATAAGGTTCACGACCATCTGGCTTAGAGCTGAAAAGCTTGTTGTCGAGCCAGTACTGATACCATTTACTTTCCACTGCTTGTGGATCGTATTTACTTGCTAATTCCATTGTTTCTATCTAATTTTTATTCTTTTTCTTTCTTTTTCCTTAAAAAACGGTGCAAAGATACGAATTTTTGGGCGAAAAACATTATCTTTGCATCAAAATTATTAATTTTTGCACAAAACGATGGTTAGTAAATATGAATTGGGATATTATGGGAGCTTGGTTTCTCTTCAATGTAATGGTGTGTGTAGCTGCTGTTTCTTTCGCCATTTTCCTCAACACGAAGGCAGGCAAGAAATGGAAAGATAATCTTTAATGTGAGGTTAGAATTATGCATACGAAAGAAGAAAAGTTAGCGGCGTTCAGCCGCTTGCTGGATGTGCAGGACCGTTTGCGCCTGCAGTGTCCATGGGATAAGAAGCAGACATTCGAGAGTCTTCGTCCGAATACCATCGAGGAGACTTTCGAGCTTTGTGACGCCTTGATGAAGCGCGATTACAAGGATATCAAGAAGGAGTTGGGCGATGTGCTGGAGCACGTGATGTTCTATAGCATCATCGGCAGAGAAGACGGCGAGTTCGATATCTGCGATGTCTGCAATCAGGAAGCTGACAAACTGATGTTCCGCCATCCTTTCATCAACTGGAAGGAAGAGGGAGAATGGACTGTGGCGAATCCTGATATGTATATCAATGATGCGGG
This sequence comes from uncultured Prevotella sp., assembly GCA_900555035.1. Classification (GTDB taxonomy): domain Bacteria; phylum Bacteroidota; class Bacteroidia; order Bacteroidales; family Bacteroidaceae; genus Prevotella. The sequence continues at coordinate 2,447 of USJX01000100.1, forward strand.
ACAGGTGGTATATAAGGAGTCTGAAAAAGCAGAAACCGGGAAGGCAGATACAGCCAATTCGGATGAAACTCGGAAGGCAGAAACTGCCAATTCGGAAGAAACCCTGGCTCTGGGTGCCACCAAACCCAAGAATGCTGCCTCTGTAGAGAAAACCTGGGAGCAGATTAAGCAGCAGGAGAAAGATGGCAACGAGCGCGTTCTGAGCGGTGTGCCAAATTCCCTGCCATCCCTTATCAAGGCCTATCGCATTCAGGACAAGGCACGAAACGTGGGCTTCGACTGGAAGGAGAAAGAGGATGTATGGGATAAGGTACACGAAGAACTCGAGGAACTCAAGGCCGAACTTGCCAAGGGAGATAAGGAGAATTCCACCCAGGAACTCGGCGATTTCCTCTTCTCCGTCATCAATGCAGCCCGTCTCTACAAGCTCAATCCTGACAATGCGCTGGAGAAGACAAACCAGAAGTTTATCCGCCGCTTCAACTATGTGGAAGACCACTCGCTCAAGCAGGGCAAGAACCTGAAAGACATGAGCTTGGAAGAGATGGATCAACTCTGGGATGAAGCCAAGAAGCAGGAAAAGCTTCAAAATGAGAAATAAAGCTTCAAGAAGTAATGCTTCAAGATGAAAAGCTTCAAGATGAGAAGTAAAGAAAAGTAAGATAATCAGATTTTAAAGATAAGAGATTATGAAAAGATTAGTTTATGTGATGATGGCTCTGGTAGTACTTTTCGCTGCCAGCAGCTGTAAGGATAAGAAAACCGTGCCAGTGATCAGCACCAACGATTCAGTGGCGCTGGAGGATGCGGAGAACGATTCAACCATCTATGGCGTGTGTGGCGAGGGAACCTCTATGCACAGCCTGGAATTGATATCAGATGCAGGTGATACCCTCACCGTCTTCATCGACGATGAGCAGCCTGGCATCGTGCAGGGCGGACTCTTGGCAGGCGACCGCATCGCCCTCATCGGCTACAAGGCGCAGGATGGCGAGATGCTTGCACAGAAAGTTATCAATCTTACTTCGCTCCTCGGCAAGTGGACTTCGATAGACAAGAACTTCGATATCCTGGAAGGTGGCGAGGTGAAGAACAATGTGAAGGCGGAAACCAACCCTTGGACTACATGGAAGATCCTGAATGGTAAGCTCCTGCTTAACAAGGATACCTTTGCCATCGACAATCTGGGTCCGGATAGTCTGACGCTGGAGAATACGCAGGGCATCTACGTCTTCAAACGCCAGGAGTAAGAATGTAATTTTTAAGCGGTAGTACGTCATCTCTATGGAAATGACGGAATGTCATCTCTATGGAAATGATGATACACCGTTTCTAACCTATAAGATTGCAATAAAAATTTTGGAACCATTTAAGATACATATTCTGGGGTGTGGCAGTGCGCTGCCCACCCTTAAGCATAACGCCTCCTCGCAGCTCATAGAGATGCGAGGCAAGTGCTTTATGGTGGATTGCGGAGAAGGAGCACAGATGCAGTTCCGCCGCTCCCATATTCATTTCTCCAAGCTCAATGCCATCTTCATCACCCACATGCATGGCGACCATTGCTTCGGCTTGATGGGCCTGCTCTCTACGCTTGGAATGCTCGGTCGAACATCTAAGTTAAGAGTTTATGCTCCAAAAGATTATGAATCCCTGTTCAAGCAGCAGGTGGAGTATTTTATGCAGACCATGGAGTATGAGATGGAGATGATTCCGGTGGATACCGAGAAGCAGCAGATAATCTACGAAGACCATTCGCTCACGGTGGAGACGGTGCCCCTGAAGCATCGCCTGCCATGCTGCGGCTTCATCTTCCGGGAGAAACCTACGCTGCCTCATATCCGCCGCGACATGATAGATTACTATGGCATTCCTGTCAGTCAGATCAACAATATCAAGAATGGGGCTGACTGGACCAACGAGGAGGGTGAGGTGATTCCGAATGAAAAATTAGTGACACCTGCCGACCAGCCCCGCAGCTATGCCTACATGAGTGATACCCGCTATATCCCGAATCTCTGGGAGAAGGTGAAGGGCGTTACCCTGCTTTATCACGAGAGTACCTACACCTCAGATCAGGAAGACCGTGCCAAAATCTACAACCACAGCACCGCCCGTCAGGCGGCGATGGTGGCGAGGGATGCCGGGGTAGGAAAACTGCTCCTGGGGCATTACAGTGCCCGGTATAACGACGAGAAAGTGTTGCTCAAGGAGGCAAAAGAGGTATTCGAAGAAAGCTATCTGAGCAATGAGGGAATGGTGATTTCTGTATAGAAAATCTGTATAGAGAAATCTGTTATAGAAAAATCTATATAGAAAATAAGATAAAAAAAGCCTTGCATCAAAAAAAGTTTGATTTTTGGTGCAAGGTTTTGCTATGATATTCGTTTAATCAGTAAAAAAGAGAAAAATTGGAAACAGAAAAGCAACTTCTGGATGACGTAAAAGGCGGCAGTCAGGCAGCAATGCACCGGCTGTATGAGCGCTACGTAGGATATGCCATGGCGGTAGCGCTGAGGTATGTCCCTTTGCGTGATGATGCCGAGGATGTGGTGCAGGAGAGTTTCGTGAAGTTTTTCTCCAACATCGCCAGTTTCGATTTCCGGGGCGAGGGTTCGCTGAAGGCCTGGCTTCTCCGCATCGTGGTGAACGAAGCCATCAGCATGGCGAGGAAGCAATCCCGACTCACCTTTGTGGATGAGGTTCCTGAAGAGGTTCCAGACGAGGATCCTGAGGTAGAACGGGTGCCGCCTGCAGAATTAACGAGGATGATAGGCGAATTGCCCGAGGGCTATCGTCTGGTGCTCAACATGTTTGTGTTTGAGCAGCGCAGCCACAAGGAAATCGCCGAGCAGCTGGGCATCAAGGAAAGCTCCTCAGCCTCGCAATATCTGAGAGCCAAAAAGCTCTTGGCAAAGAAAATTAACGATTATTTGAATACATTAAACGAGAAAGAATATGAGTAACAAGGATTGGACAAGCAAACTTCGAGATCAGATGACAGACTATCAGGAGCCTGTCAAGCACGACTTGTGGGCTGGCATTGCACAATCGCTTGCTCAGAATCAGCCTGTAGAGGAGTCGATATCGCAGGTAAAATCTGGTACAGAACCCCAGGTGAAATCTGGCACAAAACCCCAGGTAGCCTCCCGAATTATCCCGTTGAAACGGTGGTCGGCAGCCGCAGCCGCCGTGGCTTTGCTTGGAATAGGCGGAAGCTATGTTTATCTGCATCAAGAGGATATAGAGCAGGGCAATGCACAATTGGCATCTCTGTCGTCATCTTCCTCATCTTTCTCATCTTCCTCATCTTCTTATGCTTCAGCGTCAGTACAATCGTCAGTACAATCAAATGCTTCAGCGTCAGTACAATCAAATATTACAGCAAAAACGGGTGGTGTCTTGAAGAATGCCCCGCTGCTTGCTGCGGATTTCAAATCCGCAGATCCTAGTTCCAATGCAGGTTACAAATCCGCAGCTTCTAATTTCAAGAGGAGTCAAGAGGCAGCTTCATCTGCTCGTTCTCTGTTTTCTTCCGATAATGCCTCTGTGTCAGCCCAGTCAGCCGCCCCCATGAATGATGGAGGCGAAACGATGAAGGCAGTTGCTCCGGATGAGGCACCGCTGCTTGCTGCGGAATACAAATCAGCAGAATCAGCGGAATCTGCGAAGAGGCAGGTGGAGCCAAGAAAGGGGATTGCTGAATCCGGAAAGGGGGATGCAGAGTCCAGAAAGGCCTACGCCGAGCCAGGAATGGGCTATGCTGAGCCAACCTCCTCCTCTTTTGGTTTCTCTAATAACGATGTGGCGGGGGTATCGATGAAGCTCTATGCCGAAAACTTAGGTGCAGGAATGGGAAATGTCAATTCCGGCAGTAACCTGGCGAATCGTTTTTCTGATTCGGGAGTGATGGCAGATCCGATGCCGGGCGTATATCCCGACCCTTCGGTGGGTGGAAGCAATGACGTGGATTATCTGATGGCGGCAGCCTATAAGGTACTCCAGAAATCGCCGCAGGGAAAGGCGAAGCACCATGCTCCGGTATCCGTGGGTATGCAGTTAGCCTTTGGCATTGCGCCTCGCTTGTCTATGAGCACGGGTGTGGTTTATACCCGCACCTCTTCCGATTTCTATCCGTATGCTCCAAACAATGACTACAATGTTCATCAGGTGCTTCACTACGTAGGCATTCCTCTGGGCTTGAATTATGAATTGTGGAGGAGTGGCGGCTTCCATGCCTATGTGATGGCTGGTGCCGAGGCAGATTACAACGTAAAGAATGATACCGACGAAGATGGAACCAAGAAGGAGAATACCAAGCGAGACAGAGTGCAATTCTCGGGAAAGGCTTCGCTCGGTGCGCAATATGACATTTCGCCAAGTGTGGGCTTATACATAGAGCCAGGTGCCAAGTATTACTTCGACAATGGAAGCGATATAGAAAATACTTTCAAGGATAAGAAGTTGAATTTCAACCTGCAATTTGGTTTGAGGTTCAATCTGTAAGATGGTTTTAAAACAAACAGAAAGCGGGTGTGTCATAAGTCTGGATAAAGACCATGGCACACCCACTTTCTGTTTGTTATTTGCTTTTTATATCCCCCCCACCACCATATTTTTTTCTATACTGTTAGCTCCCGCTAGGCGCCCGGCGGATTTGCAATCCGCCGTCAAAAAATGTCCTAACCTATTTAGGCTCTGTGGATTTGAAATCCGCAGCAAAGGAGTATGGCTTTTAGCTCATGCAGCTCGTAACTCCGAGCGAAGTGGCTACGGCAGTTAGAATCGAGATTAAAATCTGAATAACAGTTTTCCAAGTTTCCTTTTTCATCTTTTTCGTGATTAATGATTAGTGGTTAATGATTAGTGATGTGATAGGATGTTAGCCCGCCAGGCGGGCTAACTCTAGATATTTACGTGACCAGAGTCGCCGCTATCGGTTCCGCCCGTTCCCTGGTTGCTTCCGCCGCCTTCCTGGGTGTTACCGCTTCCGCCAGCTTCGCTTCCGCCATCAGGAGTATTTCCGCCGCCAGGAGTATTACTCTCGCCGCCAGTCTCTTCGCCGCCACGTGCATCGTAGGCAGAAATCTTGCAGAGTTTCTTCAATTCAGAGTTGCTCCAGTTCTTGGTATTTTTAACAAGAAGATGGATGTCCTGCACGCTTGCAGAAGTAACCTTGTCTCTGGTCACCTCGCCACGAGAACTCATGCCAATGGAGAAGAGGCCCAGGTCGCCGAGTCTCACGCTCTTGCCGTCGAGAATCAGCTCCTTCATGCAGTCGAGCATATCCATCATCACGCCATGCACGGTGCCACGGCTATAAGGCGAGTTGTGCGATGAAATGTGATCCACAAACTCCTCGAAGCTCATCTCGCGGTCGGTCACCACGGTGGCATACCAGAGTTCCTTACCTGCGTTCTCACCCGTCTGAGGGGTACGCTTTACTTTACGATACTTAATGTTTCCTTGTCCCATACTTTTTAGTGATTAATGATTAATGATTATTGTTCTCTTTGTCATCAGCAGAATCCCCGAAAGAATCCTATGGCTCCCTTAACCGGTCATCAGCAGCCTTTCTTCTGAATGACGGTGCAAAGATACGGCTTTTTTTTGATACCACCAAATTTCGGGTGGCGATAAGGGCCTATTTTCAGCAGCTCCTGATTCTGAATTCCGTTAATAAAACTAACTCGTATTTTAGCAAGAAAGAGAACATAGTTTTGCTGAGGAAAAAACTATGAGTTCTTATCTGAAACAATCACAATAACAGTTATCACAGTTTTTCAAACCACTTTCCCAAATCTTAATCAAAAACTAACTATAGATATAATATAATAATATATTATTATATTATATCTATAGTTAAAAGAATTAACTATTCTACCTTCAGTATAGAATGCCCTTTGAAAAACTGTGATAACTGTTATTGTGATAGCTTTGTGATAGCTTGTTTTGGCTTGCATCTGATGTCCCCAGAATACGAATGAAAAATAAGATTGTAAAACTCTTTCTGATAATATACTCTGGCTCATGATATTTTTTAGTGGAAAAATTTCTCCCTTTTTTCTTGCTGGTTTCAAAATAAAAGCGTAATTTTGCGGTAGCATTTAAAAATAGAACCGTATCATTTTAAAACAGAAAGGTTATGAAGTACTTAGACCCTAAGGCAGA
>USJX01000101.1 GCA_900555035.1 uncultured Prevotella sp.
AAAATTGACAAAAGAAAAGAGCTTATTGTTGATTTTGTGATGGCAACATTCTAACAAATTATGACCTCAATGGAAGTCTATACTTTCCATTGAGGCTGCAAATCTATCGCTTTATTTTTCGTCCGAACTTGAGCTTTACTATTCGAGTTGCTTGTCGCAAACGTTATGGTGCTGTCATCGCCACGTTCCAGTCCATACTTTTCATTAACCTCTGCAAGTTACTCAAATATTTTTTGAAAAGCGGCAATATTCTACGGAATATTTTCAAAAACGCCGTAGAATATTACCTGTATTGTCCTTGTTTTATACCCAGGGACGATAATTATCTCTAAATCTTCCTCTTAACTTCCCTCCAATCTCCTCCTCAAAAACTTCTCATAAAATCCTCCCTTTTCTCCAGCTTATAATACAGATCCTGGGCGGTATGATAATCGGGATCGGAATCTGCAAGCCACTCATCAAAGGGGCGGTTGTGGTTCATCTGCGTTTCCTGCTTGCGAAACGATTCCACCACGCACCTCTTTTCTACTTCCGGAAACATCAGGTTCATGCGGGCGGCAAAGGCTGACTTGTCCTTATCCTCCTTCACCATGTGGAACGTATATTTCATCAGACACCACACAATGTACCAGTCCTGCTGCTTCGTGATGTTGCCCTTTAGCCAGAACTCCAGCTTCTCCTTCAGCTTGGCTGGATCCACCCAGTTGGCAAAGAACGAATCGCCATGTCGCTCATACTCATCAGCCCTGGCTATTTCTACCGCCAACATATTATGCTCTCCCTGAAACTTAAACAGCGTTTCAAAATCCCCGGGCGAAGCCTCCTCTCTTACAAGCATGTGGACAAGCTCCTCCTCATTCTCCTCATCCTCCACATTATTGAACCAGACTGAACACAGCGTATAATTGTTGTATTTCCCCTCTACTTCACTCATCACTTTCTGTAAGCTCAAAGTGGTAATATCTATTCTTCTCTCTTTCAGATGACGCTTCTGCACCTTGGCTACATGCTCCAGATGAGCAGGTAGCGTATGCTCATCAAAGTCTCGCTTCACGTAATGATAAATAATCACAGCCTCCTGGTCGGTGCGGAAAACCCGGGTTCTATACAGGTCGGTAAAGTCATTATAAATACAGGTAACCGTGGCGACGGTCTTCTCCAAGGCCAACTTCAATCCGGAAGAGATAAAGTTCTTGTAGTGAGACTCGTAGTTCGAGAGGTCAGCACCAGCCGGAGCCTCCTGCTTCTCCCACCGCTTGAAAATATCCTCAGCGCAGGGCATCTGACCATAATCCTCCACATCCAGCAGATAGTCTGCATGCTTTCGGGCGATGTTCTTAATGTCATTCAGAACCTTCTCTAAGATTTCCGTATAGATAGCCATCAGTTCATTATCATAGCTCTTATATATGGTAATATAGACTTTCTTATGGAGCTTATGAATATATTTAAGAAAATCTGTCAATTGCTCGGCAAGGTCTTGGTAAATACGATAATAATGAGTAAGACCCTTATGCTTTCCTACATTCCATCGGAAGTCTTCTATAGCATATTGAATCTCCTTACATAAATGTTCAGCCTCTCTTTTAAACTGGACAACATCTTCCATGGTTATAGGAGTGTATTTCTTGGCTCCTGTAGCCTCATCTATAACAAACAGGTCTTCTTCTGATTTGATTTTCAGACGAACCCCGTAACGATTATCGGTTGTGGGTAATTCCTCAGATTCCATTTTTGTTTATGTTGTTAAAAATGTAGTTGTTTATGAAAAAGCGGCGTGGGAGTCCCTGTAAGCACCGGTATTCAGGTACCTGCAAGAACCTTCGGCAAGGTACAAACAAGTACAGCCCACGCCGTAGAGGAGTGGACGCCTTGCTGTCACCGTCTTCTTGTCGAATTTCTGAATTTGCAGGTTCTGAATACCGTAGAAGTGTCAGATAATCAGCGTCTATCGTATTATGATTATTATCTTTTTACTATCTGTTTCTTACTAAAAATTTTAAAGGGTTTATACTACGTTTTCTTCTTCGTCCGCCCAGTGGTCGCATTGGCGCATCACGGTTTCCAGCGCCTTCTTTGCACCCTCAGGCGGATACTTGTATTTCTTGAGCAGTCGCTTCACCATCACGCGCATCTTCGCCCTGGCTGATTCCTTCCGGTTCCAGTCGATGGTGCGGTTACGGTGCAACACTTCCGTCAGTTCCCGGGTCAGTGCCACGAACTCCTCGTCGGAGTAAGCCTGCCGCACACCTTCGGGCGTGGAGAGCGCATCATAGAATGCCTTCTCCTCGGGCGAAAGTCCCAGGTCGTTGCCCTCTGCCTCCGCCTTCTTCATCTGCTGAGCCATCTTCAACAGTTCCTCTATCACTTCCTCGTTGGTGAGCAAGCCCTTCAGATAGTTGGAGAGACTCTGGCTGAGCATGTCGGAGAAGAGGTCGCTCTGAACCACGTTGGTCTTCTGCTGCTGCTTGATTTTCTCCTTCATCAGCTTGGTGAGCAGTTCCACCGCCAGGTTGCGCTCCTTCATGTTCTTCACCTCCTGGATGAAGGCGTCGTCGAAGAGCGAGAACTCTATCTGGCGGTCGCCGAAGAGATTGATTACCCCGTCGGTCTTCACGCTCTGACGGAGCAGGTCGCCGATGCGCTCGTTGATTTCATGGCGGCTGATCTTGCCCTTCTGCGAGAGTTTGAGCATCATCACGCGCAGCGCATCCATGTAGCACACCTCCGCCTTCTGCTGATCATTCAGGAGCGAACGGCAGAGCGTGGTGGCGTTGTGAAGCAGATTGCTGTGCTCCATGAAATTCTTCTTGCGCTGAACCATGGCTGGAGAGCTCAGGAAGTTGGCTCCGCTCGTAATGGCGAAGGCACGCTTCGAGTTGTCCTGCTCGAAGAAGCCGGAATAGTCGAAACCATGAAGCTGGTCACGGCAGATTTCCATCTCTTCCTTCCATTTCACCAGGGCGGTCTTGGCGATGTCGGGGTCTCCGAAGCGGCGGCGGTCACGGTTAGTGTACTGCTGCATGGCACTCTTCAGCGCCTGCGCAATGCCTACGTAATCTACTATCAGTCCGCCTTCCTTGCCCGGGAACACTCGGTTCACTCGGGCTATTGCCTGCATCAGGTTATGACCGCTCATCGGCTTATATACGTACATGGTGGCGAGCGACGGAACATCGAAGCCCGTGAGCCACATGTCTCTTACGATGGCGATTTTCATCTCATCGTCGTTGTCCTTGAATTTTCTTGCCAGTTCCTTCTTGTAGGCTTCGTTGCCGATAATCGGCTGCCAGTCTTCGGGGTCCTGGTTCGAACCGCTCATCACCACCTTAACTTTCTCCGTCCACCCGGGGCGAAGCTCCAGCATCTTGCGGTAGATTTTGATGGCGATGCTTCGGGTGAGCGCTACGATCATTGCCTTGCCGGTGAGTTCCTGCGCACGGTTTTCCTCGTAGTGCTTCACAATATCCCTTACCAGCGTGTCGATGGTGGCGTCTTCGCCCAGAAGCACTTCCAGTCGGCTGTGCTCCTGCTTCGCCTGCCTGATCTGCTCCTCGGTAGCTCCCTCATCGGCCAGGTTGTCGAACTCATCGTTCAGCAGGTTCATCGTGTCTTCGTCGAGGTTCAGGTTCACCACACGGCTCTCGTAATAGACCGGACGGGTGGCTCCATCATCTACCGCCTGACTCATGTCGTAAACGTCGATGTAGTTGCCGAACACTTCCTCCGTGTCTCTGTCGCGGTCGCTGATAGGCGTTCCGGTGAAGCCGATAAATGAGGCGCCTGGCAGGGCTTCTCTCATCTTCTGGCTGAATCCCTTCTTCATCGTCAGACTCTTGTTGTCCCAGTGCTCTTCGCCGTATTGCGAGCGGTGCGCCTCATCGGTCATCACGATGATGTTGCGGCGGGTGGAGAGTGCCGAGTCGCCTTCTTCAAACTTCTGAATGGTGGTGAAGATGATTCCCCCACTCTTTCGGTTACGCAGCAGATTGCCCAGGTCTTCACGGTTCTGGGCGTTCTGTGGTTCCTGACGAAGGAAGTCCTGGCAGCGGCAGAACTGACCGAAGAGCTGGTTGTCGAGGTCCTTGCGGTCGGTTACCACCACGATGGTTACTTCGGGCAGTCGCTGCACCAGCTGGTGGGCGTAGAACACCATGGAGAGGCTCTTGCCCGAACCCTGCGTGTGCCAGAATACGCCGATTTTTCCGTTGCCTTCCACTGCGGTACGGGTGCGCTGCAGGGCTTTGCCCACGGCGTAGTACTGGTGGTAGGCAGTAAGAATCTTGGCGTATTTGCCCTGATTCTTGTCGAAGCAGATGAAGTTCTGCAGGATGTCGAGCAGTCGCTGCTGCTGGAACATGCCGAGGAAGAAGGTGCGATAGTCGGCAAAGAGGGTTGACTCGTATGAGCCGTCCACGGTCTTCCATTCCATGTAGCGTTCCAGCTTGGCGGTGATGGTTCCGGCACGGGTCTCGCTCATGTCGCTGATAACGTTGAAGGCGTTGTAGCTGAAGAGGCTTGGAACGTCCTGCTGATAGTTTCTGATCTGTTTGTAGGCATCTTCGATGGATGCGTCTTCAGAGATGGCGCTTTTCAGCTCCACCACCACGAGGGGCAATCCGTTGACCATCACCACCATGTCGCAGCGCTTGTTCTTATACTCTTCTACCCGCCACTGGTTCACCACCTTGAAGAGATTCCTTTCAGGGTGGTCGAAGTCGATGAGCTTCATCAGGGCTGTTCGTTCTTCGCCATTCTGCAGGAATCCCACCTCCAGACCGTTTTGCATCCAGAGTGTAAACTGCTCGTTGTTCTGTTCTAAAGTACCGATGCTGATGTTGGTGATTTGCTTGATTCCTTCATCCATTGCATCGGCTGGCAGTTCTGGATTAAGCCGTCGAATCGAGGCAACCAAATCGGCACGATAGAAAGGCTCCTTTAAGTTGCGCTCCACCTCGTAGCCACATTCGTACGCATAGCCGAGTTCGTCTCGGAACAGGGCAATGAGCGTTTGCTCGTATGCGTCTTCGGTGAATTTCTTGTCGTCTGCCATAATGTTAATATTTTATATTTTCTTTCTCGTTATTTTCTTTCGTTGCTCTTCTTATTCCGGGACTTCCAGCTCGCCTGACATTAAGCGAGGGAGAAGGGTGTCGCGGAGGAGGGAGAGGCGGGAGGACTCCTTGGTCAAACTCCTTATTTTTTCAAATATAGGATTAACCTGTATATGAAAAGCATCTATTATTTTATCAGATGGTTGTAACATCTGCATTCCCTTTATCGTCTTCGAGTTTACAGCAGTTGCTATAGAAGAAGTGCTTCCTAGAGAATTGTAGTCATATTTCTTTAGATACAAATATAGGTATTCCATATATTTATCATCTGAAAGAATGAATCTTGCAATAGCTTCATTGGTTGTGAGTTCCTTGTCTGCGATAGCTACTCTACCAACAGTTAGCTTAAAGCTTAGCAATATGGTGTTTCTAGGTACCATAATGATATTATGCCTATCTACAGCTTCTTTTGTTAGATATTCGCTTGAATCAGAGATGAAAATACCAGAATTTCCCATATTCGCAATAGAAACCCAAATCTTATCAGCTGGGTTGGTCGAAAACCATTTATGCTCCTTTCTCGGAGGAGTTTTGCCAATATTTATCTGATAAAAATCATCAGCTCTTCCTACTTTCCATCCTTCCGGAATCATTCCCAATTCACTATCCACGAACTTACCATCCTTGAAAGGCTCAAAGTCAACGAACCAATTCTTGAAAATAGCCTGTGCCATCTCCTCCAAATCAGCATTGATCTTGTTGTTCAACTCTATCTTCCGGTCGAGAGAAGAAAGGATGGAAGCAATGCGGCGCTGAGTTTCAAGATTCGGTAAGAGAATCTTATAATCCTCAATTTGTTTTTGTGAGATATGAGGAATCGCAGAACCTGTATGTATTGAATTAACATAATCAACAAATTTTTTACTAAAAATGTTATAATACAAATAATCCTGTTCTGCAAGTTCGTTATGTCTAACACATGCAACTCGTTGCGCAAGTAATAAAGGTAAATCTTCCTCTTTTATTCTTGCTTTATTTTTCCCCACTCTTGAGCCATCCATTCCTATAACAATATCATTAGCTTGTAAGGAATAATACTCTGTTTTATCGAATGGTTCATTCCAACGCTTATCTTTTTCCGCATCCCATCGTAGATTTCCTATTGTCACATTATCTCCACGAACAACTCGAATTCCTTCTTTAGAATATTTCTTTCCGGGAAATGGAAAACCTGTAATAATCTCGCACACATCCCCTAATCTAACTTCTTTCCACTCCATACTATTTCCTCCCTAATTTCTTTTCCAAAAAACTCTTTCTGCCATAATACCCCCTTTCTGCAAAACTCATCGGAAACATAGAGGTGCTTTCTATAGCCTCATACTCATCCCTCAAGTCTTGAAGAAGATCATTTTGCTGCTTTTGATAGAAATGTTCTTGGTCTTTCTTCTGCTTACGATAAATTACAACAGAAACAACTATAGCAACCACAGACGCCACTACAGCCATCAAAGAGAAAAGCCCAGAATATTCATTTAAAAACTCCATACCTTACACCTCCCATCCAATTTTCTTCAACTGCGTTCTAATCTCCTCTTCCTGCTTCTTGCTTTCCTCAAACAGCTGCTTCAGCTCTCCGGTGAGATTCGTCATTTTCTCCTCGAAAGGCACTCCGTCGCCTTCGTCTTCGGCGATTCCTACGTATCTGCCAGGAGTCAGGATGAAGTCCTGAGCAGCAATCTGCTCAGTGGTACATACGGCACAGAAGCCCTTTTCATCCTCCAGGGTTCCCTGCTGGAACGCATGGAAGGTGTCGGTAATTTTCTTAATATCCGTATCAGGCATCAGCTCACGAAGCTTGCGGGTTACCATCGTGCCCAGATTGCGGGCGTCGATAAACACGGTCTTGCCCTTCTGCGCCTTGTTGCGGCTGATAAACCAAAGGCTTACAGGAATACCCGTACTGTAGAACAGCTGCGAAGGCAAAGCCACGATTCCCTCTACCAGGTCGGCTTCGATGATGGCTTGGCGAATCTGTCCCTCGCCGCCACTCTGACTCGAAAGCGCACCATTCGCCAGCACCAAACCAATCTTTCCGTTGGGTGCCAGATGGTGAATCATGTGCTGCATCCACGCAAAGTTGGCGTTGCCAGCTGGTGGCAAACCATACTGCCAGCGCACATCTTCCTGAAGCGCACTCTGTCCCCAATCGCTGAGATTGAAAGGAGGATTGGCAAGAATGAAATCTGCCTTCAATGTAGGATGCTGTTCATCTAAGAAACTGTCTGCATATACTCTACCCAGATTCGCTTCCAAACCATGGATGGCAAGGTTCATTTGCGCAATCTTCCAAGTATCAGGGTTCGATTCCTGTCCGTAGATACTGATTTTACGCAGGTTCCCCTTGTGACGATCTATAAACTTGGCACTCTGCACAAACATACCGCCCGAACCGCAGCACGGGTCAAAGACTCTACCCTCGTAAGGTTCCAGTATCTCCACCAGTGTGCGGACAATGCAGGAAGGCGTATAGAACTCACCAGCGTTCTTTCCCTCCTGAGAGGCAAACTTCTGCAAGCAATATTCATAGGCTCTACCCAAGAGGTCTTTCTCCTCGCCAGCATCATGCATTTCTATGTTGGTAAAGAGATCTACGACTTCACCTAATTTGTTTTTAGGCAGTTCTGGACGGGCAAAATTGCCGGGCAGAACATTCTTCAATCTATCGTTCTCACGCTCAATAGCGATGAGCGCTTCATCTATCACCACGCCTATTTGCGGTGTGTGGGCAGCAGCGCTAATCTTGCTCCATCGAGCCTCAGCAGGCACGTAGAAGATGTTCTCGGCAGTGTATTCGTCCTTATCTTCCGGGTCGGCGTATTCGTCGCCCTGCAGCTCCTGGAACTTCTGGTCGAAGCGGTCGCTAATGTATTTCAGAAAGATGAGTCCGAGCACCACGCCCTTGTACTGCGATGCATCGAGACTGCCTCGCAAAATGTCGGCAGCCTTCCAAATTTTCTCTTCAAAACCAATGCTGATGGTATCTTGTTTCTTTGCCATTTTTATCTTTGTCTATAGGATTTTACACATTATATATATTAATACGCACCAGATTCTTCTTTAAGCACGAATCTCCACTTCCCGTTTTCGAGGAGTACAGACTGTTCCTTGCTGGTTATCTGAAACGTCTGACCGTTGATGGTTATCTGATCATTCTTGATGGCATAAAGATAGCTTCCACGGGGAGAAAGCTTGATGTAAGATTGCAGGATTTTGCCCTCTCCATCAATCTCAGTTATCTCTTCTTCCTCGCTGAAAAATACGCTATCGGCGGTGAACTGGCAATGGGCAGAACCCTCATTTACAAGAATACTGAGGTCTCCTACCCGTTTGATAGCCTCCGAAACTACCCATTTATGGGCTGAAAATTGGCTTTTATAGTCAATCTTTGGCTCATTTTCCGCATTTTCATCGCTAGAACAGGCGGAAGTAACTACTCAGCACCCCTATAGAAAACTTCTCGTTAATAAAGCATAAACTTG
>USJX01000102.1 GCA_900555035.1 uncultured Prevotella sp.
CCTGCATGCCGAATGCGGTGGGTCTGCCACCATCTCTTTAGAAGTTACGACAGAAGTCTATCAAATATAGCCAATATCGGACTTCATTCTGTCTCAGGACACACTTACCGATGCAAATATACTCTTATTTTCTGAAACAACCAAATCTTTTCTATCAAAAGTCCCAAAAAGTCCCAAAATAGTCCCAAAAATGCACCAAAAAAGCTCAAAATAAAGAAAAATACAACTCTAAGAATTTACGTAACTAGCTGATAATCATTGCAGTTTAGTTTACTTTGTTTTAGCTTGTTTTATTAGTTGTTTAAGTTTGCGCGGAGTGTGGTTGTGAAATCACGCTCCGCTTTTTTGGCACCCTTTGTTATATGCTGCTCATCAGAATTCTACACTTTTAATCCCGATAAATCCATTTTATAGGTTATATTCTGAACAGAATCTTTTTCAAGAAACATAAGCATATAAATCGGGGCATAAGTCACCTTACCCTTTTTCTCTACATTTCCATTACAAAGAACCAAACCGTGAGGGATTTTATATTCTGTTGATGCCATCACATTCGAAAGAGCATTATGACGGTCATAATCCTTACCGGACTTCACCTCTATTGGCAGAACCTGCCCTTTGTACTCCACCACAAAATCCAACTCGCCTAAGCGCTTATTGTTAAAGTAATAGAGATCAAAGCCATGAGCTTTCAACTCCTGAGCAACTACATTCTCATAGATGGCTCCAAAATTGATAAACTGTTCATCGTTTAAAAGACGTAACTGAATGCCATCAGCAAACTGACTGATCAACAACCCCACATCAT
The DNA here is from genome assembly GCA_900555035.1 of uncultured Prevotella sp. Classification (GTDB taxonomy): domain Bacteria; phylum Bacteroidota; class Bacteroidia; order Bacteroidales; family Bacteroidaceae; genus Prevotella. The sequence continues at coordinate 809 of USJX01000102.1, forward strand.
TTTGGAATAATTTGAAAAGGTTTCTTGTCTTAGCCAGCAACAATGGTATTTTAGGTTCCTCCACATTATAAGTAGGGAGCGCCACACCAGCATCCCGAAGCCAAAGAAAGCTATTTTCATAATTAGCAAATCTAGCTTGCTGATTTAAACTTTTAAGAATAAAACGCTTGTTTTTAGCATTCAATTCTGATGGAATCAATTGGAATATTTCCTGGATATACAACTTTTGATTATTGTCATCCACCTTATATTTCATGATATCACGCTGATACTCCAAAAGAATACTCTTCTGCACATCAATCACGCGCTGTAAATTATTGCTATCTAAATAGGTCTGAACAGCTTGCGGCATTCCTCCAACTATCAAATACAAGCGAAAAGCTCTCATTAATTCATGATGTACAAAATCATCTACAGGCGTCATTTCTTCCCAGTTTTTACGGATGACATCCAATACGTCTGCAGATAAGCCTATAGCAGAATAGAACTCATGCAGATCAAGTGGGAACATTTCCTTGACATCCAGATAGCCAACAGGTTCAGAACGCAAATTATTCAATTCGATACCCAGCAAAGAACCACTTAAGGCATAGCGATAACTTCCTTCATCAACCAGAAACTTGATAAGGGTTACAACTTCAGGATAAACCTGCACTTCATCAAAAAAGATAAGAGTCTTTCCTTTTACAAGAGGCTTATGCACGAAAGCCGTCAGACGAAACAGCATCTCCTTTACATCTTTGGCTCCATTGAAGATACCTATAGCCTCAGGAGAAGTTATGAAGTTGATCTCAACAAATTCATCAAAGATTCGCTGAGCAGCCTGTCTTATAGAGTAAGTCTTACCTATCTGTCGAGCTCCCGTAAGCAACAAAGCTTTATTCGTTGAATGAAAGAAATTATCTAAATATTTATCTATCTTTCTATTAATCATATACTTATCTCACTAAAATACATTTTTCCAAGGTAAAAACAGCCTATTTTATACATTTTTCCAATCCTTTTTCAGGCTATTTCTTACACTTTTCCAACTTTTGGATGATGCAAAGATAAACAAATAATCTGATAGTACAATCATTTATTAAGATATTTAAACCTTTTTATATGGCAGGCACCATCTGCTACATGCTGCTCATCAGAATCTGATTATACACATTTCTCCATCAACACAAAAGTGATGAATCCCAGGAGAAGGGCGTAGGTGGCTTGCTTCTGAAAACCATGGGCATGGGTTTCGGGAATCATCTCGTCGCTCGTTACATAAAGCATGGCACCACCGGCAAAACCCAGCATCACGGGGAGGAAGGTGGAAGAGGCTGAACCCAAACCGAAACCCAGCAGAATGCCTGCCACTTCGAGCAGGGCGATGAAGATGGAAATGAAGAAAGTGCGGGGCGCTGAAACGCCTGCCATCATCAAGGGAGCAATGATCACCATTCCCTCAGGGATATTCTGCAGGGCGATACCGAAAGAAACGCCCCACTCCGTGGCACCTTCTGCAGAACAGACACTCACTCCAGCTGCCATGCCCTCTGGCAGTTTGTGCAGGGCTATCGCCATCACGAAAAGCATCACATGACTGAGTCTGTCATTGTTGCGATGCTCCTCGGGGTCTAGTCCCGTGATATGATGAAGATGGGGAGTTACCAGATCTAGCACATTCAGAAACAAGGCTCCTGCCATCACGCCGATTACTACCAGCCACCAAAGACTGGTCTGTTCGAAGGCTGGCACTATCAGTCCCAACGTGGAAGCTGCCAGCATGATTCCGGCACAATATCCCAATACGGCGTCGTTCCATTTATGGGGCAACTCCTTGACGAAGAATCCCAGAATGGCACCGATAATGGTGGCAGCGCACAGTCCGGCGGCACTTATCAATACGTTTGTCATTGCATTTTTTTTGTTTTTAAACTATAAAATATATCGAAGGTATCAGTAATGTATGTGAAGATGCAGATACTTGATAGAAGATAAAAAAAGCATGGACAACCCTCACGGCTATCCATGCCCATCTATTTCGTATCTGATCTATTCTATATTAGTATAGTCATGGTGAAATTGGTTTATTTCAATTTCTTATAACCGAAACTATTTCAACTTCTTATAACCGTAAGCTGCGTTATTGCCCAACTGCTCTTCAATGCGGATAAGCTGGTTGTACTTAGCCATACGGTCGGTACGGCTCATAGAACCCGTCTTAATCTGACCGGAGTTAGTTGCTACGGCAATATCAGCAATTGTAGTATCCTCGGTTTCACCAGAACGATGAGAAGTAACGGTGGTGTAACCATGACGATGAGCCATCTCGATAGCATCCAGAGTCTCGGTGAGAGAACCAATCTGGTTCACCTTGATGAGGATAGAGTTAGCTGCACCCATCTTGATACCCTTCTCCAGGAACTTCACGTTGGTAACAAAGAGGTCGTCACCTACCAACTGGCAACGGTCGCCGATGGCAGCGGTCAACTTCACCCAGTTGTCCCAATCGTTCTCATCAAGACCATCCTCAATAGAATCGATAGGATATTTGGTAATCAGTTCTTCCAGGAACTTGATCTGCTCAGCAGCAGTCAGTTTCTTGCCATTAGGATCCTTCTTCTTGCCATCCTTCAACTGGCGGTAATCGTAGAACCACTCACCATTCTCCTGAACGGCAAACTCGCTGGCAGCACAGTCCATGGCAATCTTCACGTCCTTACCTGGCTCATAACCGGCATCCTTGATAGCCTGACAGATACTGTCGAGCGCATCCTCAATACCATCAAGTGCAGGGGCAAAACCGCCCTCATCACCTACGGCAGTAGAAAGGCCACGGCTCTTCAAAAGCTTAGCCAAAGCATGGAACACCTCAGCACCCATACGGATGGCCTCCTTCTCGGAAGGAGCACCCACAGGACGGATCATGAACTCCTGGAAGGCGATAGGCGCATCAGAGTGAGCACCACCATTGATGATGTTCATCATAGGAACAGGAAGGGTGTAAGTATTGCAACCGCCGATGTAGCGATACAATGGGATGTGGAGATACTCAGCAGCAGCATGAGCCACAGCCAGAGAAACACCGAGGATGGCATTGGCACCCAGATTAGACTTGGTCTTGGTACCGTCGAGCTCCAACATCTTATAATCGATGGCACGCTGCTCCAAGGCAGAAAAACCTACCAAAGCCGGAGCAATCACCTGATTCACATTCTCCACAGCCTTCAAGACGCCCTTGCCGCCATAGCGGTTCTTGTCGCCATCACGAAGCTCCAAAGCCTCGTTCTCGCCAGTTGATGCACCAGAAGGAACCGATGCACGACCTACGACACCTGACTTCAATGAAACTTCAACCTCTACTGTAGGATTGCCACGAGAATCCAAGATTTCTCTTGCATGAACATTTTCAATAATCATAATACTATAATACTTTTAATTACATAAAACATTTCTTATTTCTGATCTTATTTCCGATCTTATTTCTGAGTGCAAATTTAAGCATTATCTGGCAAACCACCAAATTTTTGGCATCATAAAAAGAGGTATTCGCCCGAAAATACCTATTTATAGGTAAGAAGAGGCATCTGCCCTATCATGAACAGTTGAATTATTTCAGTTCGTCTAAGTAATAACTGATTCTTCCTCCCTCATCACCTATCTGCACATTGGCATCATACCAGGAGATAATCTGGAGCTTGTAATATCTCTCGCCATCCCACGAACGGATTACGTAGGTATGGTAAGAAGGAGTATATACTGGAGGTGGACCCGAGAAACTCATTGCCTTTTCGAGCACCGGATTGCCGCTTACCAACTGCTTGGCAGGACCATTGTTCGGGTCGAACCAAGGGTTCTCGTTCATATCCAGTTTGTTGGCGATGCAATACTTGTTCCAGTCGTTCTGCGACATGGTGACATAGACGCTTGCCGAATCATCCACGGCGAAGGTCATATTGTGTTCAGCCAGATAAGCATCTACCTGCGCCTTGCTCGTCCACTTGTCATATTCGCCATAGCCCAGGTCGGCAGCACCGCCCTTTCCTATGCCGCTCGTTCCACTGTTGGTTCGCAGCTGGTAGCCGTCAAAGGCAAGATCCCACTCCGTAGCAGGATAAGCCATGGTCTTTGGATCATCCTCCTGGTTTTCCATCACTAAGATGCTGTTGGCTTGTCTCTTCACCGTCTTATAGGTTAACTTGCCAGTGGCTTGATTCTTGGTAAAGATGGTATCGCCGTTCTCATCACGCTCGCATCCTCGAAGATGTTCTTCTGTACGCCCTCGCTCCAATACTTTACGAGTTTGGCAGTACCTTTATAATGGAAATATTCCTCTATCGGTTTTCCATCAATAAAGGCGATGACACTCTGGTTAGGATTCAACACATTATAGCGATGTCCCGTCTTCAGGTCAAAATAGAGCCAGTCGTTGGTAACACCCGTGCTATAACCTGTTTTTCGGGGCAAGGTATGACCAGTGAAGTCCTCTGCCTCATAAGATACGCAGCTCGTCATTGCGGCTGCCATACCTATTATATATAGTAATGCTTTCTTCATTATTTTTTCTTTCTAAATGCTTTTACCAATTCATCTACCAACACTTCCACCTGCACATGCGCCTTGGCTCCTGCCGTGGCTGGCACGTTAAACATGGTGATGCCCGAACCCAAGGTCTTTGGCACATAGTTAAAGATGTTATCCACACCCACCGTCACCTTCACCTTATTATAGAAGGTCTGAATCACCGACAGGTTGCACAATACATACTGTGGCAACTGGCAGCGGAAGTAGGCATCGTGGCTCTCACCGTTTACAGAGAGTCGGTCCTGCACATCGAATTTCTTCTCACCCATGTAGCTTGCCGAGAAGGTGGCGCCCAGCCGGTAGTTCTTCTTGTTGTACTTATAGTCGAGGCTCGCCGTAGCAGCATGAGGCGAAGTGGTGTTCACCTGGATGCCATCCGTCTTGCTCACGTTCACGTAGCTGTAGGTGGCATTCATCGTGAAGTGGTTGAGGAAGTGCCAGCGCATGATGGTCTCCAGTCCGATAAGGTTCTGCTTGGCGAGGTTGGTGTATTCAAAGTTATACTGCATGTCGTAGATGCGCCATACGCCCTCTATCTTCTTGCGGAAGAAGTTGCCATACACATTGCCCAAGATAAAGAAGTTATCGTTCGAGTACTCTGTGCCCAGGCTCACGTAGTTGTTCTTCTCAGGCTTCAGGTCCTCGTTACCCTTAATCATGAACATGCCGAGGTGGTCCCAGTTGAAGAACAGCTCCTTGATGCTTGGCGAACGGTAGCCCATCGAGTAGTTGGCTCTCCACGCCCAGTGATCCGAAGGACTCCACTTGAAGGCAATCTTAGGCATCGCCATCAGTCCGAAGGCACGGCTGAAGTTGGTTCTCATACCTGCCGAAACCATCCAGTGGTCGTTCATCGTCCACTCGTCCTGCAGGAAAGCCTCCGTTTCCTTCAGCGAACGGGTGCGCATGATGTGGGAGGCATCGCCGTTGAATCGGTCGCTCGTCAGGTCATCGCTCAGATGCTCGATGCCGAGGATGAGGTCGTGACCCTCGAACTTCTGCGAGGTGATGGAGAGGCGAGGCTGGAAGATACGGCTCTTATACACCTTGGTACGCTCGTCGATACGCTCGTGACGCTTGAAGCGATCATAGAAGTCGCCATGAAGGGAGGCGGTAATCTTGAACCAGTCCTTGAAGGAGTACTTAATCTTGGTTCCAGCCGTCCAGTCACGCGCCTGACTGAAGGTCATATCCTGAATGAGGTCGTAGGTATTCATATAGAACGCACTACCGTAGGCAAGAATCTCCAGGTTCTTGAAAGGGTCGTAGAATACCTTCTGCGATACCGAGATATGCTCTGTACCCTCGATGCCCATTGGCGGACGGGAAGCTACGCTGGTAATGGTCACGTCGTGGTCGAGCCAAGGATTCGCCTCTTGGGTATAGACCTTCTTGTCGTTCTCCGCCTGGTACATGTAGAAGGCATCGCTCGAAGAATACCACACATCCGTCTGCGAAGTTACCTTGCCTGCATTGAATCCTGCCGATACCCAGCTCTGCAGGTTCGGGCGGTCGGCATTCTTCTCAAACATATACAGGAAATCCTTTTGGGATGGATTCTTGTAGTTGGTTTCGTTCATCTGTCCCCAGCGTACACCAGCCTGAATGTCGATAGGCTTGGTGGTTTTCTTGGTGATAAGGTTGATGACGGCACCCGATGCACGGCTTCCGTAGAGGGTACTGCTGGCACCCTTCACGATTTCGATGCGGTCGATGGCATGGAGGTTGAATCGCTCATAGTCGAGGTTACCCGCCATGTCGCCCGTCAGTCGCTCGCCATCCTGCAGGAAGAGCACGTGGCGGGCATCCAAGCCCTGCATGGAGATTTCGTTGCCAAAACCCACCTTCTGGATATTCATACCCGGTGTCTCCTGTTGCAGCGCCTTGGTGAGGTCGGCATAGCCTGCATCTACCAGTTCCTTACCGCCGAGCACCTGCGTGCTCACTGGCGAGAGCTTGATAGGTCGGGCGGTACGGGAACCAGTAACCACCACCTCGTTCACCTTCATCACGTCCTCGGTCATGAAGAGCTTGAGGGAGCTGTCGCTTCCGATGGTTCCCCTCAGAGGGTTATAGCCCACGGATACCACCTGGTAATAACACTTGTCACTCTGAGGCACCGAGATGGTAGCCTCACCATCCATGTTGGTAACAACACGCTGTGGCGACTTCAATTTCTCGTTGTCGGCGTAGGTGATGACTGCGCCGATGACTGGTTGCTCGGTGGCTTTGTCGAAGATACCGCACTTCACCTTTCGCTGTGCAGCGACAGGGAGGGCGAGTATCAGCAGTAAGCCGATAAGCATTACATTTCTAATTGTCTTCATTTATATTGCTATTCTATTTTTTCCAAATCCTTACACGATTTCAGCCTCGCTATGGCTTGTTTCTCTTCCCTTCATTTTTTACTTGCAAAGGAAAGAGAGATATGTCTGGGCATACCCCTCTTTCCTTAATTATATAACAACTTTAAAGTTATCCTTGACCATTATCTTTCTTCCACTGTGCAAGGTCTTTTTCATATTGTTCAAACTCGGCTTTAAAATTGTTAAGGCGACTTTTGTCAATAGTTTGTTGGAATGTTTCTGTACGTACATTCATCATATTATAGTTTACAATAAACTCAATCTGATTTGTCAATACATTCAGATAACCATCGACAGAAGCTCCACTTCCTGTTTGGCAATCATTTGGATCATCACCATTAGTGGTGACATTGCCATCTTTACCTTGGAATTTAACCCAACCTGCTTCTGGACGTTCTGATTTATCCCATGAATTGAGGTTCATAAACTTTGTGCTGCACTTAAATGTTACAGCAAAGGGCATAGTACCTACGGTAAAATCAACAAGCGAAAGAGTCATAGAACCATCCTCTTTCCAAGTAAAATTAAACTTAGTTGGACAACCACTTGCCAAGTGAGTTTTATCAACTCCACTCATGGTAGCCTTTGTGGATAAAACTATATCCCCGTTAAGAATGTCTTTTGCCTTTGTTACATATTCTTCTGCAGGTGGTTCTTTATTTAAATCATCATCACTACTGCACGAAGATACAAACAAAGCAAAAATTCCTAAGATTGCAAGAGTTAAAATTTTAATACTTTTCATTGTCAATACAAAACTGTAGCAGTAGCCAATATGTGAGGCAAGTTCTCAATAGAAGTGCAAAAATCTGAGGGGGTTTCAGGCTTAATAAT
>USJX01000103.1 GCA_900555035.1 uncultured Prevotella sp.
TCATAGCCTTGGCTGTGGTGAACTCACCGATAGAGTCGAAACCTGTATCAGCACCCAACTTATTGTACATCAATGTATTGTTGTCGCGGATAGCACCATAGTGGTACTGCTGAGTCCAGTCGGCAGCGTGATCCATCTCAGCGCAAACCTTCAGGAAGGCGTGCTTGTACTGGCGGATTTCGAGAGCAGAGAGCTGCTGGCCACGCATAGCCTTGGCGAAGATAGTCTCAATCTGAGAATCTGTGTATGGCTCATCGTAGAACTCCTCGATACCGTGGTCACTCAACTTGCAGCCGTTCTCTGTGAAGAAGTCGTGACGCTTCTGCAAAGCATCTACCATATCCTGGAATGTAGTGAGGGTAACACCAGCTACCTCACCCAACTTGTTCATATACTCAGCGAAGTCTGGCTTCTCGATGTTCATCGCCTTGTCAGGACGCCAAGCAGGAATCATCTTGATTTCGAAACCGCTCTCGCGAGTCTGCTTGTGGTAGCGCAGGTCGTCGATTGGGTCGTCTGTTGTACAAACGCACTCCACGTTGTAGTGGCGCATCAAGCCGCGGGCGCTGAACTCAGGCAGCTGCAACTTCTCGTTACACTCGTCGTAAATCTCACGGGCTGTCTTTGGGCTCAACTGCTTGTCGATACCGAAGGCAGTCTTAAGCTCCAGGTGAGTCCAGTGATACAGAGGGTTACGGAATGTATATGGTACAGTCTCTGCCCATTTCTCGAACTTCTCCCAGTCGCTGGTATCAGTACCCGTGCAGAAGCGCTCATCTACACCGTTGGTACGCATAGCACGCCACTTGTAGTGGTCACCACCGAGCCAGAGTTCTGTAATGCTCTTGAACTTGTGATCATTAGCTACCATCTCTGGGATGAGGTGGCAGTGATAATCGATGATTGGCATCTTAGCCGCATGATTGTGAAAGAGGTCCTGCGCAGTCTTTGTCTCGAGCAGGAAATTTTCATCCATGAATTGTTTCATAATCGTTATAGTAGTTTTAAATGTTGAATTACTTTGTTACTAACTATTATTTCCTTTCGTGTTGCAAATATACATCTTTTTTCTGAAAGAAGCGTGAAAACTTGAAAAGATTTACGATATATTTACTTAAACGATTACGTTAGATAACAACTTATAACTTCTAACCTACATACAAACCACTCTTTACTCCCATACTTAAATAATGATTCTCGTCTTGTGATAGTTCTCTCTGAACTCACTTGGCGAGCATCCCTTTTTCTTCTTGAAGATGCGGTTGAAGTTACTCAGGTTGTTGAATCCGCAGTCGAAACCTATCTCACTGATGCTCTTGGCTGTATCCACGAGCATTCGGGCAGCATACCCCAAGCGGAGATCGATAATATATTCTGAAATATTTCTTCCCGTATGAAGTTTGCGAAAAGAGTCTCCTCACCCATATTGAAGTCAAACTGGATTGTAATCTCACGAATATCCTCACTGCGGCATTCATACTGTTCCCATACATGCTCCAAGTCGGCAGAAGTAATAAGACAAAGATCAAAATCACCAATCACCTCCTGCGAGTCGCCCACAATGCGCTTCACGCCTGCAGCGTTTTCCACAAAGTTAAGTTCATATACAGAGTGGTTGTGGATAGGATACGTAAACTCCTTCTTATGCCTGTCGGCGATATAGAGCACGTCCTTTCCCATCAATGGTGTAATCTCATGAATAATTTTTCTGTCTTCTGCCATAATGCAAAGTGATAATGATTAGTGATTAATGTATCTATCACTAATCACCAATCACTAATCAATATATTAAATGTTCAGTGTCTTCAAAATCTCGCTCATCTTCTGCTTGGTAGCGATACGGGTAGGTACCAGAGGCAAACGAAGCTCATTCTCGATAAAGCCCATGTCGTTCAAGAGAGCCTTCACGCCGGCTGGGTTTCCATCTACGAAGAGGAGACTGTAAAGCTCGGTGAATGAATGGTGAATCTTGCGGGCTGGCTCGTACTCACCACGGAACTCCAGGCGAATCATGCGACTGAATGCCTTAGGCAGTGCATTTCCTATTACAGAGATAACACCAGCTGCGCCACTTGCCACCATAGAGAAGGTAAGTGCATCGTCACCGCTGATTACATCAAAGTTGTCTGGCTTGTTCTTGATAATCTCATCCACCTGCTCCAAGCTGCCACTAGCCTCCTTCACGGCTACCACATTAGGGAAGTCGCGAGCGATGCGGCAAGTAGTCTCAGGCTTCATGTTGATACCAGTTCTGCCTGGAACGTTGTAAAGAACGATAGGCAGCGGACTCACCTGAGCAATTGCCTTGAAATGCTGATACAAGCCTTCCTGAGATGGCTTGTTGTAATAAGGGCAGATGCTGAGAATACCGTCGATGCCCTTCCAGTTGGTATTCTTGATTTCCTCAACCACGGCAGCAGTATTGTTGCCACCACAATATTTCAAAATCTTGACGCGACCCTTGTTCACGTCTTTAACCAATTCTGTGATTTTATCTTTCTCTTCCTGGGTCAGGCATGGAGCCTCACCAGTTGTTGCAAGGATGCAGAGGAAGTCTGCACCATTGTCAATTTGAAACTCTACCAATCTCTTGAGAGACTGATAATCTACCGATCCATCGGCCTTAAAAGGAGTAATGAGGGCAACACCTAAGCCCTTGAATATGTTCTGTGCCATAATCTATAATATCAAAATCAATGGCAAAAGTACACAATTATTAGCATATTGCAAAATAAAATCGCAATTTTCTTTCAAGATTGTATCATTTTTGAAAATATTCTGTATTAATATACCATATTTCACGTTTTTTTAGTAACTTTGCAGCCGTTTTTAAGTGAATTCATCATGAGATATTTTATATTCTTTGGTTACGATGGAACCAACTATCATGGCTGGCAAATACAGCCCAATGCCAATTCCGTTCAGCAGGAATTGCAACGTGCCCTCTCCATCCTTCTCAGAAAGGAAATAGAAGTGGTGGGAGCTGGAAGAACTGATACGGGGGTGCACGCCCGGAACATGGCGGCACACTTTGATTGGGATTCAGAAGAAGATTCTCCGGAGGCAAAAGTTTCAAAAGGACAACTTCCGATAGCACCCGACCAACTGGTATATCGGCTAAACCGGATCTTGCCACGCGACATCGCCGTCTATGAAGTGCGGGAGGTAGATTCCGAGAAGCACGCCCGCTTTTCTGCCACCTCGCGTACCTATCATTATTATATACATACAAGAAAAGACCCATTCGAACGCCACTATTCCCTGCAGATGAACTATCCCCTCGACTTCGAAAAGATGAATGAGGCGGCTCAGTATTTCCTGCAGCACGAAGATTATGCGGCATTCTGCAAGGCAGGCGGCGACAACAAGACCACTATCTGTCATGTTACTGCAGCCCGATGGGTACAGACCTCTCCTACCACCTGGTATTTCGAAATCACCGCCAACCGTTTCCTAAGAAACATGGTAAGAGCCGTGGTGGGCACGCTCATCGATGTGGGCAGAGGAAAGATTACGATGGAGCAGTTCCTCGACATCCTTCATAATGGCAGCCGCAGCGATGCGGGTGAAAGCATGCCAGGCAACGCACTGTTCTTGGAAGACGTGGGATATCATTTCAAAGATTAAAAGATCAAAAGATTTAAGAATACAAAGATAAAAGATCAGAATACAAAGGCACACGCCTCAATAAACATTAAACATCAAACATTAAAGATTAAACACTACAATGTGGTTAGTATTAGCATTTCTCTCAGCAGCGCTGCTGGGATTCTATGATGCCTTCAAGAAAAAGGCACTTTCAGGTAACGCAGTGATTCCCGTGCTCTTTCTGAACACGCTATTCTCATCACTCATCTTCCTGCCGTTCATCATCTTGAGCTATACAGGAGATTCGCTGGATGGAACCATGTTCCATGTTGCAGAAGGCGGATGGGAAGTTCACAAGTACATTGTGCTCAAGAGTTTTATCGTATTGAGCAGTTGGATTTTCGGTTATTTCGGCATGAAGCATCTGCCGCTCACCATTGTGGGTCCTATCAATGCCACCCGCCCGGTGATGACGCTCGTCGGTGCCCTGCTGGTTTATGGTGAGGTACTTAACCTCTACCAGTGGATTGGTGTTATTCTTGCCATTATCTCCTTTGCCATGCTTTCACGCAGCGGCAAGAAGGAGGGCATCGACTTCAAGCACAACAAGTGGATCTACTTCATCGTGCTGGCTGCCGTACTTGGTGCGGTGAGCGGTCTTTACGATAAGTACCTGATGGCTCCACCAGAGAATGGTGGTGTAGGCTTAGACAGAATGATCGTACAAAGCTGGTACAACATCTACCAGTGCTTCCTGATGGGAGCGATGCTCCTGATGATATGGTGGCCAACCAAGAAGAATTCCACCTCATTCCATTGGCACTGGAGCATCATCTTTATCAGCATCTTCCTCTCGGCAGCCGACTTCGTATATTTCTACGCATTGAGTTTGCCGGGAGCCATGATCAGCATCGTGAGCATGATCCGTCGTGGTTCGGTCATCGTCAGCTTCCTCTTCGGAGCCGCCATCTTCCACGAAAAGAATCTCAAGGCGAAGTTCGTTGACCTTCTCCTTGTCTTGCTCGGAATGCTCTTCCTCTATTTCGGAACAAAGTAATCAGCAAGAAAGTAAAATACATAAAAAAAAGTCTTGCAGGCAAGATGCCTGCAAGACTTTTTTTTATGTTTTTACCAGATATGTGCACGCTTGTTCTTTGGAACAAAGAGCTTGTCACTCTTCTTGATGTTGAATGCCTTATACCATGCATCCACCATTGGAAGGGCACCATTCACACGAGCCTCGTTTGGTGAGTGAACATCCACGGTCATCAAATACTGCAAGTACTCAGGACGGGCGTTGCCTGCCCATACACGAGCCCATGCCAGGAAGAAACGCTGCTCAGGAGTGAAACCATCCTTTACGCCCAACTTCTCTGTCTTCATTACATTCTGAAGTGCACGGAATGCGATGTTCAAACCACCGTTATCACCAATGTTCTCACCCAAAGTCATCTGACCATTTACCTTCTTGCCTGCCAACTCAATCTTATTGAAGTGGTCAACCAGAATCTTGGTGCGAGCCTCGAAGTTCTTCTTGTCTGCTGCAGTCCACCAGTTGTGCTGGTTACCGGTCTTGTCAAACTGGCTACCCTGGTCATCAAAACCATGGCTCATCTCATGACCGATTACACCACCGATACCACCATAGTTCATCGCATCATCGGCTGTTGGGTCGAAGAATGGTGGCTGGAGGATAGCTGCAGGGAAGCAGATCTCGTTGGTTGTTGGATTGTAGTAGGCGTTGATGGTCTGAGGAGTCATACCCCACTCCATCTTATCCACTGGCTTGTTCACCTTGCGGGCGATAGCGTCCTTGGCAAAGAACTCAGAGATGTTGCCCATGTTCTCGTAGAGAGAAAGACTGTCATTTACCTGCAAACCGCTATAGTCCTTCCACTTATCAGGATAACCAATCTTGATGATGAAGTTCTCCAGCTTGTCCTTAGCCTGTGCCTTGGTTGCAGGACTCATCCAAGTAGCCTCGTCGATGCGTTGAGCCAGGGCTGTCTGAAGATTGTGAACCAGGTCGAGCATACGCTTCTTGCTGCTCTCCGGGAAGTACTTCTCTACATAAATCTTACCGATAGCCTCGCCCAATACGCCGCTCACGGTACCTACGGCACGCTTCCAGCGAGGACGGTCCTGCTGAACACCGCTCATCACCTTGCTCAATTCGAAAGCTACAGCACGGAAATCATCGCTCAAAACACTGGTAGCACCAGCGATAACCTTAATTTCAGCGTATGTCTTCAAATCATCAAGAGATGTTTCGGCAAGCACCTTCTCCACCTCATGGATAGGCTCTGGCTGACCTACACAGATTTCCTTGAAAGCAGGGAAACCGGATGCCAGGAACACGTTACCCCAGTCGATGCCTGGATAGTCGATAACCAGCTGGTTGTAGGTCATCTTATGATAGTTCTTGTCGATATCGCGGAGCTGCACCTGGCTGTAGCTAGCCTTGGCGATACGGGTCTCGATGGCCATCACTGCCTCCATCTTCTTCTGTGCGGTAGCCTCATCATTGCCTACCATCTGGAAGAGCTTCTTCATGTAAGCCTTGTAAGCCTCACGAATCTTCTTGGTCTGGGCATCATCGTTTACATAGTAGTCGCGAACGCCCAAGCCGATACCGCCCTGACCCACCTGTACTATGTTGTTGGCAGCATCACGAAGGTCTGCATCTACGCCGATGCCGAACATCATGGTACCCTCGCCACGGAAGTCGAGCTGAGCGGTAACCAACTGATACTCTCTGCGGTCCTTGATGGCAGCGATGCGATCGAGTGTTGGCTTGATAGGTGCCCATCCCTCCTTGTTCAGGCGAACGCTATCCATACGGAGGTTGTAGAGTGAACCAATCTTCTGCTCCAGTGAACCCTTCTGCTGTGGCTTAGAAGCATATTCGAGGATGATGTCCTGGATGCGCTTCTGATTCTGCTCGAAGAGGTCGGTGAAAGCACCATTGTCGGTATGCTCGGCATCCAGTGGATTGTTCTTCATCCAGTTGCCTGCAGCATAGCGATAGAAATCATTACCCGGCTTGATGGTCAAGTCCATGTTGGCCTTGTCAATGCCAGAGCCCAACTTTTCCTGCTGGGCGAAAGCTGTTGTTGCGCTGAGCAACAAAGCTGCGAATAACACTTTTGTTTTCATTATTGTTTAATTGAATTGAATATTCTATTTTTTTATCAGGGCAAGACCAACAAAGGTCAAGGCACCATTCAACATCAGGAGCTCGTAGCCAAACTTGTAGCCCGTAAGCTGCGAAGTAAAGGTATCGATGCCAAAGCAGATAAGCGGACTGGCTACACAAACCCATGGCACCCAGCGGTCATTCACCTGTCGCTTGGCAAGCAAACTGAAGGCAAACAAGCCCAGCAATGGTCCGTAGGTGTATGAGCAGAGGATATAGATGGCATCGATAACGCTCGTTGAATTGATAGCCTTGAAGGCGATGATGAAGAGCATAAAGACGAATGCCACCAGAAGATGCATACGCTTACGGAGCTTTACATCATCCTTCTTACCCAAGATATCCACGCAGAGACTCGTAGTTATGGCGGTCAATGCCGAATCAGCACTCGAAAAGCTAGCTGCCACAATGCCGATGGTGAACAATATTACCACCAGGGTTCCCATCGCTCCCGATGCCGCAAACATTGGCAGCAAATCATCTGGAACCGATGGCAAGGCTACTCCCTGCTTCTGCGCCAGCATCATCAGCAATACACCCAAGCTCAAGAAGAGTAGATTGGCTGGCACAAAGGCGAAGCCATAGGTACAAACATCCTTCTGTGCCTCACGAAGCGACTTGCAGGTTAAGTTCTTCTGCATCATATCCTGATCTAATCCCGTCATCACAATCACCACAAACACGCCACTGAGGAACTGCTTCCAGAAATTCTGTCGAGACACCCAGTCGTCGAAAACGAAGGTGCGGGCATGACTATCGTGGGCGATAGCAGAGACAGCCTCCAATGGCGTCATCCCCAAAGCACCCATAACCTGATAGATAATGAGGATGAGCGCAGCAAACATACAGGTGGTCTGGAAGGAATCCGTCCATACCAAAGTCTTGATGCCGCCTTTACGGGTATAGAGCCAGATGAGCATCACCATCACCGGCACCGTAACCCAAAACGGAACACCTACCCCATCAAGCACAAACCTTTGCAGCAGGATACAGACCACAAAGAAGCGGACGGCTGCTCCCGTCATCTTCGACAGCAGGAAAAACGAGGCTCCCGTCTTATACGAACGCTCACCCAGTCGCTGCTGCAGATAGCTATAAATGGTGGTAAGGTTATACCGATAATAGATAGGCAGCAACAGAAATCCAACCAGGAAATAGCCCACGATGAAACCGAGACACATCTGGAGATAAGTCATATCGGTCTTCATTACCATGCCCGGTACACTGACGAAGGTGATACCCGAGATGGAAGCGCCTACCATTCCGAAGGCTACCATATACCACGGCGAACGGCGGTTCGCCCTATAAAACGTTTCATTGCTGCTGGCTCGTCGAGCAGTGATGTGGCTGAAGAGCAACAACACGCAGAAGTATGCCAAAATTGTGATGATAATAATCATTTCTTTCTCTTATATCTAAAACTACTTTGCAAAGGTACAGCATTTTAAGGAAATAACAAAATTTTTCTCCATCCTTAACAAAGAAATAACATATAAGAGATGATTAATGAAGAGCGAAGAACAAAAAATAAAGAATGAAAAACTTTATAAGGATATAATAAACAAAAAACCTCCGAGAATATTTTCTCGAAGGTTTCTGCGGTGCGTACGAGACTCGAACTCGTGACCTCCTGCGTGACAGGCAGGCAT
>USJX01000104.1 GCA_900555035.1 uncultured Prevotella sp.
CTCCTTACATCTTCATGGAGCGTAACGGTATTCATATTATCGACCTCAACAAGACTGTTGCTAAGGTTGACGAGGCTGCTGAGGCCCTCAAGGAAATCGCCAAGACAGGTAAGAAGATCCTGTTTGTCGCTACTAAAAAACAAGCTAAGGATACAGTTGCCGAGAAGGCAGCTTCTATCAATATGCCATACGTAAACGAGCGTTGGGCTGGTGGTATGCTTACCAACTTCCCTACAATCCGTAAGGCCGTTAAGAAAATGACAAACATCGACAAGCTGTTGAACGATGGTACATTCTCTAACCTCTCAAAGCGCGAGTTGCTGCAGATTAGCCGCCAGCGCGCTAAGTTGGAGAAGAACCTCGGTTCTATCGCTGACTTGACACGTCTCCCAAGCGCACTCTTCGTTGTTGACGTAATGAAGGAGCACATCGCCGTTAAGGAGGCTAACCGTCTTGGTATCCCTGTGTTCGGTATCGTTGATACTAACTCAGATCCAAAGAATATCGACTACGTTATCCCAGCTAACGATGACGCTAAGGACTCAGTAGAGGCTATCCTCGCTGCAGTTTGCGGTGCTATCGCTGAGGGCCTTGAGGAGCGTAAGGCTGAGAAGGCTGACGACAAGGCTGCTGCAGAGCAGAAGGATCAGCCTAAGAAGAAGGCTGCTCGCAAGGACGAGGCTGAGTAATTAGGCAAACAAAAATATACTGGAGCCATTGATTCTGTTTTATGATTCGATGGCTTTAGTACTTTTAAACCAAAGATTATTATTAACTTTTTAATATTAGAAAAATATTATGGCTG
The DNA here is from genome assembly GCA_900555035.1 of uncultured Prevotella sp. GTDB lineage: Bacteria > Bacteroidota > Bacteroidia > Bacteroidales > Bacteroidaceae > Prevotella. Next base: position 806 of record USJX01000104.1, read on the forward strand.
TTTCAATTGAAGATATCAAGAAACTTCGCGCTATGACTGGTGCTGGTCTTGCTGACGTTAAGAAGGCACTCACAGAGGCTGAAGGTGATTTCGATAAGGCAAAGGAGTTGCTCCGTGAGCGTGGTCTCGCTATCGCTGCCAAGCGTTCTGACCGTGAGACTTCTAACGGTTGCGTGCTCGTTAAGAAGGTTAACGATTTCGCTGCTATCATCGCTCTGAAGTGTGAGACTGACTTCGTAGCTAACGGTGCAGACTTCATCAAGTTGACATCTGACATCCTCGACGCTGCTATCGCTGCCAAGGCTCACAGCCTCGACGAGGTGAAGGCTTTGAAGGTTGGCGAGTCTGATGCTCAGGCTGCTGTTACACAGCGTTCTGGTATCACTGGCGAGAAGATGGAGCTCGACGGCTACTGCGTTCTCGAGGGTGACAACATCGAGGTTTACGACCACATGAACAAGCACACTCTCTGTACAATGGTTCAGCTCAACGAGAACAACGAGGAGGCTGGTCACAAGGTAGCTATGCAGGTAGCTGCTATGCGCCCTGTAGCTCTTGACGAGTCTTCTGTTTCTGAGGAGACAAAGAAGACAGAGCTTGAGGTTGCTGTTGCCAAGACTAAGGAGGAGCTCGTAGAGAAGGCTGTTAACGCTGCCTTGAAGAAGGCTGGCATCAACCCTGCTCACGTTGACTCTGAGGATCACATCGAGAGCAACACTAAGAAGGGTTGGTTGACACCTGAGCAGGCTGAAGAGGCTCGCAACATCAAGAAGACTGTAGGTGAGGAGAAGGCTGCTTCTTTGAACCCAACTATGATCCAGAACATCGCTAATGGTCGTTTGGCTAAGTTCTTCAAGGAGAACTGCCTCGTTGACCAGGAGTTCCAGTTCGGTGATGGCGACAAGCAGACTGTTGCTCAGTATCTCGCTTCTCAGAGCAAGGATCTCAAGATCGTTGCTTACCAGCGCTTTACTCTTGCTGCTGAGTAATCATTACTCAAAAGCAAGCATTAATTTGACTTATAGTTAAATTAGAATATCCGGGAGTTATGGAGTTAAAGCTTAGCTTTGCTTCTAACTCCCATTTATTTTTTATATATATTTTGGGGGTTATGAAGATATTTGCTATCGGTATGAACTATACCGAACACAATAAATCGCTACATGGAACGTTATTTAAACCAGAGCGTCCTGTTATTTTTACCAAGGCCGACTCGGCGTTGCTGAACAACGGCAAGCCTTTCTTCATCCCGGATCATCTGGGAAGAATTGAGTATGAAACTGAGTTGGTGGTGCGCATCTGCAAGCTGGGCAAGACCATTCCGCAGCGTTTTGCCCATCGCTACTATGATGCAGTGACCGTGGGCATCGACTTTACGGCACGCGAGATGCAGAAGAAACTGAGAGAGGCTGGACAGCCATGGGAACTTGCCAAGGGCTTTGACGGCTCAGCCGCTATCGGCGAATGGGTGGATATCCAGAAGTTCCGTGACATCCAGGCCATCCATTTCCATCTCAACATCAATGGTGAAAATGTACAGGAAGGCTGTTCGAGCGATATGCTCTACAAGGTGGATGAGATTATCTCGTACATCAGCCAGTACTTCACGCTGAAGACAGGCGACCTGCTCTATACGGGTTGTCCTACTGGTTGCGGTCCGGTGAAGATTGACGACCACCTGGAGGGTTATCTGGAAGATAGAAAGGTACTCGACTTTCATTGTAAATAACTGACTTGAAATCCCCTTGGGGATGGATCTAAAATCCTGTAGTAGGAATATATGGACAATAATAAGATTTGGAAGTTTTTCGGACTTTGGTTGTGCCTCGTGGCGTTGGCAATGCCAGCATCGGCACAGAAATTCTTTAACCTCACCTCGCAAGAGGTGAAGGTAGATTCGGTGTTGCCTCAATTTGTGTATTCCTTCCCCTTGAAGGGGGCTTATCAAGACTCTATTTATACGGTAGAGGTTAAATATCCGGAGTTTGTGGATATGCCGGCTACCGATATTGTGAACTATAACCGTCTCTCAGGGGCTGCGCTCCCTGAGCAGGTGGCTATTAACCAGCAGGTTACTGAATGCAGAAAGGAGGGCGTGCTGGTTGTTACTTTCTCTCCTTTGGTATTCCGAAACAATCGTTATCAGGCGTTGGCGAGCTTCATGCTGGATGTGAAAGCCCGTCCGCTGAAGCGTGCCCAGCTCAAGGCTCGCCAGCTGACCCGTGCCGATGGAGAGAATCATTCCATCTATGCCGACCACTCGGTGCTGGCAAACGGAAGATGGGCTAAGATTAGAGTGAAGGAAACGGGAGTATATCAGCTGACTGCCGATGTGGTGCGACGTGCCGGATTTACCGATATCAATAAGGTGAAAATCTATGGATATGGCGGAAATCTGCAAAACGAGGCCCTTTATGCAGACTATCTCAAGAAAACTGACGACCTGAAGGAGGTGAAACAGTGTGTGGTAGATGGAAAGCATTATTTCTATGCACGTGGACCTGTGAGCTGGCAAAATGACAAGCGTATCAGAAATCCATATTCTGACTATGGCTATTATTTCATTACCCAGACAGATGAGGCACCAGCCCTGGTAGATTCGGCTGCCTTTGTGCTTGCCAACTATCCGAAGAGTGAACATTATCACTCGCTCTATGAGGTGGATAGCTACAGCTGGTTCCCGGGAGGAAGAAATCTGTATCATCCTACTGCGGTGAATGTGGGGGAAACCCAGCGTGTGGTAATCACCAACCAGACAGGAGGAACCGATAGGAAACTGACGGTGGCTGTGAGTGCTGGTGTTAACAGTACGGTTTCAATCTTGAGGAATGAAACCGTGTTGGGAAAACTCACACTGACTTTGCCTGTCGATAAATCTGATGGCGGTTCTTATGCCAAGGGTGTAGTGGCGAGCAACTCTTTCTTCCTGTCTGACTCTACGGCGAAGGACACCATCACCATCAAGCCGCTAACGGGAGGTCCGGTGCGTCTGGACTATATATCCGTGGCTTATGATGATGCCATTCCGTTTATCGGATTCGGCAAGCAGGTGCCGGCGGCGGAGTATGTATATGGCATTACCAACCAGGATCATCATGCTGACCCATTGGCAGATATGGTTATCATCATCCCTACATCCCAGAAACTGCTGAAGCAGGCACAGAGACTGAAGGAATTCCATGAAAGTCATGACAGTCTTCGTGTGAACATCGTTCCGGCAGATGAACTTTACAATGAGTTTTCCAGTGGAACGCCTGATGCCAATGCCTATCGCCGCTATCTGAGAATGCTGACCGACAAGGCAACCAAGGTGGAAGACATGCCAAAGTATCTTCTGCTCTTTGGCGACTGCGTGTGGGACAACCGTATGCTTACATCCGATTGCCGCAACCTGAATCCGGATGACTTTTTGCTCTGTCATGAGAGCGAAGACTCGTTCAGTGAGGTATATTGCTACGTGAGTGACAGTTGGCTAGGTATCATAGGCGAAGGCAAGGGTGGAGACCCTCGTACAGAGTTGCAGGATATAGCCGTGGGAAGATTCCCGGTGACAACGGCTGCAGAGGCAAAGATCTTGGTTGACAAGACCATCAACTACATGAAGAACGAGAATGCTGGAGCTTGGCAGAATATCCTGATGTTCATGGGTGATGATGGCAACAACAATCTCCACATGATTGATGCCAACGATGTGGCTGATGATGTGGCTAAACTCTATCCTGACTATCTGGTGAAAAAAGTGATGTGGGATGCTTATACCCGCGAGACATCTTCTACGGGTAATACTTATCCGGAAGTGACGAGAATCATCAAGCAGCAGCAGAATGCGGGTGCCCTGATCATGGACTATGCTGGACACGGAAGCCAGACTTATATCTCGCATGAGGGTGTACTCAAGATTAATGATTTCGAAGAGTTCCGCAATGCCAATCTGCCTTTGTGGGTGACGGCTTCCTGTGACATCATGCCATTTGATGGCGTGGTTTCTACGGTTGGCGAGACCGCCTTGCTGAATGCAAATGGAGGAGCTGTGGCTTTCTATGGTACCACACGTACCGTGTTTGCCCGGGAGAACAAGTATATTAACCGTGCATTCATGCGCCGTGTGTTGAGCACGGTGAATGGCAAGCCTATCACCATCGGTGAGGCGCATCGACTGGCTCAGAACGACGTGATAACGGGAGCGGCAAAAGAGGGCGAGAGCGATCGTACGCAAAACCACCTGCAATATTCATTGCTCGGTGACCCAGCCTTATCGCTTAACTTCCCAACCATGAAGGTGGTATTGGATTCCATCAACGGTATAGCCTGTGAGCGGACTGATACCCTACCGAAAATGAAGGCAGGTTCGATAGTCAGGATTGCCGGACATATAGAGGGAAAAACTGATTATCAGGGTGTTGTTACGGCAACCGTGAGAGATTCCAAGGACCTCATCACCTGCAAGAGGAATGATAAGAAAGAGGCGGAAAAGGCCTTCCAGTTCTATGACCGCCAGAAAACGCTTTATCTGGGTTCTGACAGTGTATCGAACGGAAAGTTCGCCTTTAGCTTTGCCGTTCCGAAGGATATCAACTATTCGGATGCATCGGGCTTGATAAGCCTTTATGCCATCAATAACGACAAAACGTTGAGAGCTCATGGATATAGTGAGAATTTCACGGTGGGTGGTAGCGTGGAGGCTAGAAATGACTCCATCGGTCCGTCTATCTACTGTTACCTCAACTCGCCATCGTTTGTGAATGGAGGCAATGTGAATACCACTCCATTCTTTGTGGCTAAACTGTCGGACAAGGATGGTATCAATGCTGCAGGTAGCGGTATCGGCCATGACCTGCAGCTGGTGATAGACGGCGAGATGACGCAGACGTATAATCTCAATGATCATTTCACCTACGATTTTGGTACTTATACCAGTGGCTCAACCTATTATAGTATTCCAGAACTGACACCGGGCAAGCACACACTTACCTTCAGGGCTTGGGATATTCAGAACAACAGTTCTACTACTACGCTCAACTTCAACGTGGTATCAGGATTGAAGCCATCGCTCTTCGATATCGGTGTTACTGAGAATCCGGCGAAGACATCTACTACCTTCATCGTATCGCACGATAGAAGAGAGAGTAACATGGATGTGGTAATCGAACTCTTTGATGCATCGGGAAGAATGCTCTGGCGCCATGCAGAAAGTGGAATCCCTGCATCTGATACCTATACCTTGACGTGGAACCTCTCGGTAGATGGCGGACGACCATTGGGCACAGGTGTCTATCTGTATAGGGTGAAGGTGGCGTCAGACGGAAGCAGCTACACTTCGAAGACCCGAAAACTGATTGTGGTCAGATAAGGTATAGAATGAATATAAAGATTTAAAATAAAAATATAAGTAATATGAATAGAAGAATATTCAAGATATTCGCCATTGGCCTGCTTTCGGTATTCTCGCTGAATGCACATGCCGGTGACGATGATACGAAAGAAACTCTTTTCAACCCAGTGAACTATGCGGTCATCTCTCAGACCATTGCTCCTGATGCCCGTGGTGGCGGTTTGGGTGACGTGGGTGTTGCTACCGATCCGGATGTGAACTCGCAGTATTGGAACCCAGCCAAGTATCCGTTTACGATTTCAAGAGCAGGTGTGTCTTTGAACTTTACTCCATGGTTGCGCTCCTTGGTCAACGATATGAACCTGGCATATCTGTCGGGTTACTATCGCATCGGAGACTATAGTGCCGTATCAGCCTCTCTCCGTTATTTCAACATGGGTGAGGTATATACCAGTGATCCTGCTGTGAACTCCAATGCCATGACCATCAACCCATACGAGATGTCGCTGGATGTGGCTTACTCTATGATGCTTAGCGAGAAGTTCTCTCTGGCTGCAGCTATCCGCTGGATTTATTCCGACTTGCGTTTCGACTATACGGAGGAGAACTCTCCTGCTTCAGCCTTTGCTGCCGATATTGCTGCTTATTATCAGAACTATATCAATATCGGACCACGTGAGTGCCAGTTGGGTGTGGGTTTGAATATCTCTAACATCGGTAGTAAGATTACCTTCAGCGGTAAAGAGTATGGTGAGTTTTTGCCAACCAACATGCGTCTGGGTGCATCCCTGATGGTTCCTATCGATGAGTACAACCGCTTTACCATCTCTGCCGATGCCAATAAGTACCTGGTTCCTACCGTTCCTGCTCAGAAAGAGGGTGAGGATGTCTCGGAATATAACGACCGTGTGCACCGTGAGTATAATGATATTTCGGGTATCAGCGGTATCTTCAAGAGTTTCAGCGATGCTCCTGGCGGTTTCAAGGAGGAGCTGGAGGAAATCAACTATGGTTTAGGTGCTGAATATATCTATAACGATAAGTTTGCGCTCCGTGCCGGTTATCACCATGAGAGCCAGAGCAAGGGTAACCGTAAGTATTTCACCGTGGGAGCCGGTTTCAAGATGAACGTCTTCTCATTGGATGCTGCCTATGTGGTGGCTACAGCCAAGAGTAACCCATTGGACCAGACCTTGCGCTTTACCCTATCATTCGATATGGATGGCTTGAAGGACCTCTTTAAGCGATAGTTCTTTAAGTTAATTGTTAATAGTTCATAGTTGATAATTCATAGTTGATAGTCAATAATTTATAGATGTTGGGAGAAATATAATATGAATATACGTGTAGGATTTGGATATGATGTCCACAAGTTGGTGGAGAACCGTGATTTGTGGCTCGGAGGAATCAAGATAGATTATGAGTTGGGATTGCTGGGACATAGCGATGCCGATGTGCTGATACATGCCATTTGTGATGCACTGTTGGGTGCAGCCAATATGCGCGACATCGGTTATCACTTTCCGGATACATCGGAAGAGACGCTGAATGTGGATTCCAAGATACTGCTCAAGAAGACAATGGACCTGATTGCTACCAAGGGATATGTCTTGGGAAACATAGATGCCACAGTCTGTGCAGAACGTCCAAAACTCAATCCGCATGTGCCAGCCATGAAGGCTTGTCTGGCAAAAGTGATGGGTGTAGATGAGGATCAGATTTCCATTAAGGCAACAACCACCGAAAAGCTCGGTTTTACGGGAAGAATGGAAGGAATCTCTGCTTATGCCACCGTGTTGATACAAATGGTATAATTACACTCAAAAGTTGTTAAGAACTATTGATTTAGTCTTATCTGTTTGATACAAATCAAAAAATATTCAAAAAAGGAGTATTTTTTTGATGAAACATTTGGTAGATAGAAAAAATCATTGTATCTTTGCAGCGTCAAAAGGTTAATAGATTGTTTAGGTTAGTAGTAATAGATTTAGGTTTTTAGTT
>USJX01000105.1 GCA_900555035.1 uncultured Prevotella sp.
TCTGACCTGCCGTCTTCAGTTCGTCCGTAGTCATCGGATACTGGTTGAACAGCTGGCAGGTGAAATTGGCGATAGGACACATCTGTCCTCTGCTGGAAATGGCTATAGCCACCACATAGATACGGTCGCCATACTTGAAATTCAAATAACGGGAAACCTTATTACCATTCAAGTCATACCAGCTACCAATACCATTCATCTTATCCAGATACAAATCAAAAAATCTGAGAGGCTTATTAGAAGGACCAGGATGAGTCCAATAATTCCATAAAGTTTTATCGGAATTATAGACACGCCACTGCACTTTAGTAGTCTGAACAACCTCAGATCTGAAATCCGACTCCTTAATCTTATGCGCCTCATCCTCTGCGAAGACATGATGCTTATTGATATTATCCATCGGATGGAAATAATAGTTGGTCACATCGCTCTGGTTGAGGCGGAGTGTCATAGAGGCAGAGGCATCCTTCAATCCTGCCGAAACACCCTTTCCATCTTCATAAGAATAATCCCTGGCTATTCCCGTTTCCAGGAGTTTCTTCTTGATATCATCCGCCATCTTTTCTGCCGGCATGATATGGAAGATATATCGGATAGAAAGGGTTGGCTCATGCTCGAAGCTTGTTCCGTTGCAGCCATCCACGTATCTGCTCACATCGCAGGCGATGGTCTCCCCAGTCCAGGAAGTATCAGAGGGACGGGTGTAAACTACGCCCACCAAATTACGATTTGGCGCGGATGAAAGATTATAGGCAACCAAACCTTTATTTATACGATGAGCATCTATCATGCTCTTCAGCTTGCTTCTGAAAAAATTAGAATATATCTCCAACTGATCAGAAGCCTTATCAGTATCGTAATTATACCATCTGAAATATCCTCTAGGTTCCAAATTTGTACCATTGCCCGAATAGCCGGAAAATGGCAACGACAACTCCTTACTACCGCCGCTAGGCAGGGCGATATAATAATGAACCACATGCGTTTTCTGTCGGAGACAGTCGTAGGCGGCATCTATCACCTCGTAATCGCCAGTTTTATTGGCGAAACCTTCGTAATGCTTAAAGGTCTGGGAATAAGCCATCCCAGGCATCAAAGAGATGAAGCCCAGGATGAACAAGATGTATTTTGAAAATAAACTAATTCCTTTCATTCTATTTTAAATTAACCGAATTCATCACAAATCTTACTTTTCGGGTAAGCGTAATTTGCTCTTTTCCATAAATATCCTTATTGACTGTCAGGGTGAGTGCATAGACGGAACTTCCTGCCAGGTTGGCCATCTCGCCTTCTACCCTTTTACCATGAAGACTCCATTGAGGTTCTACATCAAAGATATCCTTGCTGCCCGTAACCCACTTGAAAGAACCACTCTGAACAGCAGAGTAATTGCCCGTGCTCAACCGCCTGACTTTAGGAATGATATGAAACTCACCATAATACCCCATCGTAATGGTAAGGTTCTCGCCATCATCCTCTATCTGGGGCAGAACTCCGATTGGGGTAAAGCTCTGCACATCCCATTCTATCGAATAATCGTCGAGTTTGATGGGGATAACCCGATAGTCGTTGCGACAGATCTTACTCCAGTTGAGCATCGCCAGGCGACGGTTTATCACCGTTGACGAGTTATCACTGTCGATGGTTTGCAACTGCAGGATATGATATTTGTTCTCATCCGTAGCCTTGCTCTCGTTGATATAGAAGCAGATGTTGGTAACCGCCTGACCGCTGCGTTTGACAACATAATCATGCCCCGTTCCCAAAGCCATCGAAGCATAAGCCACCGTCTGCTTCTGGGTGGTAGCCAAGTTAGCATCAGATACATGAACGATGCCTTGCTCATCCGTTTCATCCTTACCAGGAAGAAGCATCAGGTTATCTTCCACATTAGGAGTCACATCCGAAAGCGTCAGTCCCTTGAACGTAATATCGTGGTCGGTATTGTTAGTCAACTGCAAGACGACCTTTGCTACCATTCTGATTACCTCCAGATTGACCGTCTTGGTATTTTTTCCTATGGTAACCACCTGTTTGTTGCTCATGGGAATGCCATGGGGGAAATAATCGTTGCCGAAGTCAGACCAGTGGTCGGCAAAAACCAAAGAAGGAATCTTAACCGAACACTTCATCTGCTCAAAGAAACCGGCAGGCAGAGTATCCCCCTTACCATAGGCATTGATGCCTATTTCCGATGGTGTGAGATTGGCAAAAGAATAGAAGGTATAAGTGCCCTGCGTCATTCTTTTCCAGAAGGAATCCTGCGAGCGTTCAGTCTCTCCGGCATCATACGGACCGTTTTTCACGATATCTACAATCCTGCCATCTGCATCTACCATGACTATGATCCAATTCTTCATCAGTTCACCAGCCTGCATGTTTACATCGGTGTAATCAGAACCGGCTCGGGTACCGCCAGTAGCATCTGAGGCCACCCCCAAACAGATTTCTACCTGACGGGTAGCACCATCTGAAGAGTCACCGGAGTCAATCGCAGGATTGGCATCAGGGACACATCCCATGAGTATGAAGGTGACAAGCCCCCAACTCAGCAAGTATAATAACTTCCTCATCATGTAGATAATCTCCGAATTAATAAATTACATTATAATATCAGGATGCCTGACTACATACCATTTGCGCACCACAAGTTTAACGCTCAGCATATCATCCTGGTTCAGATAAACCTCAAACTGATAGTAATGGTTGCGCACAATGTCCATAGCCTCCTTGGTAGGAGCTCCCTGGTCATCATACTGCACAAACGGCAATTTAAAGTCTCGCACCTTCCCATCACGTTTATCCCTTAAAGAAAGAAGGATTACAGTGGGGTTCGAATTGTTTTTATTTTCAAATTCCGGAATGTAGATAGCCTTGTTGAGCATATCTATTTCCCTAAGTTTCTGATCGTTCATCAGAAAATGAGCGTAGGCATCATGCTCCAGTTTCTGCACATCATCGATGCGGAGAACATTGCTATATTGCGGAAGGCAGTAGCCTTGGGCATTTGCTTCGCTCAGCGATACTTTCGTCAGTTCATAATAAGCCTCCATATCGTTGCGCAGAAATACCTTGACCTTTGCCTCAGCCCTCATCAGATTGATGGGGCCGATGTAGGTCTGGTTGCCAGCCTCCATGCCTACATTCAATGTCTTGACACCCCACATCGGGATGGCATGCTTGCCGGTATTGGCTGTAAAGGAAAGCTTATTCACATTTGCCTCGCTGAAATCATCGGCATCCTTCACGCCATCGATATTGGCATAGACCATCATCCGACCATTAAACTTCCCGTTGTCCAGATTCAATCTGTTTATTAAGATAGAACCTGTTACATCATAAACATTGGGGGTGGAAGCAGGAACCAGTTTCACGCTTTCCAAACCTCCGATGCTTTTTCCATCCTTGGCATAAAGCACAATATGAAGTTGGTCTAGATTGATGGAACTCTCCCATGTCTCCCCCTGCTCTTCTTCGTGTCCGTCTGCCCTTGTTTCGGTGGTTGTTGTAGCAGATGGCACATAAAGCCTGAACACCACCCTGACAGAGCCTGGCTCAGAAGGCGATTCATCATTGCTGCATGATGCGAAACACACCACGCCAAGCAAAAAGAAGAATATTCTAAAGAACCTTTTCATAATGATTACTTACACCTTTACTTTATTTACATATCAACATGACTCAGCACCACTCTCCACGAGTTGATATAAATGCTGGTAGCTAGCCATTTTTTTCCTTCATCAAGGAAGAAGACGAGGTCGTAGGTATCCTGACGGTCCAGATATTCCTGGTCGCTCATCGCCTTATTATAGTTGCCCTTTACAAGAAGGGCATAATCTACCAACGGAATATTGATGATGCTCTTGCCTGTGGAATGTTCATATACATGCAGGCGCATATCATGTCCTGTTACCAGTCGGTTGGTAGTCAATTCTGCCACTGCCACGGAGACAGATGTCTGTTCTCCATCCCTAGAAGAGGTTACTCCTGCCTTGCCGGCATACTTGCTCCAAGCAGGATAGATGAGTTCATCATCTGCCAAGAGACTATTGTCGTAGTCGAGATAACCATTGTTGTCGGTAATGACAAAGTCGAAATCATCCGGGGCTAAATTATTGCCCGACAGTTGTTGAAGCACTACCTTGAAATGGTTGGTATCTTTTGTGAGTTTTACTGTTACTGTTTTTGTCTGTCCATAAACAGCTGTCAAATCGGCATTCTTCACCATGCCATGAAACAGGGGTGTGAGGTCGTGATTCACTTTCTTCTCCTCCCTGTTTACCTGGGTCTGGAAATCTCGGATATCCGACTTGCCTATTCCTTCTTCACCATCTACACCTTTATATATATAAGAGCCTTCGTAACGCTGTTCGCCTTCGGCCCAAACCTGAAGATCATACCTGCCTGGTGTCAAGTCGTCGAGATTCATCCCTCCATCGGCAAAGATACGCTCAACCGGCTCTGTCTTGGTATAGACGAGCTTACCATCCTGGTTGAAAACATGAAGTCTCACGGTCTTCACCTCATGGGCAAAGGCATCGGCAAACTTCATGTTCATATCGTAAACAAACTGCAGACGCAGGTGGGCTTCGCATCCCTCCTGGTCGTCATGCCAGTAGTTACACGAGGTAAAAGCCAAAATCAGCATCAGCAATATGGTATGAAACAAAAGTTTGCTATACTTATAGACACTAGAAAGTATCTTCATCATTATTATTGTTTAAATTCTAAAAATGGTGAGTGAAGTGCCACTTAGGGCACTCCACACACATATATAACCAATTACTTAGTTGCATCCAAATCTACACTACTTGGTACAACACGCCATGAGAGGACGTTGATGCGGGCAGCGAGGTAGGTCTCTGTATCCTTAGGAATCACAGGATCGATAATCTCATCTGGGTCATAAACTGGAGTACCGAAACCAGATATGGTATTAATGGTAATACGATAAGAGTGGTTACGAACTACACCATAATAACCCATTTCAGTCTTGTTTTGAGCCAAGTGACGAATTGGAGTATAATAATAGGTCATACCCTCCTTACGTACCTGAACAGGAGACTGCGCCAACGAATTATTCAATTCGTTATTGCTGTCGGTTGTTTCAAAAGAACCAGAACCATCGGATTTTTTCTTATATACCTTTACACCAGCCTTGAGCACAGGTCTTACCTCATACGACTTAAGACCATCAGTTGTTGAACCAGCAAGGTCTTCTCTTGTGTATACCAAATCTGTAGGAGCCAAAAGAACATGCTTAGAAGGATTAGTTGGATCTTCTGTCCAATATTCAGAATGGTCCTTAGCAACCTGCTTCAACACATTATCAGCACCGAGAATTTGCATACCTCTATATTTACAGATATCAGCAGGATGTGAATTATTATCGTCATCATAATAAACCAACTTAGCAGCCACCAACACCTTAGTCAAAGTATTGTCGTAAGGCTTTTCATTGATTTTTTGAGTATTATACTCTTCATATGTAGGAGTATTCGGACATGTATAAAGAGGTGTTGTGCCAAACGGAGTTGTAAAAGCTGAAAAAGCATGGTTTACAATTGAGTTTGTACCACCCTTAGGAGTAAAAGGCACAGATGCAGACCAGAAGCAACGATGGTAATCAGGTGAAGTCCAAGGGTCAATACCCAAGATTGCGCTGGTCCAATTATTAGAAGTAACATCTATCTGCTTTTCGAGTTCGGCTGATTCGTTCTCATCAGCCAAACCCCAGCCCTGTACAACAGCATATACATCTTTCTCGTGCTCAGCATCAATATTAATTTTGCCAACCTTAATCTTATATTTGCCATTATCAGCACCAGCAGAAGTGATTTGCTCCCAACCTTTATCAGTATTCACGTTTGTGGTAGCTTTAGCAACAACACGTTCTACGTAAATATCAACAGGATTTTTAGTAGCTGCGTCACTATTTGCTTCCACATGGCCAGAAACAGAACTTGCGCAAACGCGAGCTCCATTCTCAGCATAAACAGAATTAGACATCACAAAGCCATCATACTGCTTATTACCAGTACTATTAGTAGTAATTTTCACAAAGCTCTTATCCGTAAATTCATCTCTCAACTGAGATTCACGATATGCTTTTTTCTCTAATTTTGAAAGAGTCTGAGGATTAACTACAGCAATCATATAAGCTGGAGCTGTCTTAGTATTACCCTCAATTACCAACATAGCAGTTGTCTTACCTTCAATAGTCTGAAGCTGACCTGCTTCACCAGCACTAGAAACAGAAGCATTCAATTCCAGAAAATTCACGTCTGTACCTTTCATGATATACGCAGAACCATCAGAATTGAAGAAGAAAAAACGAACCTTAGAAATGGCACCTTCGTTTGCTGTACCATCCTCGTATGTTCCACCACCCTGATTATAATCTGCACGAGTACCAGCACCTGCAGTTCCAACACTCTTGATATTAACAGCAATGTAAGACTTTCCTACGTTTGCTGTAGCTCCACCATCTTTCAAGTCATCGCTGCTTGAACAAGCTCCCAGCATCAGCGCTCCAGCCAATGCAAGGGAATAAAATTTAAAAAACTTCATATTGACTTATTTAAAATTAATAATTACTATATTTGATATCGCTGTCATCATCCTGATACTTGATATTGCTATTATCATTCAGATACTCTTTATCACTTCTTGGATATCGTCATCACTTCATACGCCTTTCTTGCGGCATCGGCTTCCTTTGAATCGCCGGCTCTATCCAAATATGGCTTGGCAGCATCGGCATCTCCGTTGTTCAGACGGATAATGGCAGCATTCAGGTTGGCCGTTTCATCCGTTGGATACATGCGGACTGCCAGCTCCATCACCTCATTGAACTCCTTGGAACCTACCTCGTAGGTCTGCGCCACCATGAACAACTCGTTGAGCGACAACTGCTGAGGCTTGGTCTTCATGATCTCCTTCGCCTCCTCCACATCGAATGGCTTAATCTTATAAGTAATGTGGTAGTCGCTATGGCGGAGAGCCGGATAACAGTTGGTAAGCAAGCTGCGATACTGTGCCGGATATTGCTTCTTCAGCTTCGCATCTCGGGCATCTGGGGTCAGACTTTCATCCTTCGCTATCGCCAGCAACTGCTCTTTCTTCTTCAAATCGCTCTGCTTGATATACTCACGCAAACCATCCCAATCCTCAGCAGTAGATGATACCGTAAAGATGCTGTCAGGCAACTCTACCATCTTGCGGACATACTCCGTCAGGGTGCGGGCACGGTTCTTTGCCAAGTAATCGTTATGCTTATACGAGCCTTCCGGCGAAGCAAAGCCGTGGATGTTGATGGCCATCACCTGCAGGTTCTTATCTGCCTTCAAGGCTTTGATGGTGGTGATGATGCTATCCAACTGCGCCGGATTGCGACGATAATCAGCACGCAACTCTATCCTGTTGACCGGGAAGTCGATATAAGCCCGCTTATCCAAATGACGAATCTTAGGAGCGGCAGCAATAACAGCCTGCAACTGGAGAACCGGTTTCAGGATTTCCTGCTTAGGCTGCTGAATGGTCTCGATAATCTGAGGAACATCTTCATGCTTCTCCTCCTTGCCTGGAATCAAGTAAATGAGGGAAAGAGCCACTTTGGTGGGACCCACATAGTTCTTATGAGCAGATTTCAGCTTTTCGCCACAGGTGCCACAGTTGAACTTATCGTAAGCGGTATGAATATAGCCCAAACCGAGCGATGCCTCCAGATTCCAGTGCTTAGAAAGATTCCATTGCTTTCCGGCAGTGATGCCACCTCCGACATACCAACCTTCATAACGATGGTTGCGCAATCCTTTCAATAATCCGAAAGGAAACTTCACGCCTCCCACATTATACTGACCACCCAAGGCATGGGCACCCAGGAACCACCCCTCGAAGTTCTGGCTGAACCAGTAGCGATACTCTGGCATCACCAGCCAATGACGAAGACTTGACTGGTCGCCGCCACTTTGCTTCCAAGGATTCAAGCCGAAGAAAACCTGAGCTGTAT
>USJX01000106.1 GCA_900555035.1 uncultured Prevotella sp.
CCGAACCGGATGTCAAAGAGAAAATCTTGGCATGAGGCCATCGCTGTCGGGCGAGTGTAAAGGTCAGGTTCTTGATGCGCTTTGCCAATCCCAAGCCTCGGAAGTCTGGGTGAACGATCAAACCTGATGTGGTGACATAGTGCTTGTTGCCCCATGTTTCGATGTAGCTGAAACCTGCGAACTTCTCGCCCTGGAGAGCGATGACAGCCTTGGCTTCGCGCATCTTGGTGGCAACATAATCTGGTGAACGCTTGGCGATACCAGAACCACGCTTCTTTGCAGCTTCTGCAATTGTAGTCAGAATGGTGTCGATGTACTTGATGTGACTTTCGTCAGCCACCATTACTTTAACTTCTTCCATTTTCTCTTAAATATTTAATAATGTTCTTGTTTCTATTTCTTATTTATGGGTTGAATCAATTTTTCTGATTGATTTCTGGTATGACTTCCGACAGGGCATGGACAATCTCTTCTTCTGAGGCTCCCTTTCTTTTCACGAGGAAGATGGTGTCATCTCCTGCGATGGTTCCCAGTATCGGAGTGATGTCGCTGTTGTCGATGTTGTAGGCGATGCTGCTTGCATATCCTGGTCGGGTTTTGATGACTACCATGTTGCCTGAGAAGTTGATGGAGTAGAATCCGGAACTCAGGGCCATCTTGCTCGCTGGTATATGGTTGGGCACTCGCTTGTAGAGCGCATCATTCGGAAGTACGTATGTGTATTTGCCAGAGGGTGAAGCTGCCTTGGCTACCTTCAGTAGCTTAAGGTCGCGGCTCAGTGTGGCTTGCGTAATCGCATATCCTTCCTGGGCGAGCGCTTGCAATACCTGATCCTGCGAGCTCAACTCTTGGCTGGAGATAAGCATCTTCAATGTTTCCAATCTGCTATTCTTTACTTTCATACGTTGTATTTTTATTCGTTTGCGGTTGCAAAATTACATAAATTATACGAAACTGCCAAATAAATATTAGGAAAAATTGGTTTTGGCCGACAAAATGTTTCTAAAGTTTGGTTTTATGCAATTTTTATGCAGTATATTTATGCAGAGAGCGTTTTATGTTCCCTGTTTTATGCATTGTTTTTTGCATATAAGGCAAGGAAAATGTAGAAAATATGCCATCAAACTGTATTTTCTTTGTCGAAAAATTGCTGATATTGATTTTTTTGTTTAAATTTGCAACATAAACTTTTTGAATGCAATGAGCAAGTAAGCTAAAATGAATAGAAGTGTAGTCGTATTATATGCATGGCTGGTTTGCCTCCTTTCCATGCAGGCGCAAACCCGCCAGCAGATGGGGGGCATCTATTATGCCTATCCCGAAGGACCGTCGGCTTTGACGGGTACTTTCGGGACGGATTCCTGTTGCACCCTTGCTTCATCAAAAATATCTTTTGATGCTTCATCGATAGTTTCATCAAATGATACCTTAAATCCGCTTCCAGCCGGTTTTGCTCCTTTTTATATCAGTCATTATGGGCGCCACGGTTCGCGCTGGATGGCGCACGACGAACGTTATGTATGGATATGCAGCCATTTTGAGGATGAAGGAAATCTTACGCCGCTTGGCTTGCAGATGAAGGGAATGTTGGCTAGGTTGTGGGAGAATGCCAGGGGAAATGGGGGAAAACTTACCCGGCTAGGTGAACTTCAGCACCAGGGCATCGCACATCGCATGTTTGAACATTATCCGCAGATCTTTGCCGCTGGCCACCGGGTTCAGGCTCGCTCCAGCGTGGTGGACCGATGTGCCAAGAGCATGCTGGCCTTTACTTCTGAACTTCATACCCTCCAGCCACAGCTGAAGCTGGATGTGAAAACCGATTCGGCTGATATGGCTTGGATAGCCTACGTATCTCCCGATATCAAGGCTCTGCAGAAGCGGACCCACGTGGTGGCTCAGATTTCTCCCGACAGATTCCTGCGCCAGCTTTTCAAGGACATCTCGAAGATAGATGACCCCATGAAACTGATGAGCGAGATGCATGCCGTTACTTCTTCCATCCAGGATGTGGGGCTGAACTTCCCGGCTTATCCGCTGGATATAGAAGAAGCCTTGAATGCCCTTTTCACCGATGAGGAATTCCGGGCCATCTATGAGGCGAACAACCTTCGCATGACCATCGTCAATGGCAACGAACCTACCAACGAGTCGATTCCGGCACGCTGCGCCATCCCGCTCTGGCAGAATATAGAAGCTGAGGCTGAGGCTGCCTTGCGCTCACGCCAGACTTCGGCAACCCTTCGTTTTGGTCACGATACGGCACTCTATCGCCTCTTGTCGCTACTCTTTAATACCGCCCATCTTCCTCCCGGAGCGAAGGACGATGAAGACCAGGTGGTTCTGGGTGATGATGTGGATAAGATGGATAGGGTGGTTCCGATGGCTGCGAATCTGCAGATGATTTTCTATAAGAATGCGCAGGATTCGGTGTTGGTGAAGTTCATGCTCAATGAGAAGGACATCCGGATGAATATCCTCTCGCAGGTGGAATATGGCACCTGCTATTATCCCTGGAACCGATGGAAGAAGCAGATGCACGAACGCATCCACCGCCTGGAGCACGTCCGCCAGCTGAATGCCGTCAACACGATGGTGGGCACGGCGCAGGCCAACACCCAGAGTGCTGGCTTGTTTGGCAAGGGAAGTGAGGAGCACGGACAGACCCTTCCTGCCGTCCTCGTTCCGAACGGACAGAATTTCTGGACGCCACAGACTCAGGATACCGAACAGAAGTGCATCGCACCTTATTATTATAAGGACTCCCTTTTGCAGGGGTTCCGCTGCAGTCATTGGATAGTGGGTGGCTGCATGCAGGATTACGGCTCCTTCACCGTGGCCCCCCTGGGCGATGAGCTGAGGCTGCAGCCCGAGCAGCGCGCCACTCCTTTCAGTCATGCCGATGAGGTTTCGCATCCTCATTACTATGCGGTGAACCTGAAGAAGGAGCAGCTCAAGGCTGAGATGACGGCGTTGAGCCATACCTCCATCCTCCGTGTCACTCCCGAAAAGGACCAGCTGGTGCATCTGGTCATCAATCCGAACAGTGATGAAGGGCAGGGATACATCGAGATAGATACCCTCAATCATGTGGTGTATGGCTACAATCCGGTGCATCGCATTTACCAGGGATGGGGCGAGTCGGCTGGCTTCAGTGGTCATTTTGTATTGGCATACGATGCGAAAGACCTGGTAGATTATGGCGTTTTCGAGGGAGATAACAGGATAGATAAGGGCTTGAAGATGCAGGATAAGCCTCGCATCGGTGCCTGGCTCACTTTCCGCGGAAAGGCGGGCAAGGCGATGGAATGGATGTCGGGCACTTCCTTCACCTCTCGTCAGAAAGCCCTGGCAAATCTCAATGCCGAGAATTACAACTATGGCGGCTTGGATTTCTATAGCATGATGCAGTTTGCTGCAGATCTATGGTGCGACCGCCTGCATACCATCGATGTGGAACATCGTGATCAGACAAAGGTCAACCAGTTTTACGGCGCTCTGTATCGTTGTTCCTTCCTGCCTCACGAGGTGAGCGATGTGGGGGAGGAAATCAGATATGATGATTTCTCCATGTGGGATATCTATCGTGCCGAGTTGCCGCTCTATACGCTCATCACCCCGAAACGTTCGGGCGAGATGATGCAGTCGCTGGTCTGGATGTATCAGAATCGTGGCTGGCTGCCTACCTTCCCTTGCTGGAACAGTTATACGGCAGCGATGATAGGCGACCATGGCAGTGCCGCCCTTGCCGATGCTTACGTCAAGGGCATCCGCAACTTCGATGCCGCCAAGGCCTACGAGGGAATGCGCATGAATGCCTTCTCTACACCTTATATATATAAAGAGTATCAGGAAGGAAAGGGCCGCCGTGCCATCCAGTCGTATATAGACAATGGCTATATCCCGTTGGAGGATATGGTGGAAGATGCTTATCATAAAAACGAGCAGACTTCCCGCACCCTGGAGTATGCCTACGATGATTTTGCCGTGGCGCAGATGGCGAAGGCCCTGATGGACTCCTGCCAGGACAACGTCCAGCGACAGAAATATCAGGAAGATTACCAGGAACTGATGCGCCGTTCGGAGAATTGGCGCAATGTCATCAACCCGGCTTCCGGTTGGGCGGATGGAAGATTCGAGAACGGAAAGTGGCTGAACAACAAAGACCTGATTCACCGCAAGAGTTTTATTACTGAGGGTGCAGCCTGCCATTATACCTGGTATGTGCCCCACAACCCAGAAGGTTTGTTTGAGGTGATAAACCACAGCAAACCGATGGATAAGAAGGAAAAGAAGACAGAAAACAAGGCAGTAGCCCGCCTCGACAGGATGTTTGACCAGGGCTGGTACTGGCATGGCAACGAACCTTGCCACCAGATAGCCTATCTTTATGATGCTGCCGGAGTGCCGGAAAAGACGCAGGAGCGGGTGCATCATATTCTGGAGACGGAATACAATGACACGCCGGGTGGACTATCGGGCAATGACGATGCCGGACAGATGTCGGCATGGTATGTCTTCTCTTCTCTGGGTTTCTACCCAGTTTGTCCCGGCACACCTTATTATTATATAGGTACGCCAAGTTTCGACAAGGTGACGCTGAATCTGGAGAATGGCAGAAAGTTCATTCTCTCAGCCCACCGGAAGGATGCAGGCAACTACCTCATCCAATCTGCCACCCTGAACGGAAAACCTCTGGGTGGCTATCGCCTCTCTCATCAGCAGATATTGAATGGAGGCGAACTGCTTTTTGATATGCAATAAAATGAAATGTAAGAAAAAAAGGCGTTAAGCCTCATGACTAAATCAATATGAATGAAACGTAACTTATGGATGCTGTAACTGGATTTATTTATGGAATGAGCATGATGTTCTTTTCCATCATGGCATGGATGTTCTGGCGCAAGGGCCCCGAAAGACTCTTCCGCCTCATCGCAATTTTGATGTTGATTGCTGACGCACAGTGTCTGAAAGACATCGTGCTGTTTAATTACAAGGGTTTCGAAAGTGCAGAGGGATGGTATTTCACCTCTGCCGTCGATATGTTTATCATCCCGTTCTATAGTTTTGTACTGATGGAACTGGTAAAACCCGGATGGACCACCTGGAACAAGGCGGTGCTGCTGGAGTTGCCTTTTGTGCTGCTCCCGTTGCTTTATTACTATTCGGGACATGATCTCTTCTTTTATATACTGTCTGTATGGGGTGCCATCTATGGCGTCACAACGTTTGTTGTGCTCTTCTTTCTCATCCATCAGTATCATCGCCAGCTCAAGGAGCGCTTCTCTTACCAGGAGAACATCAACCTTAATTGGCTCATTGCCATTCTGGGCAGTTTCTTCCTGATTCTCATTATCTGGACGGTGAGCTGCTTTGTTGTAGATAACACCTTCGACAACCTTTATATGGTATGTTCTCTGGTAATATGGATGTTCATCTGCTATTTTGGCAACAGGCACGAGTCGGTGATAGATGAGCTGAATGATGTGGAAACGGTGCCGGAGGAAGTGGCTGTAGAAGAAACCGAGGAGGAGCCTCTGTGCCTGGCAAACGAAGTGCAGCGCCTTTTCGATGTGGAGAAAATCTATCTCAATCCGAGACTCAAATTATCGGATGTGGCCCACAGGGTAGGTACCAACCGTACCTATCTCAGCAGATATTTCAATAAGGAGAATGGCAGTACTTTCTATGATTTCGTCAACAATTACCGCCTCCGTTATGCAGAAAACCTGCTTCGCAACACTGATTCATCTATCTTGGAGATTTCAGAAAGATCGGGCTTTAATTCGCTTTCTACCTTTAGAAGAGTTTTTTCCACTGCATACGGCTGTTCTCCCAATGAGTTTAGAAATGCACTGTAAATGATTGTAAACCAGCTGAATTTACGAAATGAGCGGTGCTTTTTTACGGAATGAGTCTTTGTAACGGACAATAAAAAAGACAGATTTTGTTTAAATGACGCTTTTTTTTTACCGAATGGAGCCTCACTTTTCGGAAAAAAAACTATCTTTGCATCAGAATTTTCTAGATTAGGTTTACTTATCATTTGCTTTTGATAGAACACATAAAGAGGTTGGCTAACCCGTGGAGGGCAAGCCAACCTCTGCTTTTTTATATACTAAGAAAAACTTCTGGTTTCAAATTTCAGAAATCTGATTTCAGATTCCGGAAATCCGATTTCTTGTTTTCGTTGAAATCTTATTCCTTGTTGCTTCCGAAGATGCGAAGCAGATAGAGGAACAGGTTGATGAAGTCGAGGTACAATGTCAGGGCACCGATGAGTGCCAACTTCTGAGCGCCTTCGCTCATGTCGTACTGTGTCTGGAGCATGTGCTTAATCTTCTGACTGTCCCAAGCTGTGAGACCGGTGAAGATAGCTACACCCACATAACTCAGGATGTAATCAAATCCAGAACTCTTCAGGAACATGTTTACTACGGTGGCGATAATCAAACCAATTAAAGCCATGAAGAGAATCTTACCCATCGAGGTCAGGTCCTTCTTGGTGGTGTAACCATATACAGCCATGGCTCCGAAGGTTCCGGCTGTGATGAAGAACACCTTGGCAATGCTTGTCATCGTATAGACCACGAAGATGGAAGAGAGCATCGCTCCGTTCAATACCGAGTAGATGATGAAGAGCAGGGTAGCCGTGCTTAACGACAGGCGGTTCAGCGCACCTGTGATAATGAATACCAGGGCGAGTTCAGCGATTACCAGTCCGAAGAGCAGGCCTCGGCTAGTCATCAGCGTCATCATCAGGGTTGGGCTGGCAGCCACGCCGTATGCTGTAACACCCGTAATAACGAGAGCCAGGGTCATCCATGTATAAACCTTGCGCATCAGTGCGGAGAACACGCCGCTTAATCCACGCTCCTTTTCATTGATAGCAAAGCCGTTGCTTTGCTGTTCATTCTGATTATTAATCAGATTGTACATTTCTTTTTCTGTCATATTTCTATTTTCTAATTGTTATATTCTTTTTCCATTCAATCATCTTTAAATGAATCCAGAGATTTCTTGTTCGCAAATACAAAGCGCAAAGATAATGCCAATTATTGAAACTAGCGATTATCTCTGCGCTTTATTAACATTTATTCCGTTCTTTTACGGCTTTCCGCCTGTTCTTATCCGTTTTCTGTCGGTTTTCATCCGTTTTTCTATTCGAATTGTCGGTCTTCCTATTCCATTATTCCTGAAGGCTTACTATTGTGGAGTACCCCATTTTCTTCACAATAAATTGCGAAATCTATTACACACTACACGTGATGGTTGTAAATGACTGTGTATAAGGTAAATATGCTGGTGTAGTGTGAGTGTAGTGTGAATGTTGGCATTGCACGGGTTTAAGTTGCTGATAATTAGTTTTATACGAAGATTTAGTGTAGTGTGTAATAGTATTCTGTATTTCTGCGTCTGCTATGATGCGGTTATAGCATGAGCCTGATTGCAAACTAAAGTGTGCCCTACTTCGGAATGGAATTCCGTGTGTTTCGTTTTGTTCCTCGGCAAGGCAGATTACTGCCGTAGAAAGGACAAAAAGTTGCCGCAGCGAGGGCAATTTTGTGCCTATATGAGGCACAAAGTCATCGAAGACTCTGTCATTTCTTCAATAATTACTATATGAAAACCTGTTTGCTTGCTTTTCTTTAATTTGTTCTTATATTGTTTGCGTGTACGTGCACACGTTCGCCCGATGTGCGCATGTATATAATAATGAGCGTTGACGAAAATGAAACGATAAATTGTTTAAGACTGTTAAAAAAGAAACAAAAATGAAACTTTCTTTCTGAAATATTTGGCAGTTTCGAAAATAGTTAGTACTTTTGCACTCGCTTTTGAGAAATCAAGTATGACTCGAAGCAATAAAGAAAGAGTTCTTTGAAAGATTTTACATAAACAGACAAGTAGTACA
>USJX01000107.1 GCA_900555035.1 uncultured Prevotella sp.
CGGCTACCACCACAAGATGGTGATTCTCTACAACATGAAAGGCTTCTGGAACTCCGCCATCGCCCTGCTGGATGACATGGCAGAGAAAAGCATGATTCGTGGCGATTGGCGAGATGTGATAGAAGTGGCGGATAACCTGGAAGAATTGGCAAAGCTTTGCGAGGGATAGAACCCTCTATAGAAATCATCTATAGAAATGAAGTAAAGCGACCTTCTACCGAGAACACAATTCGGCAGAAGGTCGCTTTTTACGTTCTTACAAACCAAAACTCTTCCTGGCTTGCCTCAATGTATTCTCTCCCACCGTATAAGCATAGCAGGCAGAAGGAATGAAATGAAGCGTACCAAAATCCATCTCCTTTACTCCTCCCTTACTGATGGAAGTTACCAATGCCTGAGGCAGATGATTCTTCTCCATAAAAAACTGTAAGGACGAAAGTTCAGAAGGTCTGTCGAAGAACCTGTCCGACCATTTGATTTCCACCGCCCAATAAGGCTTCTGCAAAGCATCATTGATGCCCACCAAATCCACCTCGCCCTGCGAACGCCCCATCTTCCAGTTGGCATAGGCAATGTGTCCCTTTCTCGGAATCCACTGCGAATAAATGGCAGTTTCTATCATGTCTCCAATATTGCCATCCATGATCTTGATTGGCTCAAAAAGCGCACATCTCAGCGAAGGATTCGTCAGATAAATCTTGAAAGTAGTTTGGCGCTGGAATCGCTTTGCCGTATCATCCGTTCTTGTCACAACCTTTATCAGGAAAGCAGCCTCCAGATACTGGACGTACCTGCGAATGGTTTCCTTCTTGACGCCCGATTCCTTCGACATACTTTCATACGAAAACTCCATACCGCTATGATAAGCTATCATCGTAAACAACGAATTCAGTTCCTGCACATCCGAAATGCCATAAAGACTCGGCAAATCTCTCAGCAATACCTTATCTACAATATCGTGGCGAACAAACTGCCCCGGGTCTTCCTGCATTCGGGAAGAAAAAGCCACCTCAGGATAACCGCCATAATTGATATAGTCGAGGAAGAGACTGTTCAGCTTATCAATATCTATCGTACTATAGATATCGCTCTCTATCCCATCCCATTCCACCTTGGATTGGCGCATCAGATGCTCATATTTCTTAAGATGGATATACTCGAAGAAAAGCAACGGCGGCAGATTGAAATCGGTAAACCTGCCCGCTCCGCTTTCGTTGCTGCTCTTTTTCAATGCCGCAGCAGCAGAACCGGAAGCCACAAACTTCACGTTGTGATAAGTATCTACCAGGGATTTCAGATTGATTTCCCAGTCTTTGAGATACTGTATCTCGTCGAAGAAAACATAAAATTCTTCCTGGCTGTCTTCCTTATCCAATATCTGTTTTGCCAAAGAAAACAACTGTTCCAAGAGGATATTGTTATAGATAGGAGTTTCCACCGAAACATAGATGATATTCTGAGGCGATACGCCCTCGTCTATCAACCGCTGGATGGAATGATAGAGCATCACCGTCTTACCCACTCGGCGAGGTCCCATCAAGATGAGGGCACGCTGAATGCTGACATCCCTTACCAGTGGATAGAAGATGTCGAGATAGAGGCGAGGACTCATCTCTTGATAGTAAGAAGGTATCCTGCCTTCCGTCCACCAAGGGTTGTCTATCTTCAACCTACCTAATATCTGCTTCTCTAAAAGTGCCGTATATTCCATAATTCTAAGTATTTTAGGGCACAAATATACGGATAAATTTCTTAACCTGCAAGTTTTGGTAAAAATAAGCCTATATTTTTAGGCTTAATTTGCATTTCAAGGAGTTTTTTCAGACAAAAGCGTGCATTTTAAGGAAAAAGGGACTCTGCTTCGCTCATTTTTTATATTAATTTACGCTTATAACTTATTGAATATCAATATTAAAAACAAGGCTTGCAAATTAAGCATGTTTCAATATGCTTAATTTGCAACCATATAGATTTCTAAAGAAAGCGCAGTATTGATTTTCTTTTTGTATTTCTGCCATTATTTCTTCGTTAATATGATTTTTCGGCAAACTTGCACATTTCTCATATCAAAAAGTGGCAAACTTGCACATTTTTGATATTAAGGAAGGAATAGAAGCCTATAAACGAAACACTCAGAAACAAAAGAAAGAGCGGAAAGACAACTGTTAACTGTTAACTCTGTTAACCCCAGTTGTTCTTCCGCCCTTGATATTTTCTTCAAGACCATCTATCCCTTATTTTCTTTCCCCAAAAGGAAATCGGGGAGACTCATCATCAGAATGCCTTCTTCATTATAACCCGAACGATATCTATCCCCTACGATTATCAGTTTGCGGAAGCCATCGTTTACATTCAAAAGAGAAGCCTGCTCCTGATCTACCTTCTCCTTATCAGGCAAGGCGAAAGCCGACTGGATATAGAGGCGTTCATCATGACGGTTCACCACGAAATCTATCTCAAGATTCCTACGCTGCAGTTTGCCATTCTCATCCCGCTTGAAGCTCTCCACTACACCGACATCCACACCATAGCCTTGTTTGCGAAGCTCGTTATAGATAACATTCTCCATAATATGAGTGTATTCTATCTGTCGGAAATCTACCACGGCATTTCTTATACCGATGTCCTCGAAATAATACTTGGTACCAGCACCAATGTATTTGCGCCCCTTCACATCATAGCGCAAAGCCTCGCTGATGATGAAGGAATCCTGCAGGTATTCCAAATACTTGCTGATTGTATTACCACTTATCTCTACTCCACCAGCCGACTTAAACGTATTGGAGATTTTCAAGACATTGGTACAAGAACCTATCGTAGATGCAAGGAGACGTACCAGCTCTTTCATTCCCTCTGGATTCTTCAAGCGATTTCGGTCCAATACATCTCTCAGATAAACAGTCTCATAAATCTCTCGAAGATAGTTTTGCTTGGCTTCAGGGCTTTCCATCTGCACCACAGCAGGCAATCCACCATAAAGATAATAGGTTTCCAAAGCTTGTTGCATCTCTCCTCCTACAACCTCGTAGTATTCAGAAAAGCTCAATGGATGAATTCGGATTTCCCATCCTCGCCCTCTGAACTCTGTGATTACATCCTTTGATAAAAATCGGGCATTGGAACCAGTTACGTACACCTCAGCATTCTCTACATGGAGATAAGAATTGAGCACATCCTCAAACTCCTTTACCATCTGAACCTCATCAAGAAGAATGTAATACTTCTCCTTGTCAACCATCTGAGCATCAATATACTCTAAGAGTGCATCCGGGTCACGGAGTTTCTTGTTTCTACGGTCTTCAAGATTTACTTGTATGATATGGTCTTCCGCAACACCTCTTTCAAGCAAATGCTTGCAAAAGATGTTGAAAAGAAGAAAAGATTTACCACATCGGCGGATGCCAGTGATAATCTTTATCATCCCATTGCCTTCGGCAGAGATGAGCTTATCTAGATATTCCTTGCGCTCAAAATACATAATTTCACTGAAAATTTTTGTGTCAAGACACGTATTTTTGCAGCAAAAGTACACTTTTTACTCGATAACGCCAAACTTTTTCATCGATTTAACTCTTCAGAAACATAAAAAGGGCACGATTGCTCGTGCCCTTAAATATCTTTAGGATGCGTTCATCTTATTGAACAGCAACTTTCTTCACACTACCATCGCTATACTTCACGATGTTCAAACCTTTAGCTGGAGCCGACAATCTCTGACCATTCAGGGAATAGCGAGAAAATCCCTTAGCTTTGGAAGAGGTTGTAACCTTATCGATACCAGTTGTCTCACATTCTATAATGTTTTCAAACATTCCCCATTCTGTAAGCCAATAATTTTCATATGTTCCTTTAGGAATATATAATGTACATTGTTTTGGGACGCCAGAAAAAACATCGGAACCAATTTCTATTGGAACATCCCATCCTACCTTTATTGACGACAACTTCGAACAACCATAAAATGCTGCCATTTCTATAGTTTGTACTGTTGCAGGTATAACTAAACTTGTTAACCCACAGCAATCCTGGAAAGCAGAACAATCAATAGTAATAATACCTTTTGGAATATCAATATTTTTTAATCCTGAGCATCCATAAAAGGTAGAAACATCAATTTTAGTAAGTTTCAAAGGCAAAATTATTTTAGACAAACTAATACAATAAGAAAATGCTCCTGACCCAATAAAAGAAACTGTAGATGGAATATCCATATTCTCTAACTTGCTACAACCAGCAAATGCTCCTGATTCTATTAATTTTAGTGATCTAGGGAGAGCAATACTAGTCAATGAACTACAACCATGAAAAGTTGATTCTTTTATTGAAGTAATTCCATCTGGAAGATTTATACTTATTAAAGAAGTACAATTTTCAAATGCAGATTCTCCAATACCCCCAACCTTTGAAGGCATTGTTACCTTGACTAAGTTAGAACAATCTCGAAACGCAAAATTACCTATAGTTTTTATACTAGCAGGTAGATTTATGCTCGTTAACACATCACAACCTTTAAAAGAAAAATCATATATTGCATCATTCTTTGTAGTATAACTCCTCGAATTATCACTATAATAAGCATCTCCACCACGTACTATATTGGTTTCAGACAAGTCCAATACAGACAATTGACCAGATGTTGATTTACCATTTATATCTCTTCCAGCCATATCACGAAGAAGTTTCAAATCTGTCCCATTGAAATCTCCTACCAGTTTCAAATTCGTAACTTTATACTTCTTACTTACACCTATTTTTTTTGACAAAGCGCCAGGTTCATCCAACTCAACAACAACCTGTTGAGTTATTAAATCTGCAGCATAAAATACCATACAATTAAATAAAAAAACAAATACTGCCAAATGTCGTAAAGTAAATACTTTCTTCATTTTCTATTATTTTTATCTCACTCTGCCCTAAGCAAGTATTAATACTAACAGAAACGTGGGCATCCATTCTGTTCGTTCACAAAATGAGGTCCTCGGATGACCCTAGCAGTTGAACTACAGACGAATGCCCACACAAAGTATAATACACATACCCAAAAGTGTGCATAAGGGACATCCCTCCGCACACTCCGGATATGGATATAGCATACCCTTGTGCATCACATCACCTTGTTTATAACTGCTATGAAATTTCCGAGGTTCCATTTTGTTTAAACAAGCATCCATGACGCTTCCTTATATAGCTTTGCCTTAACACCTCATGTATAGGCTTAGCAAATGCAAAATTACATCTTTTTTATGAATTACACAAATTTTTATCGGCTTTTTTTCAAAGACAATAAAGATTCTATTATGTGGGGGCACACAAGAAAAGGAAATGTCTTCCGTTAATATGGTATTCGGCAAACTTGGACATCTTTATGCTAATAAGAACTAGAAACATATAAACGGAGACCAACAAAAGAAAGAGCGGAAAAACAACTGTTAACTGTTAACTCTGTTAACCCCCAGTTGTTCTTCCGCCCTTAAACTTTATTCTGTGGCTTCCCTTATCCTTGCCAAATCACTCCCACGATACACAACTGCCACTTGATGAATTTGAGTTCCATTCATCATCTGCGGCAAACGGGCATCCTTGGCATATTGGGCAAGTTGCTTGGCAGCTTGCTTATAGGCTTCCTCCACATCTCCATCAGAAGCACTTGGTTTCAGATATTTCAATTCCAGAAGATAGCTATGTGCTATCTCCGGATAATGAATCTTGTCAGGAATCAACGCCATGTCGCAATAACCACCGTTCAATTCCATTTCCTGCACTACCATATAATAGTTGGCCTGATTCAGATAAGCTGCAATAAAGCCCTGTATATTACGCTCCTGCTGAATGCTCGAATGAATACTGGTGCAGTTTTGATAACCTTGGGTAATATACTCGAAAACCGACACAAGATTCCCCTCAAAAGCCATCTCGTCATAATAGTCACCAATAACAGAAGCCTTGATGTCAGCTTCCTTCCCATACTCCTCTATCAGATAAGCATAATATTGGCGGCGCACGTTCTCATTAGGAATCCCCAATTTCACCCGGCGACCCTTTCTGCCCACAATCGTCAGCAAACCATAATAATAGAGCAAACTCGGGAACAATTCCGGATCTACCAAGTCTTGCGCAGGGAAACTCTCGTGAAGTTCGGCATAAATATAACCCTGGTTGGTAATCTCGCGAAGCAAACTATGCCTGTCGCCCTTCAACTTATCCAGATAGATGATTTTCTTCAACTTACCCGTATCAGTCATCGTATTCGGATCTATCATCTCTACAGGAGGCTTACCGGTTCGGATGATGCTGCGGAGATAATAGATAACCATATCGTTGTTGAACATCGAAGGATCCACACCAAAACTCTGCTCGGCAAAGCAATAGTTATCGTACCATGGCTTCATGTCTGCCACGATTTGATCGGCAGGCAGCTTGATCAATCCCAACTCACTATAATACGCTATCATCTCACGCAATTCCAATTCGCTGAATCCCAGCATCATATTAAAGGTAGGATCCATAGAGATATTCGTGGCGATATTATAGCCGCTCGAAAGGTCATTCACCGTAACAGGACTTACTCCCATCATCAGAATACGCTCGAAAGTACCCTTAAACAGTTTGAAGTAATCACGATAGAAACCCTGCGCATGGGTCAAGGCATGATACACCTTCTCACCCTGTTCGCTCAGCACATTATTGGTGAAGTTGTCGTATTCATCAACTATCAGATAAAGAGGAATCTTCCTGGCTTTTGCCGCCATCGTTATAGTATTGAGCTTGGAGGCAGCATCCTGGCAGCTCTTCACCTTCGCAACCGTATCTTCATCATAATACTTCGCATATTTCTTGATAAACTCATCGAGCACAATACCGGAATAGGCATTGAAGTTATCATCGAGCGAACCCGTGCCCGATGCAGCAAGCGAATAATCAAAAAACAGCACCTGATAGCGACTCTGCAACGAAGTGGGATGCTGCTCTATCCAAGTATCCTTAAAGAGAGATGGGAAATCCTCCTTTCCCTCCACATCGTAATAGGCAGAAAGCATTCCCAGGAAGATGCTCTTTCCGAAGCGTCGGGGACGGATGAGATAGAGGAAGTTTCCCGCCTCCTCTATCTGTGGTATGAACATACTCTTATCTGCCCAATAGCAATTCTGGTTGCGCAACTGGGTAAAGGATGATATTCCGTATGGTAATCTCTTGTAATCCATGATGAATGATGAATGATGTTTTGCCTATTCCGCCAGCAGCTTCTCGGCCATCGCCTTACCCAGAGCCTCGCACTGCGCCTTTACCTCTGGAGTAATCGCCTGCTTCATATCTACCGGCTCGCCTACAGCCTCGTAGTGGAGCTTGGTTTCGTTCCACTCCTGAATCTTAGCCACAGCCTTGCTTGCCCAGCAATGAGAACCATACCAGCCAAGAAGGTGGTTCTTGACGTCCTTATTGGCAAGCTCAGAGAGGAGAACCTCCATCTCGTGATAAAGACCGGCATTGTAGGTTGGAGCACCCACAATGAGACCCTTGTAGCGGAAGATGTCGCGCAGGATGTAGCTGTGGTGAGTCTTCGAGATGTTGTACATTACGATGTTCTTCACGCCTGCCTTGCTTGCTGCACGGGCGATGATTTCGGCCATGCGCTCGGTGTTGCCGTACATGGTGCCGTAGCAGATAACCAAGCCCGGCTCCGTCTCGTACTTCGACATCTTATCATACATGCCGATAACCTTCTCAATATGCTCGTGCCAAACCGGACCATGGGTTGAGCAGATGTAATCCA
>USJX01000108.1 GCA_900555035.1 uncultured Prevotella sp.
ACTTCATCTGAGTTTATAAATAAGTTTAAGAGTAAGTATCTTTGGGGCAATCTCGGAGCCATGGTCTTGGTTCTCGTGCTGCTCTGTGTCGGTGTCAAGTTTGGCATCGATATCTATACCCATCATGGTGAGGCCATCCGTGTGCCTGACATCAGATACAAGAATATTGATGATGCCACCCACATCCTCGATGATGCGGGGCTGGAAATCGTGGTTACGGATACCGGATATGTGCGCTCCCTGCCTGCCGACTGCATCCTGGAGCAAAGTCCGGTTTTCGGAGAACTGGTGAAATCGGGACATATCATCTATGTCACCATCAATTCCGACCATTCGCCTCGTATCACCATTCCGGATGTCATCGACAACAGTTCCTTGAGAGAGGCGATGGCTAAGCTCACGGCTATGGGATTCAAACTGGGGGCTCCGCAATACATTCCTGGTGAAGAAGACTGGGTGTATGGCATCCTGGTAAAGGGTAAGCATGTGGTGGCTGGCGACAAGGTGTCTATTGATGATATGCTCATCATTCAGGTGGGTAACGGACAGCGAGACATGACTGATTCCATCGATGAGATTGATCCGGTATATCATGGAGAAGATGACGTGATGGAAGGCGAGGGAGACGGAACCGAGAGTGATGTGGATAACTTCGAGGTGGTTCCTGGTACAGAACCTGCCGAACCTGCTCCTTCGCATGAACACCAGCCGAATGAAGTGACGGAGTGAGCTAATGAATAATTGATAATTAATAATTGATAGTTAAGAGTGGAAATTCTGAATTATATATATTATAGTAATAAGGTATATGCTCCTGTAGAGGATGACTTCGGTTTTGATGATGCAGGAGATATGGATGAACTTGATGACGAAATCCAGATGGAGGAAGGCGGAGCTGCACAGGCTGGCGAAGGAGGCGACGACCTCTATGAGCATTGGAAGGTGCAGGTGGATGCCAACCAGGATCCGGTTCGTATAGACAAGTATCTGGCGGACAAGATGGCTTATCAGAGCCGCAACCGCATTCAGCAGGCTGCCGATGCCGGATTTATCCACGTGAACGGCAAACCTGTGAAGAGTAACTATAAGGTTCGCCCTAACGACCTGGTTACCCTGATGCTCGACCGTCCTCGTCATGAGGCAAGTATCAAGCCTGAGGAAATCGACATCAATGTGGTGTATGAAGACGACCAGCTCATGGTTATCAACAAGAAGGCAGGCATGGTGGTGCATCCGGGTGCCGGAAACTTCCATGGCACCTTGATTCAGGCTGTGGCGTGGCATCTGAGAGATATGCCTGAGTTTGATGCCAACGACCCGGAGGTGGGCCTGGTTCATCGCATAGACAAGGATACCAGCGGCTTGCTCGTGGTGGCAAAGACTCCTACGGCAAAGACGGCTTTGGGAAAACAGTTCTTCAACAAGACAACCCATCGCAGCTACAATGCCCTGGTTTGGGGAAACATCGTGGAAGACGAGGGACGCATCGAAGGCAATATCGGCCGTGACCCTAAGAATCGTCTCCGCATGAAGGTGTTCGACCCGGATAGCGGCATCGGCAAGAGTGCGGTGACCCATTATAAGGTATTGGAACGATTCGGTTACACCACTTTGGTGCAGTGCATCCTGGAAACAGGCCGTACCCATCAGATTCGTGCCCACATGAAGCAGATTGGTCATCCGCTCTTCATGGACGAGACCTATGGTGGAGCCGAAATCCTGAGAGGTCAGCGAAGCAGTAGTTACAAGGCGTTTATCCAGAACTGCTTCAAGCTTTGTCCACGTCAGGCACTTCATGCCAAGACACTCGGCTTTGTTCATCCAACAACCAAGGAGCAGATGGACTTCGACAGCGAGTGGCCTGAAGATTTCAGTAAGTTAATAGAAAAGTGGCGCGGCTTCATCGCAGGCACCACACAAGATACATTCAAAAATATTTAGTGATTATGGAAAATAGCAAGAGAACGATAGCCATCGTATGTGGTGGTGATTCTTCTGAGCACGACGTATCATTGCGCTCAGGTCAGGGTTTGTATTCTTTCTTCGACAAGGAGCGTTATGATATCTATCTCGTCGATGTGAAGGGCACCGATTGGCACGTGGCCTTGGATAATGGTGAGACTATTGAGATTGACAAGAACGACTTCTCGTTTGTAAAAGACGGCAAGCATGTCTATTTTGATTATGCTTATATCACCATCCACGGACAGCCTGGTGAAAACGGCGTGATGCAGGGCTACTTCGACCTCATCCATCTGCCATATTCTACCAGCGGCGTGCTGGTAGAGGCGCTGACTTTCGATAAGTATGTGCTCAACAACTATCTCCGTGGCTTCGGAATTAACGTGGCTGACAGTATCTTGCTTCGTCGTGGTGAGGAGTATGATGAGGATGCCATCGCCGAGCGCATCGGTATGCCTTGTTTCGTGAAGCCAGCAGCCGACGGCAGCAGCTTCGGTGTGAGCAAGGTGAAGAATGCCGACCAGTTGGCTCCAGCCCTCCGTGTGGCTTTCATGGAGAGCAACGAGGTGATGATAGAAGGCTTCCTTGATGGAACCGAGATTTCTCAGGGTATCTACAAGACAGCCGAGAAGACTGTAGTGTTGCCAGCTACCGAGGTGGTAACCAGCAACGAGTTCTTCGACTATGATGCCAAGTACAATGGTCAGGTACAGGAAATCACTCCAGCCCGTCTCTCTCCAGAGACAGCAGAAGAGGTGGCAAAGACTACATCCCGCATCTACGACATTCTCCATGCCAACGGTATCATCCGCATCGACTACATCATCTCTAAGGATAAGGACGGTAAGGATAAGGTGAATATGCTGGAGATTAATACCACTCCGGGTATGACCGCTACTAGCTTCATTCCTCAGCAGGTGCGTGCCGCAGGTCTTGACATCAAGGACGTGCTCAGCGACATCGTGGAGAATCAGTTCTAGAATTACAGTAAAACAACGCATATATGGTTCTGCGACTTTCTCGCAGAACCATATATATTAAAAAAGGTATATATTATGAAGATCCCTCAAGAATTTGATACCATTCGCCCTTGGGAGCCGGAAGAACTCCCTGAGGTGTTCGACCGTTTGCTTTCAAACGATCAGTTTAAGCAGGTACTTGCTTATCTTTATCCTAAAGTTCCTCTCGAGATGATAGCGCAGAAGCTGAAGGCCTGCAAAACCAATCTGGAGTTCCAGAAGGCTTTCTGCTATGATTTTGTGCATGGCATCCTGAAGAAGGCTGCTACAGGCTGCGAGATGGATTGTACAGCCATCGATAATACCCGCAACTATTCCTTCATCAGTAACCATCGTGATATCGTGCTCGATTCAGCTATCCTCGATGTAATGCTTATCGATAATGGCTTCAAGACCACCTGCGAGATTGCTATTGGAGATAACCTCCTGTCGCTTCCTTGGGTCAAGGACCTGGTACGTGTCAACAAGGCGTTTATCGTGGAGCGTGCCTTGAGTATGCGCCAGATGCTCGTGTCGAGCAAGCGTCTTTCCGATTACATGCACTTTGCCATCAAGGAGAAGAATGAGAATATCTGGATTGCCCAGCGAGAGGGTAGAGCCAAGGATAGCAACGACCGCACCCAGAAGAGTATCCTCCAGATGATGTCGATGGGCGGAGAAGGCAGTATCATCGAACGCTTGAAGCAGCTTCATCTTGTACCTCTGTCTATCAGTTATGAGTATGATCCATGCGATTTTCTGAAGGCGAAGGAGTTCCAGCAGAAGCGCGACAACGCTGACTGGAAGAAGGGACCTATGGATGATTTGGTAAGCATGCAGACGGGTATCTTCGGTTACAAGGGTCATGTGCATTATCATGCAGCTCCATGTCTTGATGAGTATCTCGATTCTCTGGATCCTGAGACACCTAAGCAGGAACTGTATAATAAGGTGGCAGCCTATATCGATGAGCAGATATTCAAGAACTACCGCCTCTATCCGGGCAACTATGTAGCCCTGGATCTTCTGGAGGGTTCTGATGCGCATCAGGCAGAATATACTGCGGAAGATGTGGCTAAATTCAGAGCATATATGGAGGGTCAGCTTGCTAAAATCGACCTTCCTGGTAAGGATGAAGCATACTTGGAGGAGCGATTCTTGACCATGTATGCCAATCCGGCACGTAATTATCTTGCCGTTCGATAACGGCAGGATGATATCCGTTAAACTCTGACAAAAACAAAAAGCCCGGGCAGTCAACTGCTCGGGCTTTTTGCGTCTTAGTGTCTGAAGTCCTTTCGTTTGTCGAGATACGGCTGCAAGATGGCTTTCTCTTCAGCGGTAGCATTCTTGTGGAGAGAAGCGGATATGTGGTCTGTCCATCTCTTCCAGACGAACGTCTTTTGGAGAATGTCCAGATATTTGCGGGTGGCAGCATCGTCTCCTCTTACCAGATTGATTTCTGTAAGTCGCTTTATCATGCGGATGTTGTGACCGTTGGGGGAATGGGTGATTCCCTGCATGGCAGCCCGTTCGCACAGAGTCATGTCGCCAGTTACCCAATATAGCTCGTTAAGGGCATTGAGGGTGAGCAGGGAAGGGTAGGCTTCGAGAGTCTTGAATGTTCCGAGGTCTTGGTTCGGATATTTCCGCAGCAATGCCGGCTGACTTCTGAATTGTGCCATCACGAGGTCGTGGTAGAACTTCATGTATTTGTCTGGTTCTTCCGCCTTTTCAACCAGGTTGATAACCCTGTTATAGTGGCCAAAGTAATATTCGCAATCCACGGCTAGCGTCTTTTCCAAATCTATCTGCGGACTAACCAGCTTGCCTATGCCTGGGTAGGTATAGATGGTCTGTAAATCGCACAAGTAAAGGCGCTTGCAGAGTATGAGCAGGAAGAATGGAATGACCAATGCTGCAATGCGATAGTAAGTGCCCGCCTTCATGATATTGACGAGATTGCCCACAAAGACCATTGCGCCGTATATCCATACACCATTTCCGAAGAACCAATGGCAGACGAAAACAGATATCATGATGCTGAATGCAGATACCCAATGCTGTAGTTTCTTGTTATTTAATACCGTGGCATTTTCGTCCATTCCTTCTATCTTTTGGATGAGTTTTCGGGTAGAGGTGAGTATCGTAGTACTTACGCAGAATACGCTGGCACCACCAGCTATGGCCAGGATGCTGCTCAGGCGGTAGTCGTAGTCAAAGCTGAAGCATACCAGCAGCGTCATCACTGCGAATGCCACGATGTTGGGTAGCCATGTTCCCTTGATATCTGCCTTTCTTACCGCACATTTGATGTTATGCCCGGCGAGAAGGATGCAGAGGGTAAGAATGGTTGCCCCCATAAAGCGATAGAGATAGAACTGTGTGAGAAAATCACCAGCCATACATGCCAGCCAACCTGGTCTTTCCAGATAGGTGGTAAGATAATCCCATGATGCCAGGAACAGTTGGTTCTGCTCCTGGTAATACAGATGATAGGGATAGCAGAATTGGAAGAAAGCAAAACATGCTATTGTCCCAAATACATATATGATGAATATGCAAAAGCTTTTTAGATTACTATTCATAATTTGATAAGTTTGGTTATTGCAAAGGTAGAAAAAAAATATAAGATTAGATAATAAAAATGCAGAAATTTGCTTGTTGGGGGCAAATTTCTGCATTTTTATTATCTTTCTGCGATACATTCCATCTCAATCAGCCATCCTGGTCTGCAGACTTTGGCTTCTACGATGATGCGGGGTATCTGCGGATAAAACTGTTGCATCATTCTATCTACCGTATGATAGTCGGAAATATCTCGCAGGTAGATGATGAAGTATTGGATATCGTTCATGGTGGCATCGCCATCTTTCAGCAAGGCTCCTACATTCTCCAGCAGTCTGCCGGTCTGTCTTACAATATCTTCTTCATAAACTACGTTTCCTAGTTTGTCGATGCTCGCCGTGCCTGAGATGAAGTATTGCTGCTTGAAATGCTGGCTTCCATCAGAATTGCTGCAATGCGTTGGCAGCGTAACCCGGGTTCCCCTTTCGAAGGCTACGCCATATTCATGGGTAGGGTTCAGATGTTCCAGTGCCTGGAGATACTTCTTGTCTTCTTCCTTGATGCCGGGGAAGGTGAGGAAATCGATGGCTACTGCTGCATGGCGAACGGGAGTAGCTCCTCCGATGCCGGTGCTGGCGATGTAGTGGGTGTCGGCAGTTAATCCTTCCTTGTCGAAAATGTCGTTGCGTGCTTCCACTACGCCCTGGTAGTTCACGTCGATGTTGGTAACGTATATCCAGGTACGCACAAGATTACGTTCCATCGTCATATCCGTATCAGCAATGATTTGCAGATATTTGTTGAAAAGAAGGCTGGTCTGCTCGTATGAATCCTTCCCCTTTGCTTCTTCCTCCGTCAGGCGAAGACTATGGAAGAGGAGTGGTGTCTCATCGTCCGTGGTCTTGACCAGAAGTGAAATCTTGCTGCCGCAGAGGGGTGTTTGCTCTACGATGGTGAGGTGTATATCTTTCAGATACTCTTGATAGAGAAGAGAGTCCTGGAAATCCTGAATCTGATTTTGGGAGTCGCTGAGAAATACCTTGCAATATTGCAAAGTGCGATGCTCCTGTTTCTCAATGTCGAGATAATTACCTAGTTTTAGATACAGAAAGTTGAGGCGGTCATTGAATGTCCCCATCACTTCTGGTGTAATAATGCTGTATTTATCCATCTTGTTTTGTCTTTTCTTCTGAATATCTTCTGCTTTTTTTCTGCAAAGTTACGGATAATTCATGAGAAAAGAAAAAAACAAGATGGACTTTTGATGAAAATACCTACTTATGGTGATGGGTATTCCTGCTATCTGTAAAATATTAAAGCGATTCGAGCATGCGCTTGATTACAACTTCGGCTGAAATCTCGCGGTTGGCTGCCTCTGGAATCACCAGACTGTTCTTGCTTTCGATGACATCATCGGTAACAATCAGTCCGCGGCGTACTGGCAGGCAGTGCATGAAGCATCCGTCGTTGGTCCAGCTCATGTGCTCCTCGTCGATGGTCCAGCTCATATCCTTGCTCAATATCTCACCATACTGTGCTGGGTCTTTCACGCCCGGACAGCTCCAGTTCTTGGCATAAACGAAGTCTGCACCTTCCAGCGCCTTCTTCTGGTCGTACTCCACTTTGGCATTACCTACGAACTTTGGATCAAGCTCGTAGCCCTCAGGGTGAGTAACCACGAAATCAACATCGGCTGCATTCATCCACTGGGCGAATGAGTTTGGTACAGCCTGAGGCAGGGCACGGCAATGAGGAGCCCAGGTCAGGACTACCTTAGGACGAGCCACCTTTTTGTGCTCCTCGATAGTGATGAGGTCGGCGAATGCCTGGAGTGGGTGAACGGTGGCTGTCTCCATGGCGAAGACTGGGCGGCCGCTGTACTTCACAAACTGGTTTACGATGGTCTCGGCATAATCGTAGTCACGGTCTTTCAGACCGGCAAAGCTGCGTACGCCAATCAAATCGCAGAAGCTACCCATTACTGGGATAGCCTCCAGCAGGTGTTCGCTCTTGTCGCCATCCATGATAACGCCACGCTCTGTCTCCAGTTTCCATGCACCGGCGTTCACATCGAGCACGATAACATTCATGCCCAGGTTCATCGCAGCCTTCTGTGTACTCAGTCGGGTACGGAGACTGTTATTGAAGAATATCATCAGCAAGGTTTTGTTCTTGCCCAACTCCTGATAAC
>USJX01000109.1 GCA_900555035.1 uncultured Prevotella sp.
CTGTGCCTTCTTACCTGTAATTTGACAAATCTTAGACATTTCTATCTTTAATTTTGTAATTCGTTAATTGATACCTATTCCAAACAGAGTGCAAAATTACAAATATTTTTTGAATACGCAAAACTTTGGGCGGAAGAAATGTTTCTTTTAAGATTTATTAAGAAGAAAAGGGCGTTTCTAAAGATATTTTTATCTAGAAACGCCCTTTTCGGGGATATTTTCTTACTTGTGGGTAAGCTCTTCCTGATGCTCTTTCAGGAAGTCGAGCATGCCTTTAAGTGCTGTATTTGTGGCGATTGCAAGATTGATATCGCGACCGAAATCTTCGGTGAGTTTTACCACGCGAACATCGTCCTTGCTGCCGAAACCTACGAAGATGGTGCCCACTGGTATGGCTGGAGTGCCGCCGGTAGGACCCGATACGCCTGTAACAGAGATGGCGAAGTCAACATTCAATGCCTTGATGGCACCGAGTACCATCTCTCTTGCCACTTCCTCGCAGTAGGCTGTCTTCTCCTCCAATACCTCGTGGCTTACGCCCAGAAGGTTCTCCTTCACCTCGTTGGTGTAGCTTACCACACCGCCCTTGAAGTAATTGCTGGCACCTGGCACGGAGATGAGTGCCTCGGCGATACGTCCGCCTGTGCAGCTCTCTGCTGTGCCTACTGTCTTGTCACTGTTATAGAGCATCTCCTGGATGCCCTTGCTCAATATCTTTGTTTCAAATTCCATTTCTTACTTACTTAAATGTTACTTTACTATATGCAGGAAGATCGATGGTGGCGAAATCACCATCACGATACTTGAAGGTTCCCACGCAGCCAATCATCGCCGCATTGTCGGTGGTATAGCTGAACTTAGGGATGTAGATGGTCCAGCCGAATCGCTTGGCGTGGTTGCGGAAGGCATTGCGCAGACCATTGTTGGCACTCACGCCTCCAGCCACTGCCACGTGCTTGATGCCCGTCTGCTTCACTGCCATGCGCAGCTTCTTCATCAGGATATCCACGATGGTGAACTCGATGCTGGCAGCCAGATCGAACTTGTTCTTCTCTACGAAGTCAGGATCGGCAGCCACCCACTTGCGCAGGCTATAGAGGAAACTGGTCTTGAAACCAGAGAAGCTGTAGTTCAAGCCTGGGATGTGTGGCTCGGCAAAGCTGAAAGCCTTCGGATTACCCTGACGGGCATACTTATCCACGACAGGACCTCCTGGGTAGCCCCACTCCAGCACCTTGGCACACTTGTCAATCGCCTCGCCAGCCGCATCGTCGATGGTCTGACCCAGCACTTCCATATCATTATATGCGTTCACCTTCACAATCTGCGAGTTTCCACCGCTCACGAGGAGACAGATGAATGGGAACGGAGGTGCGCTCTGGTCGTCATCGCTCTCCTTGATGAAATGCGCCATCACATGACCCTGCAGGTGGTTGACATCAATCATCGGAATATTGAGCGAACGGGCGAAACCCTTGGCAAAGCTCACGCCCACGAGCAGCGAACCCATCAGACCCGGACCACGGGTAAAGGCCACTGCCGTGAGGTCTTCCTTCTTAATACCTGCACGGGCTATTGCCTGGTCAACCACCGGCACCACGTTCTGCTGGTGAGCACGGGAAGCCAGCTCAGGTACCACGCCGCCGTAGGCACGATGCACTTCCTGAGAGGCGGTAACATTGCTCAGCAATACTCCATTCTTGAGCACTGCGGCAGAGGTATCGTCGCAGCTGCTCTCTATACCTAATATATATATATCCTTCATTGTTCTTGAATTTAATTAGTGTGTCAAAATCTCCACACCCGTCTCGGTCATTACGAGCGTGTGCTCCCACTGTGCTGATGGTTTCTCATCGCCAGTGATTACCTCCCATCCGTATGGATCGTCAGCATCGATGAACACCTCGTAGGTTCCCATGTTAATCATTGGCTCAATGGTGAACACCATGCCCGGAACGAGCAGCATACCGGTGCCGCGGTGACCATAGTGGAGCACTTCAGGTTCCTCATGGAATTGAAGACCTACGCCATGACCGCAGAGATCGCGAACCACACCATAGCCATACTTCTTGCAATGCTTCTCGATGGCGTGACCGATGTCACCCACAAAGCTGTAAGGCTTTGCAGCCTCCATACCAATCTCCAGGCACTCCTTGGCCACGCGAACCAGCTGCTCCTTCTCAGGAGTAGTCTTGCCGCCCACGATAAACATACGGCTGGCGTCGGCGTAGTAGCCATCAACGATGGTAGTCATATCTACATTGATGATGTCGCCCTCTTCGAGCACATCCTCCTTCTTAGGAATACCATGGCAAACCACCTCGTTGATAGAGGTGCATACGCTCTTAGGATAACCCTCGTAGTTGAGGCAGGCAGGAATGGCGTTATTGTCCTTGCAATACTGCATGCAGAGGTCGTCAATTTCCTGGGTGTTCAAACCCGGACGGATGATCTCGGCAACGGCGTCGAGACAGCCCGTGTTAACGACACCACTCTTGCGGATGCCTTCTATCTGTTCTGGAGTCTTAATCAAGTCACGGGTAGGCACCAGCTTACCCTTATTTTCCCAATACATCACCTGCTTGTCGAGCTCTGTAAGAGGCTGACCAGGCAAGCAGTGCCATCTTTTCTTCTTAACCATTATCTTATTATTTAATTATTGCGACTGCAAAAGTACATTATTTCTTGCAGAATGCAAAATAAAATGGCA
This sequence comes from uncultured Prevotella sp., assembly GCA_900555035.1. Lineage (GTDB taxonomy): Bacteria > Bacteroidota > Bacteroidia > Bacteroidales > Bacteroidaceae > Prevotella. The sequence continues at coordinate 2,711 of USJX01000109.1, forward strand.
ATTATTTGCAGTTGGAATGCAAATAATCACCATAAATCATTACTTCAGATAATCGTAGATTTTATCACACCAGTCTTCTCCGTTCTTTGGGCAATAGGTGAAAAGACCTACTTCTGAAGCAGCACAGCAGTTGCGGGCACCATCGTCAATGAAGAGGCACTCCTCCGGCAATGCCTTCTCTGCAGCTATTACATAACGGAAGAAATTCTCATCGGGCTTCATGTATTTCACCTCATAGCTACGGTACATCGCATCGAAGTAATCGCCGATGGGATGACCGTCGCCAGAGAACTCCTCGCTGTCGGTCCAGGCTGAAACGTATGGGTTGGTGTTGCTGAGCAGAACCACGCGATAGCCCTGCTTCTTCAGGTTCTTGATGGTCATCAGCTTGCGGGCAGGCACTTCCTTCATGTAGCCCAGCCAGCAATGCTGCAGTTCCTCGAAGCTCACCTCTCGACCTACCTTATCGCTCACCTTCTGGCGATATTCCTCTTCAGAAAGCTTTCCTTCTTCCAGGTCGCCGTTCAATCCCGACTGCTTGTAAGGGTCCATCTTCTCGGCAAACTCCTTCATTCCTAACTCAACAAAGCGTTTGCCTGCCTCGTTCTCGTCGAGGGTGATCACTACGCCACCCATATCAAAAATTACGGTCTTGATCATATTATCCTTTTTACTAATACCTTATTATATTATAATGCTTTTGCCCTTTCAGGGCGTGCTGCAGCTTCCGAGTTTAAAACAAATCCAGTTTGTTCTTTCTGGCTTCCTCCAGCGATGCTATCTTAGCCTGCTGCTCATGATATTCATTTCTCAGCCGCTCGTATCGCTCGTTGAGTTCTGCCACAAACTTAGGGCATTCGGTCTCATTGAGGAATCGGGCACAGATGCCTGCATTGAGCGAAGCATCCTTTACCCAGATAACCGGACCATCATACACCGGAGCAATCTTCAGCGCTACATGCAGCTCGCTCGTGGTTGCTCCACCCACCATGATAGGGATGCGAAGACCTGCCTTCTGCATCTCCTTGGCTGTATGCACCATCTCTTCGAGCGATGGGGTAATCAAGCCGCTCAGTCCAACGGCATCCACCTTCTCCTCTATCGCCTTCTTCACGATTTGCTCGGCAGGAACCATCACGCCCAGGTCGATGATATCGTAGTTATTGCACGACATCACCACACAGACGATGTTCTTGCCGATGTCATGAACATCACCCTTCACGGTGGCCATCAGAATTTTTCCGGCAGTGGTGCTTCCGCCCTGCTTCTCCGCCTCGATATGTGGCTGGAGGATGGAAACCGCTGCCTTCATCGTACGGGCGGTCTTCACCACCTGCGGCAGGAACATCTCTCCCCTTCCGAAGAGTTCGCCCACCAGGTTCATACCATCCATCAGCGGACCTTCGATGACGTTCACGGCATGCGGATATTTCTGCAATGCCTCGTCGATATCCGGTTGCAGGAACTCGGTGATTCCCTTCTGCAGGGCATATTTCAATCTTTCTTCTACAGGCTGTTTTCTCCACTCAGGCGCAGCTGGTTTCGGAGCCGGAGCACCACCCGCCTTGGCAGCAGCCTTAGCCGCATCCGCCTTTGCCTTGATTTCGGCAGCCAGTTCGATGAGGTCATCGGCAGCACCCTTTCTGCGGTTGAGCACTACATCCTCTATGAGTTCCAACTGATCCTTAGGAATCTTGTTGTAATCCATTCTCGCCTTGGCATTCACGATACCGAAGTCCATACCCACCTTCTGGGCATGATGCAGGAAGACGCAGTGGATGGCCTCACGGATATAGGTGTTGCCGCGGAACGAGAACGAGAGGTTGCTGACACCTCCGCTGACATGCGCTCCCGGCAGATTCCTGTGAATCCATTCGGTGGCACGGATGAACTCCACGGCGTAGTTGTCGTGTTCTTCCATACCTGTGGCGATGGCGAGCACGTTAGGGTCGAAGATGATGTCGAGGGGATTCATGCCCAGTTTATCCACCAGCAGGCGATAGGCACGCTCGGCTATCTCGATGCGGCGCTCGTAGGTGGTAGCCTGTCCCACCTCGTCGAAGCACATCACCACCACGGCTGCACCATATCGCATCACATCGCGTGCATGCGAGAGAAACACCTCTTCGCCCTCCTTCAGGGAGATGGAGTTCACGATGCATTTGCCCTGACAGCACTTCAGACCGGCGAGGATGACTTCCCATTTCGAGGAGTCAATCATCACAGGCACCTTGGCTATCTCCGGCTCAGCCGCTATCATGTTGAGGAAGTTCACCATCTCGGCCTTGGCATCGAGCAGTCCGTCGTCCATGTTTACATCCACCACGGCTGCACCATCTGCCACCTGCTTGCGGGCAATGCCGATGGCTTCCTCATAACTTTTTTCATTAATCAGACGCAGGAACTTCCTGCTACCAGCCACATTACAGCGTTCGCCCACATTGACGAAGCGGCTGGCATCTACTGGCAGATGAACGGAATCATCCACCTGCAACAAATCCAAGCCCGAGAGCCACATGTACTTAGGCTTCTCCACCACCTGATGAGGCTTCTTGCCCTCGGCACTTCGGGCGTAATGAGCGATGAACTCAGGACTGGTTCCGCAGCAGCCGCCGATGATGTTGACGATGCCTTCGTCGATAAACTCGGCAATCTGCGGAGCCATCGATTCTGCGGTTTCATCATACTGCCCCATCTCGTTAGGCAGTCCGGCATTAGGATGCGCACTAATATAATAAGGTGCAACCTTTGCCAGATGCTCGATGAACGGTTTCATCTGAGGCGCTCCGAAGGCACAGTTCATGCCCACGGAGAAGATTGGATAAGGAGAGAGCGACGCCAGGAAGGCATCTACGGTCTGACCGCTGAGGGTTCTGCCCGCCAGGTCGCTCACCGTAAGACTGATCATGATAGGCAGCTCCACCCCATGTTTCTTCATCATGGTGATGGCCGCATCAATCATCGCCTTGCAGTTGAGCGTATCGAAGATGGTTTCGATGAGGATGACATCCGCTCCGCCTTCGATGAGTCCATCCACCTGTTCGCAGACATCGGCGAAAAGTTCATCGTAGGTGATTTCACGGGCGGCAGGATTGCTGACGTCCGGACTCATGGAGCAAGTCTTGTTGGTAGGACCCACATCTCCGGCAACGAAGCGTGGCTTATCGGGTGTAGAGAACTTGTCGCATTCGATGCGCGCCAATCGTGCCCCCTCGAAAGCCATCTCGCGGGCGCAATCCTCCAGGTGATAATCCGCCTGCGAGATACGCTGGCACGAGAAGGTGTTCGCCGTGATGATGTCGGCGCCCGCCTCCAGATAGCGTCTGTAAATATCCGAGATGACATCAGGGCGAGTGATATTGAGCATATCGTTGTTACCCTTCATCATGCCCGGAACGTCGCGGAAACGTTCGCCACGAAAGTCATCCTCCGTTAAATTGTATTTCTGAATCTCAGTACCCATGGCACCATCGAGAATCAGAATCTTCTCCTTAGCAATCTCTCTGATATTCTTCATTGTCTAAAAATGCTTGATAGCTCTATCCATCTCTCTTCTGTCTTCCTTCTCCTTCAGAGTCTGACGCTTGTCATACTCCTTCTTACCCTTGCAGAGGGCAATATCCACCTTGGCACGTCCCTTGTCGTCGATGAAGACGAGTATAGGAACGATGGTGAAGCCCGGCTGCTTGCTGTCTTCCTCCAGTCGGCGCAGTTCACGCTTGGTGAGAAGCAGCTTGCGGTCGCGGCGTGCTTCGTGGTTGCCGAAGGAGCCGTAGAAATAAGGAGAGATGTTCATACCCTTCACCCAGAGTTCGCCCTGATAGAAGTCGCAGTAGCAATCCACCAGCGATGCCTTGCCGCCGCGGATGGATTTAATCTCAGTACCCGTGAGCACGATGCCCGCGGTGTAAGTATCAACGAAGAAGTATTCGAACGAAGCCTTCTTGTTGCGTATCTGTATCGGACTCTTCTTGCGGAGTTCCTGGTCTTTCTTGTTCATAATCTTTATACCTTAATATATTATATATACCTTTATATAATCGTGGCGAAGTTCTCGATATGCTCGTCGATGTAGAAAGCCACCATGCCTGTCCACTGCTCCTCGTTCTCCACGAACACATCGTCGAAGTCATCAAACTCCGGCAACTTCTCATAGAGCGCCATGAACTCCTCGTCGCTCATGTCGCCCTCAATCTCCTCGTGATGGGTCTTGTAGAGGAAGTGGCTTTTCTTGATCAATTTCGAAAGGTCCACCAGTCCCCAGTTCCGGAACGCCTTATCGGTAGGGTTCTTCCAGATGAAGGCACCATATCCGTTATGGATAAGCTGAATCATTCCGCCGTCCATCATCTCCTCGTGCAGGGTATCCCATGCCAGGAGCGTAATCTGGTCGCTGTTCAACTCGGCCATATTCTCGGCGGTAAGCTCCCCACCGATTGCCTCACGGATGGCATCTACGAACGCCTTCACAAACTCGTCCATGCCTGCCTCGGCAGCCTGCTGAAGCACGGCATCCTTTATCTTAACTTCGATCATAATCTACAAAAATTGCTATTTTCAGTTTGCAAAGATACATGAAATTGTGCATAAACCCAAGAAAAAATCTAAATATTAGGTTAAAGAGTCAAAAAGAATACTCATTTTTGGGTATTTTACAGATATTTTTTGTACTTTTGTGGTCGGAATTGAGGTTGTAAGACCAATGTTTCAGCAAAACAATATGAATTAAGAAGAAGAATTTATACTTTTATATATTCATTAATATAAAATTTAGCGAATATGATCTATTCAAAAGAAGTAGACAACATGTGCGTTGTCGCTAAGGGTCCTAACCACGGACCAGCTC
>USJX01000110.1 GCA_900555035.1 uncultured Prevotella sp.
GTTTACCATGCCGCAATGGTGGAATTGGTAGACACGAGGGACTTAAAATCCCTTGACCAGAAATGGTTGTGCGGGTTCGAGTCCCGCTCGCGGCACTCACCCCTCCTAAAATTTTTCATTATGAAAAAATTTGCTTACATCATATCTCTTATTTTCATTATCGCGCTTACATCATGTGGTGTCAGCAGTGGTCACTTTAAACTTGAAGGCAAATTTTTAAACATGAATCAAGGCGAATTTTACGTTTACAGCACAGATGGTGGCATCGACGGTGTCGATACTATCAAGGTTGTTGGTGGCCGATTCAGTTATGAAATGCCTTGTACAGAGAATCATACCCTCATGATTGTGTTTCCAAACTTCTCGGAGCAGCCTATCTTTGCAGAATCAGGAGAATCTGTAGAGCTGAAAGGCGACGCTTCTCACCTGAAGGAAATGGAAATTAAAGGCACCAAAGCCAATGAATTGATGACCAAGTTCCGCAAATCTGTTCTTGGCAATACTCCTCCGCAGGAAAGTGCCCAGGCAGAGACCTTCATCAAAGACAACGCTGGCTCTGTGGTCTGCCTGTATCTAATCAAGAAATACTTTATTGCAAATATTAAGCCTGATTATAAGAAGGCCCTCTCCCTCCTGTCTATCTGTGAGAAAGAGCAGCCTAAGAATACCCAGTTGGCTAAGCTGAAGCAGCAGGTAAATATGATGAAAGATGCCAGCGTAGGTGCAAAGCTACCCGTCTTCACGGCCTACGACATCAATGGCAAACTGGTTTCCAGCACTGAGCTGAGCAGCGCTCCTGTAGCAGTAATCTACACCTGGGCTACATACAATTACGATAGCCAGAGCGTGCAGAGAGAGCTGAAAGACCGCCAGCGCAATTCGCAGGGCAAGCTCAAACTGATGAGTTTCTGCCTAGATGGTGCCAAAAGCATCTGCAAAAACAACATGAAGTACGACTCCATCTCATGGCCGGTGGTCTGCAATGGCGAAATGCTAGAAGACAAGAACTTGAAGAAGTTGGGATTGACATCACTTCCCGACAACATCATCATACAAAATGGTAAAATCATCGCCCGGGGCCTTAATAAGCAAGAACTCTACAATAAGTTAGACCAACTGCTCAAATAATACCGCGAGCCACCATCTAACCTATAAAAGAGGAGGCGTTTATGCTAGTAAAAACTTATTGCGCAGCAGTCAACGGCTTGGAAGTCACGACTGTCACAGTAGAAGTAAGCCTCAACCGAGGCGTTCAATACCACCTTACGGGCTTAGGCGACGAGGCGGTCAGGGAAAGCCGTGACCGCATCGCAGCAGCCCTGCGTTACAGCGGCTTCAAATTTCCGATAGCCGACATCACCATCAATCTTGCTCCCGCTAACCTCCGCAAGGAAGGCAGCAGCTTTGACCTCCCATTAGCCATCGGTATAATGGGAGCCAATGAAAATATCCCTGACAATCACCTCAAGGAATACATGATGGTGGGCGAACTGAGTCTCGACGGCACGCTGCAACCCATCAAGGGCGCATTGCCTATTGCCATCAGAGCCAGAGCCGAGCATTATAAGGGACTGATTGTACCCGAACAGAACGCTAGAGAAGCCGCAGTGGTCAACAACCTGGAAGTGTATGGCATGAAAACGCTATTCGATGTCATCCAATTCCTGAGCGACCGCTCTGCTCCAGAACCAACCATCGTAGATACCCGAAAGGAATTCTACGAGAACCAAATACATTGCGACTATGACTATGCTGACGTAAGGGGACAGGAAAACGTAAAACGTGCCCTTGAAGTGGCTGCTGCCGGCGGTCACAACCTCATTATGGTAGGACCTCCCGGCTCAGGAAAATCGATGATGGCGAAACGCCTTCCATCCATCCTTCCGCCTCTCACCCTCTCAGAGAGTCTCGAAACAACGCAGATTCACTCCATAGCGGGCAAACTGGGCAAAAACGTATCACTCATCGCCCAGCGTCCCTTCAGGGCTCCTCACCACACCATTTCGCAAGTGGCACTGGTAGGAGGCGGCACATCGCCACAACCCGGCGAGATTTCACTGGCTCACAACGGGGTTCTTTTTTGTGACGAGCTCCCAGAGTTCAGCAAAACCACCCTGGAAGTACTGCGCCAGCCTCTGGAAGACCGCCACATCAATATCAGCAGAGCCAAATACTCTATAGACTATCCATGCTCCTTCATGTTTGTGGCGAGCATGAATCCATGTCCTTGCGGATATTATGGCGACCCTACTCATCGTTGCGTCTGTACCCCAGGCCAGATTCAAAGATACATGAACAAAATATCGGGTCCTTTGCTCGACAGAATAGACATACAATGCGAGATAAGCCCTGTACCCTTCAAGGACATCTCGAAAGCAGCACCAGGCGAGCCTAGTGCCAACATTCGAGAACGCGTGATTAGGGCAAGGGAAATACAGGCAGCCAGATTCAAAGACTTCAAAGGCATCCACTGCAACGCTCAGATGACCGAGCGAATGATTCACCAGTTTGCAGAGCCAAGCGAAGAAGGCATCAACCTCCTGCGCATGGCAATGGAGAAACTATCACTCTCTGCCCGTGCCTACAACCGAATTCTGAAGGTGGCACGCACCATTGCCGACCTGGCAGGAAGCGAGCATGTAGAGCCACAGCATCTGGCAGAAGCCATCGGATACCGCACCCTGGACAGAGGAGACTGGGCAGAAAGAGGACACTTTTAGACAATAGACATAAAGAAGACATCGGAATAGAACATGCTGGCAGGAGTCAAACCTTGGGAGAAAGTTTGATTCCTACCTGTTTTTTTGCAGTTTATCCACCTTTTCGCTCCAAAAATACAACTGACAAAAAAATGTTTTAGAAAAAGAAACATTAGGAAAAGTATCTGAAATACCCTACTTTTTAAAGAATTAGGGGGAAATTCTGTTATTTTTCAAGTCGAAAAACGGCAAGCTGCCCTAGAATCAACAAATAGTACCCTAAAAGTCTATATTTTTGAGCTACCTTTGCATCGGAATTAAAAAGGCAAGCAATTGCCTGTAATGTCAAACAATAAAAAAATATAGATTATGGATTGCATTTATAGAATTACAAGTATTATTAAGAAGGTGGGATTTGGAATACTTCTCGCAGAATTGGCTGTAATTGCTTATTTGGCTATCCAGTAACCAATAAACAAGACTTGGTCATATCAAGCAATAATCCTCTTGAAATAAGAATTAAGACAGAATATAAAATTATCATCAATAGTAAATGATAAAGGACAAGACCTTAGTAGCTGCGTTGCCAACTGCTAAGGTCTTATTTTTGTCCCACTACTCACCCATTCAAAAGGAAAAAGGTGCATATAAAAACACAAATTACCCCCCAAACCCGTATTACAAATCCACAACAGCAGGGGGATTATTTTAGCAACAAGAGCATTATTCGACGGATTTTTACATATAAAAAACAATTTATCCCCCATTACAAAAGAATATACACCACAAATTGTAGGAAAACACGTACCTTTGCAAACGTAAATCAAACGTTATAGCATAACGTTACCAGAGAATAGAGTTTAACAATAAAAAATAAACGATTAAGAATTATGGATTGTATTTTCAAGGTTACAGAAATTGTGAAGAAGGTTGGTTTTGCTATCCTCATTGCAGAGTTAGCTGTTATCGCATACATGAACATCATGTAATATCCACGTTCTTCTATGTGTTCTCACCCCTTTGGAGTGGCAACATAAAAATGGTCTTAAGCGGCAAGCTTAGGACCATTTTTGTTTTCTATCCTCCCATTTTACACCTTATTATATATAAGAAGAGAAAAATGGGGAGAATTATACCGAATTTCCAACATTTTTTTGTAATTTTGCAGGCAAATTACAAAAATATATTAGCTAATATGGAACAAAAGAATTTCAAACGTACCACCGTTACTGCTGCATTGCCTTATGCTAACGGTGGTGTTCATATCGGCCACCTGGCAGGTGTTTACGTGCCAGCCGATATCTATGTTCGCTATCTCCGTCTCAAGAAGCAAGACGTTGTTTTCATCGGCGGTAGCGACGAGCATGGTGTACCAGTAACCATCCGTGCCAAAAAGGAAGGTATCACCGTACAGGAGGTAGTTGACCGCTATCACAACCTCATCAAGAAGAGTTTCGAAGATTTCGGCATCTCTTTTGATGTTTACAGCCGTACTACTTCACCAACTCACAATAAGTTTGCTTCTGATTTCTTCCGCACTCTCTACGACAAGGGCGTTTTGGAAGAAAAGGTAGAGGAGCAGTTCTGCGATGAGGTAACAGGCGAATTCCTTACCGACCGCAACATCGTGGGTACTTGCCCTCGCTGCGGTGCAGAAGGTGCTTATGGCGACCAGTGCGAGAAATGTGGTGCTACCCTTTCTCCAGAGGAGCTCATCAACCCAACCAACAAGAACAACCCTGGTCATGATCTTGTTAAGAAGCCTACCAAGAACTGGTATCTTCCATTGAACAAGTATCAGGATTGGTTGAAGAAGTGGATCCTGGAAGGTCACAAGGAGTGGCGTACCAATGTTTACGGTCAGTGCAAGAGCTGGTTGGATATGGATCTTCAGCCACGTGCCATGACCCGCGACTTGGATTGGGGTATTCCTGTTCCTGTGGAGGGAGCTGAAGGCAAGGTGCTCTACGTTTGGTTCGATGCACCTATCGGCTACATCTCAAACACCAAGGAGCTTTGCGATGCTCATCCAGAAAAGTGGGGAACATGGCAGAAATGGTGGCAGGATCCTGAAACACGTCTTGTTCACTTCATCGGTAAGGACAATATCGTGTTCCACTGCATCATCTTCCCTACCATGCTCAAGGCTCACGGCGACTACATCTTGCCAGACAACGTACCAGCCAACGAGTTTCTGAACCTGGAGGACGATAAGATTTCAACATCCCGCAACTGGGCAGTATGGTTGCACGAGTATCTCGTAGATTTGCCAGGCAAGCAGGATGTATTGCGCTATGTATTGACTGCCAATGCCCCTGAGACCAAGGACAACAACTTCACCTGGAAGGATTTCCAGGAGCGCAACAACTCTGAGTTGGTTGCCGTTTACGGTAACTTCGTAAACCGTGCTCTCCAGCTCACCAAGAAGTATTGGGGCGGCGTAGTTCCTGCCTGTGGTGAATTGCAGGAGGTAGATGAGAAGGCTATCGCTGAGTTCAAGGACGTGAAGGAGAAGGTAGAGCAGTATCTCAACGTATTCAAGTTCCGCGAGGCTCAGAAAGAGGCTATGAACCTGGCCCGTATCGGTAACAGATACATCACAGAGTGTGAACCTTGGAAGGTTTGGAAGACCGACCCTAAGCGTGTGGAGACCATCCTGAACATCTCCCTGCAGTTGGTTGCCAACCTCGCCATCGCCTTCGAGCCATTCTTGCCATTCTCTTCAGAGAAGCTCCGCAAGATGATCAATATGCCTAACTTCGAGTGGACTCAGCTCGGCAGCACAGATTTGCTCAAGGCTGGTACCCAGCTCGGTGAGCCTGAATTGCTCTTCGAGAAGATTGAGGATGAGGTTATCGAAAGACAGCTCCAGAAGCTCGCTGATACCAAGAAGGCTAACGAGGAAGCTTCTTATCAGGCTGCTCCTATCAAGCCAGAGGTTAGCTTCGATGATTTCGAGAAACTCGATATCCGCGTAGGTCACATCTTGAATTGCGAGAAGGTGAAGAAGTCTAAGAAGCTTCTGAAATTCACTATCGATGATGGTTCTGGCGTAGAGCGCACTATCTGCTCAGGTATCGCAGCCTACTACGAGCCAGAGCAGTTGATTGGCAAGGACGTATTGTTCGTAGCCAACTTTGCTCCTCGTAAGATGATGGGCATCGAGAGTCAGGGTATGATTCTCTCTGCAGTCAACTTCGATGGCACTTTGAATGTTACTTCACTCCTTGGCAAGGTTAAGCCAGGAAGCCAGGTAGGATAATTCAGACGAATGACACGAGTTATCTCGTAGATAAGAAATAAGTAGATAATAATAAAAGGTGGATGCACGATCTCAAAACAGAGATTCCTGCATCCACCTTATCTTTCCCATCTACCTTATCTTTCTTATTTAAAGAGTAAAGCGATAACCCACCGTGAAAGTAAAGAAGCTATTCTTTGGACTGTCAAATCCCGAAATATTCTCCATCTTTGTCAAACCGATGTTATATCGTGCATCGAGGATAACATTCATATATTCATACGAAACGCCTACCGGAATAGAGATATTCGTACTCTTGGCAACAAGGGTTCCCTCTACCTCCTCCGTATCCTTATAATAGGTAGAACCATTCTTGTCCTTCTCTAAAGAAGTCTCCTCATAAGAGAATTTAGCATCTCCGCAACGGAAACCAGCCTGTATGCCCACCATTGCCACCAACTGACGGGTTACATAGCCCTTGAGCATCAAGGGAACCTGGATGTAATCAATATCAGCATGATGGTTCTTGATGCCCCAATATTGTTTCTTATCAGCACTCTCTACGGTTTCATAATCAGCGAAACGGTAACCCAAGCGAGCATAATAGGCTCCCAAAGACACCCCTACATACTCTGTGGCACGGTATTCCACATCAGCACCAGCCATAAAGCCAGCCCGATTTTTCGACTTAATTTCATCGTCCAAAGCAACGCTGACACGAATCGAATTATTGCTCCAATTAGACAAAGCAACACCAATGCGGGGAATCACAGAGAATTTTCCTACAGGATTCTCCACTTCCTGTGCCATCGCTCCTACGGAAGCAAGCAACAGCATCATCCATATTACAATATTCTTTTTCATCTTTCAATAATTGTTTATACCTCAATATTTGTCAATATCTCAATCATTAGTTTATATCTATATAAACAGAAAACACGTTGGAATATTGCATATAAACACCCCCATCAGCAGGAAAAAACGACCATATTTGTTGATATATCACAAAAAAGAAAACGTTTACGAGAGTTTTTTGGCGAAAAACTTGCGTATATTGCACATTTTTCGTAATTTTGCGCACGAATTCAACGGCATCGGTGTAAACTGATAGTTTACACCTTATTATATATAGACCTAAATGGTATCCATATATATAGTTTATCAAAACATGCCGTTAGTATTAACAAAAGAATAAAGATAACAATGACTCACAATTTGTTAAAAGGCAAGCGTGGCATCATCTTCGGTG
>USJX01000111.1 GCA_900555035.1 uncultured Prevotella sp.
ACAGCAGGAAACCGTCGCCATCCCATTTGAGCATTTTTACCTGCTGGCGGTTCTTGGAGAAGAAGATGAATACCGCACCACCAAGTGGCGGAAGTTCCATCTCGGTTCTCACTATCTGATACAAGCCATTTATGCCCATGTTCATTCGTACGTATCTCTGGCAGACATAGTACTGGGTACTTTCATTCAATCCAAACATACTGCATCCTCCTTCTCATAAAGTTTCATCAACGCCATAACAGACTTGGCACATCCTTTTTTAACGGAAACTACAGTTCCATTTGGAAAGGTTATGTTTATGCCATAAAGGAGGTCTTCCATAGGAAGATCTATGGTAGGAGGTTCCATTGGCACAAACATCATGCCTGTACTTGATGCAGATGCTTCTGCTTTTTCTTTGCGGGCTGCCTCCTGGGCTTGGCGGATTTCCTGCTTGGCACGTAAAACTGAATATCCTTTTTCGCACATCCAGTTCATCATGGTGCGATGATTTATATGTCTTTCCTTCAAGAAAGGAGTAAGTTGAGCCTTGGGGTTTCGATTCAGATAGACTAAGAAGGAACCCCAAGCCTTCTCAAAACGTTCGTTTGCTGTCATAATTTGTTTGATTTTAAAATGATGGTGCAAAGGTACGAATAAATGAGAAGACTACAATGGTATAAACGCGGAGCCGCTTACCTATCCCGAGTGTAGTGTGGTGTAGTGTTAGTGTAGTGTCAGATGGGGTATTACACTATTGTAAATCTCTGTATATCATGTTGCTACGTGGATTTTGTGTAGTGTGAAGTAGAAACGGGAGAGTAAAGCCTGATGGAATAGAAACAAAAGGATTGAAATGAAAAGGTGAGACATGAAAGGATAGAAACAAAAAAAGAGTTACAAGTAAAACCTGTAACTCTTTTTGCGCTTCAAGATGGGCTTGAACCAACGACCCCCTGATTAACAGTCAGGTGCTCTAACCAACTGAGCTATTGAAGCAATTTTGCATTGCAGAAACGTGACGTTCCTTATTTGCGTGTGCAAAAGTACTAACTTTTCTTCATTCTGCCAAATTTTTCACTAACTTTTTTTGCTTTTTCTTCAAAAAAGTGCATTTTTAGGGGCTTTGAGCCACTTTTTTAGGCTAAAAATGGTAGTTTTAGCAAAGAAATGAGTAATTTTGTGGGCGAAATAGAACCCTGCTCTGGTTGTCCTGTAAACCGATGATGGGGGAAAGTAAAGAGAATTAATTAATGAAGATAAAGATAAGCATGAAAAAAGTATTGGTTTCGTTGCTCATGGTGCTCCTCGCTGCACCAGCTTTTGCACAGATAGATAGAGATCATGATTTCAAGACGGCGAAGAATATGGATATATTCAACTCCATCTATAAGAATCTCGACCTCATGTACGTGGATACGCTCGATGCCCAAGAGGTGGTGGGCAATGGTATCAAGGCTATGTTGGGTAGCCTGGACCCTTATACCACTTACTATCCAGAGGAGAAAGTCAACGAACTGAAGAATATGCTCACCGGCAAATATGCCGGTGTGGGTGCCGTGGTGCGCTACAACTTCCAGCTGCAGCGCGTCTGCATCAGCGAACCTTACGAGAACATGCCTGCTGCAGAAGTGGGCTTGAAGAAGGGCGACATCATCCTCAGCATCGACGATGAGGATATGACCAATAAGGATGTGGCGTATGTAAGCGATCATCTTCGTGGCGACCCGGGTACATCTTTTATCATCAAGGTGAAGCGTCCAAGTACGGGCAAGACCCTGAAGATGAAGATAACCCGCCGTACTATCCAGATGCCGTTCCTCCCATATTACGGTATGCTAGAGGGCGGATTCGGATACATCAACTTCAATTCCTTCACCGACAATTGCGCCAAGGATGTGCGCCGTGCCTTCATCGACCTGAAGAAGCAGGGTGCCAAGGGCTTGGTGTTCGACCTCCGCAACAATGGCGGCGGTTCGGTGAGTGAGGCGGTGAGCATCATCAACATGTTCCTGCCAAAGGGAAAGACTGTGCTGAAGATGCAGGGCAAGCTGCAGCGTTCTAACAAGGAATATAAGACCAGCGTGGAGCCTGTTGACTCCGTGATGCCGATGGTAGTACTGGTAAATGGCAATTCTGCCAGCGCCAGCGAGATTATGAGTGGCAGCCTGCAGGACTATGACCGTGCTATTATATTAGGTACGCGCACGTATGGCAAGGGCTTGGTGCAGACCACGATGGACTTGCCTTACAACGGCCAGATGAAACTGACCACGGCTAAATACTATATTCCAAGCGGAAGATGCGTGCAGGCGCTTAACTACAAGCATGCCAAGGGCGGCTATGTGGAGCATGTGCCAGATTCCCTGACCAAGGTGTTCTATACCGCCAATGGCAGAGAGGTGCGTGATGGCGGCGGCGTGAAGCCGGATGTAGAGGTAAAGCCGGATTCGCTTCCTAACATCGCCTTCTATCTGGCGGGTGCCCGTGACAGCAACGAGGTGATGCTCAACTACGAGGTGGATTACATAGCCAAGCATCCTACCATAGCTCCAGCCAAGGATTTCGCACTTACCGATGCCGACTACGATGAGTTCAAGGCTCGTGTGCTGAAGGCAAACTTCAAGTACGACCGAGAAACTGAGAAATATCTGAAGGATTTGGAGAAACTGGCTAAGTTAGAGGGCTATTACGATGATGCCAAGCCTGAGTTTGAGGCACTGAAGAAAAAGCTGAGCCACAATGTGGCGAAAGACCTGGATTACAACAAGGAGTACATCAAGCAACTGTTAGAAAATGAGATAGTGGCGGCCTACTATTTCCAGGCTGGTGCCATACAGAACTCTTTGCGTTATGACAAGCAGATTAAGGAGGCAATAAAGTTGCTGAATTCGCCTGAAGAATACAAAAAAATACTGCTTCCTGCAAAGAAATAAGTGCAAAATCGTGCACAATTACCTAAAAATGCGCATGTTATGAAGAAAAAAACGAGGAAATCTTTGGATATTCTCAAAAATATTCGTAATTTTGCACCGTTCAGTGGAATGAGGGGCTCGCAAGAGTTCCTCATTTTATTTTAAATAGGTATATATGATTGATAAAAACGTCGTAAAAAAATTAGTTGATGAATGGCTCCAGGATCAGGAATATTTTCTGGTGGACATTGAAATCAGTCCAGACAATCGCATCGTAGTCGAGATTGACCATGCTGACGGTGTTTGGATTGAAGATTGTGTGGCTTTGAGTAGATATATTGAAGAACGCTTGAGTCGTGATGACGAGGACTATGAGCTGGAGGTAGGCTCCGCAGGTCTCGGTCAGCCTTTCAAGGTTCCACAGCAGTATGTCAACTTCGTAGGCAAGGAGGTAGAGGTGCTCGATGCAGATGGCATCAAGGTAAAGGGCATCTTGAAGGCTGTGGACGGAAACGACTTCACAGTTGGCGTGGAAGAAAAGGTAAAGGTTGAAGGTAAGAAGCGTCCTGTAAAGATGGAGGTGGACCACGTTTACCAGATGGATAAAGTAAAATATACAAAATATATAATCAGTTTCAAATAAGCTATGGCTAAAAAAGAGCAAGAATTAACTGCGAGTATGATTGATACATTCCGCGAGTTTAAAGAAACCAAGAATATCGACCGTACTACTTTGGTAAGTGTGTTGGAGGAAAGTTTCCGCAATGTGCTTGCAAAGATTTTCGGTAGTGACGAAAACTTCGATGTTATCGTGAACCCTGACAAGGGCGACTTTGAGATTTACCGTAACCGTTTCGTTGTTGCCGACGGCGAGGTGGAGGATGAGAACAAGGAGATTACTCTTACCGAAGCTCGAAAGATAGAGCCAGACTATGAGGTAGGCGAGGATGTAAGCGAGAAAGTCGATTTCAACAAGTTCGGCCGTCGCGCCATCTTGACCCTCCGCCAGACTTTGGCTTCTAAGATTCTTGAACTTGAGCATGACTCTCTCTACAATAAATATAAGGATCGCGTGGGTCAGGTAATCTCTGGTGAGGTTTACCAGGTATGGAAGCGCGAGGTTCTTATCGTTGACGACGAGAACAACGAGTTGATGTTGCCAAAGACAGAACAGATTCCTGGCGACATGTATCGCAAGGGTGAGACCGTACGTGCCGTCATCCTCCGTGTTGACAACGACAACAACAACCCTAAGATTATCCTGAGCCGTACAGCACCTATCTTCTTGCAGCGCTTGCTGGAGGCAGAGGTACCTGAGATTGCTGATGGCTTGGTAGTCATCCGTCGCATCGCCCGTCTCCCAGGAGAGCGTGCTAAGATTGCAGTAGAGAGCTTTGACGAGCGCATCGACCCGGTAGGAGCTTGCGTGGGTGTAAAGGGTAGCCGTGTTCACGGTATCGTTCGCGAGCTTTGCAACGAGAACCTCGACGTCATCAACTATAGCGCTAATACCAAGCTGTTCATCCAGCGTGCTTTGGCACCTGCTACCATCACCTCTGTTAATATCGACGAGGAGAACAAGAAGGCAGAGGTGTTCCTGAAGCCAGAGGAAGTAAGCTTGGCTATCGGCCGTGGCGGTATGAACATCAAGTTGGCTTCTATGCTTACTGAATATACCATCGACGTATTCCGTGAGGTAGGTGAGAATGAGGCCGATGAGGATATCTATCTGGATGAATTCTCAGACGAGATCGACCAGTGGGTTATCGATGCTATCAAGGGTATCGGTTATGATACTGCCAAGCAGGTGCTCAATGCGCCACGCGACATGATTGTAGAGAAGGCTGACCTTGAGGAGGAGACCGTAGATAACGTTCTCAAGGTACTACGAGCTGAATTCGAACAATAATTCTCCCTTGCTGGCGGGTGCTACAGGGGAATCAAACTTAAAAATAGGAGAATAATATATATATATGAGCATCAGATTAAATAAAGCACTACGTGAATTGAATATAGGACTTCAGACGGCAGTTGAATTCCTAGAAAAGAAGAAAGACCTGGGAGAGGTCAAGGCCGAACCGAGCTTCAAACTCAGCGACCAGCAATATCAGGCATTGACAGATGCCTTCAGTCAGGATAAGGAGGTTCGTGATCAGGCCGAGAAACTCTTTACCAAGAAGGGCAAGGATAAGAAGCGTGCGCTAGAGCAGGACGACAATCATGCCGAAAACTTATTGGGATCAAGCAACCAGCAGCAGTACAAGCCACTGGGTAAGATTGATTTGAATAACATCGGCAAGGGAAAGCCTGCACAGTCTGCTGCCCATAAGTCAGAGAAACCTAAGCACGAGGCTGCTGCCGTCAGTCACGCGCCAGTAAAAGAAGCTCGTAAGGCTGAGCCAAAACATGATCAGAGACCTCATCAACAGGGCTCTCAGCAAAAACAACAGATGAAACAAGAGAATCAGCAAAAATCACAGCAGCCAAAGATGAATGACTTCAAGGGTCACAAGAATGCTGCACAGGGTAAACAGAATGGTAACGCTCAGCACCATAATGCTGAGCAGAAGTCACAGCAGAATACTGCTGCAAGCAGTCAGGCTTCTGGCGTATTCACACTTAAGAGTGAGAAGAAGTTCTCTGCCAATGAGCCTAAGGTGTTGGGTAAGATTGACCTCTCTTCTCTCAACCAGAGTACTCGTCCTAAGAAAAAGTCGAAGGAGGAGCGCCGCAAGGAGCGTGAGGAGAAGTTGGCTCAGCAGCACAATGATCGCAAGAAGCGTGTTCGTATCAACAAGGAGCGTGTTGACATCAATGCCGAAGCTAAGAACAATGGCGACGGTAATGGCCAGAACAACAAGGGCAACAATGGTGGCAATGGCAACAATGGTGGCAACAAGAAGAACAGAAACAAGAACAGAAATAATAACAATAATAACAACAATAGCAAGGGCAATAACAACAACCGCGGCAACCAACGCCAGATTGAGGTGGACGACGAGGCTGTAGCACGCCAGGTAAAGGAGACGCTCGCTCGTTTGACAAGCAAGAGCCAGAACAAGAAGGGTGCTAAGTATCGTAAAGAGAAGCGTGAGGCTGTGCAGGAAAAATTGCAGGACCAGGCTCGCCAGGAGCAGAAGGAAAGCAAGACCCTGAAGCTTACTGAGTTCGTTACCGTTAGCGAATTGGCTACGATGATGGATATCAGCGTTACTCAGGTTATCTCTACCCTGATGGGTGTAGGTATCATGGTATCTATCAACCAGCGTCTGGATGCAGAGACCATCAACATGGTGGCTGAGGAGTTCGGATTCAAGACCGAATACGTGAGTGCCGAGGTTCAGGAGGCCGTGAGCGAGGAAGAGGATGATGAGAACGACTTGGTTCCACGTGCTCCAATCGTAACCGTGATGGGTCACGTTGACCACGGTAAGACCTCTTTGCTCGACTATATCCGCAATACCAATGTGATTGCCGGTGAGGCAGGTGGTATTACCCAGCACATCGGTGCTTACAGTGTGACCCTGAACAGCGGTCGCAAGGTAACCTTCCTGGATACTCCAGGTCATGAGGCGTTTACCGCCATGCGTGCCCGTGGTGCTCAGGCCACCGATATCGCCATCATCATCATCGCAGCCGATGACTCTGTGATGCCTACTACCAAGGAGGCTATCGCCCATGCTCAGGCTGCTGGTGTGCCAATGGTATTCGCTATCAACAAGATTGATAAGCCAGGTGCTAACCCAGACCGTATCCGTGAGGACTTGGCTAACATGAACTTGCTCGTTGAGGAGTGGGGTGGTAAGTATCAGTGCCAGGAAATCAGTGCCAAGAAGGGTATCGGTGTTCACGATTTGCTCGACAAGGTGCTCCTCGAGGCTGATATGCTCGACTTGAAGGCTAACCCTAACCGTCGTGCCACAGGTACCATCATCGAGTCTTCGCTCGACAAGGGTCGTGGATATGTTTCTACCGTATTGGTAGCCAACGGTACCTTGAAGGTAGGCGACATCGTACTCGCCGGTACTTCTTGGGGTCGTGTCAAGGCGATGTTCAATGAGCGTAATGCCAACATCAAGTCGGCTGCTCCTGCAGAGCCAGCTA
>USJX01000112.1 GCA_900555035.1 uncultured Prevotella sp.
GCTTGGCATAAAGCGTTTGGCGAGTGATGCCGAGCAGTTCGGCGGCACGAGAGATGTTGCCGTGGCATTGATCCACCACCTTGTGGATATGAGTGGTCTCGATGCTCTCCAGAGTCTCCACTTCCTGGCTTCGGTCGATGGCATCTTTTAGGGTTCTGATCAGTTCGTCATTATCCCAGGGCTTGGTTACAAAGTCGGCGGCTCCGCTTTTCAATCCCTTGATGGCAAGCTGCACGTCGGCAAAGGCGGTGATGAGTACCACGGGGATGTGGGCGTGGAGCCGGCGGAAGGTGCGGAGCCAGAGCAAGCCGTCCTGTCCGCTGTTTACGCCAAGTGAGAAGTTCATGTCGAGCAGGATGAGATCTACCTGCTCCTGTTGCAGCAACATGGGGGCGGTATCGGGGCGTGGCAGGGTGAGAATCCGTTCGAACGTATTGCTCAGACAGATCTTCAGCGCCGTGAGTATCGACGGATTATCGTCGATGACAAGAAGGGTTCCGTATTTCATATCTTTTATTTTTTTGTTTGCAAAAGTACGCTTTTTTCCCGAAACGGCAAACAAAAACGGGGCTGTTGTGTGATAATCATACAATAGAGTGTATGAATTTCATACAATCCGCCTTTCGGGCTGCCGGAAATCTTGGCAGAAAAAGGGAGAAGCCGTAACTTTGCAGCAGCTAACGAAAACAGGGAGATGGCATTCTTTCTTTATCGTTTGATTTAAGTGAAACAAAAAATAAATGAGTATATGATGAAAAGTTATGTGAAATTCTTATCACGCAACAAGCTTTATGCCACCATAGAGGCCTTGGGCCTCTCGGTGGCACTGGCTTTTGTGCTGATTCTCGTTTCCTATGCTACTGCAGAGTATCGTGTGGGAACGAATCAGAAGCAGGCGAAGGAACTCTATGTTGCAGGTTCCGGCGATTATCTCGGAATGACCTGGGGCACAGCCAAGGAATTCTTTCCTTCCATCCCGGAAATCAAGGGATGGACAAGATTTGGTGAATATTATGCTCCGCAGGGAGCCATGATAGATGGACAGTATTATGAGGCAAAATATCTGGCTATCGACCCGAATTTTTGCCAATTCATGGATTATCAATGCCGTGGTTGTGCGCCGGATCATCTCCTTTCGGATACTCATCAGGCGATGGTTTCGGAATCGTTCGCCAAGAAAGCCTTCGGCAGCGCAAATCCTATCGGCCGCACCATCCAATGCGGTAAGCTGCAACTGAAGGTGGTGGGAATCATGGAGGATTTCGGCCGTGAAGACCTTTTTAAACCATACGATATTTTCGTGTCGATGAAATTGATAGAAGCTGAGGCTCAGCCGATGGATCAATTTGGCTCAACCTTCACGGTGGCACAACTGGCAAAGAATGCTGACCCCGAAAAGGTGAGACAGACCTTGCTCGGCAAATATATGAACTATTGGAAAGATTGGAAAAAGGAATCGGATGGAGTCAACTTCATGTGGGGCTGCCAGTTTATGAGATGGGACCAGATTCATTTTACAACTGATAGTGTCGATATTTTCAACCATGGCAATCGTACTCTCGTGAATATCCTCCTGGTCGTGGCGCTGGTCCTGCTGCTCTCAGCCTTGTTTAATTACATCAATCTTACGGTGGCTCAGATTGGCAACCGTGCGAAGGAGATGGCTACCCGAAGGCTGCTGGGCGAATCGGTAGAGGGCGTGATGCTGCGCTATCTCAAGGAGTCGGCGCTCTTTACGGCAGTCTGCTTCCTGCTGGGCTTGTTGATTTCCTGGGCATTCATTCCGCTGTTTAATTCGATGTTGGATACGAAAATTGACCTGTTCCATTCCTTCGACCTTCTGTGGTTCCTGCCGTTGGCTTACGTCATCATCTCCATCTTTGCGGGAATCCTTCCTGCCATCGTGGTTTCCCGTTTCAATCCGATAGATGTGGTGAAGGGAACCATCCGCATGCGCAGCAAGATGTGGTTCAGCAAGATATTTATCGTTGCCCAGAACGTCATCAGCATCACGCTGGTAGTCATGGCGATAACGATGATGCTCCAGATGAAGCATCTTGCCGATTTGCCATTGGGTTATCAGACGAAGGATATTGTTTACATCTATTCTTCTTTGGATGGTTCGCCGGAGAAGATGGCTATCCTCAGGAACCGTCTGAAAGCGCTTCCTGAGGTGGAAGAGGCCACTTACGGCAACGCCAATCCTATTGTAAGCTGGGGAAATGGCGTGCATGATGACAATGAAAAAGTAATAGGAATGCTCCGTATGTTCATGGCAGATTCCACGGCGATGAAGATGTTGGGATTCAAGGTGATTGAACAGTATTGCGAACCAACCTATGGCAAGATTTGGGTAACGGAAGAGGCGAAGCGTGCCTATGGCGTTTCTGCCCACAAGCCTTGGTTCGGAATGAGAATGAAGGATGGTAAACATGAATATGAGGTGTGCGGCGTGATTGCCGATTATCATAGTGGAGATGCGCTGAGCGAGAATGAGAAAACGGAGCATAATGCCATTGGAGTCATTACCCCGCAGCAGGGTGGATGGGCTGTTCTGGTGAAAACCCGTGGCGATCATGCCCAGGCGCTGCAGGCAATCAGGAATACCTGCAAGCAGGTGGCTAAGGAACTGATGGGTGTTCCTACGGAAATGGATGTGGAGTATATGGATGATACTTTGAAGAATAACCTCAAGGACAAGCATAATATGATGGTGCTCATCATCACATTCATGAGCATCTCTATCCTGATTTCTGCCCTGGGCCTCTTCGGAATGTCGGTTTATTACGGCAACCAGCAGAAGCGGCAGATTGCCCTGCGCAAGGTGATGGGCGTTTCGATTGGGGATGCGGCTTGGCAACTGGCTAGGAGATTCCTCGTCAGTTCGCTGGTAGCTGTGGTCATCGCCATCCCTATCTGCGTGAAGCTGATGCAGACTTATCTTATGGATTTCGTCCATCGCATCTCCTTCCCTTGGTGGGTGTTGCTGGCTGGTGCCATCTTTACTTTATTGATAGCCTTTGTTTCGGTTATCGGCTGCACCCTGCGTACGGCGATGTCGAATCCGATAGACAGCATCAAGGCTGAATAATGAGTCATAAACTTTAAAAAAGATTTCTAACGATGATACGAACAGAGAATTTAACTAGAATATTCCGCACGGAAGAGGTGGAAACCATCGCCCTGAACGGCGTAAACATAGAGGTAGAAGATGGCGAGTTTATCGCCATCATGGGGCCTTCTGGATGCGGCAAGTCAACCTTGCTGAACATCCTGGGCTTGCTGGATAGTCCTACGGAAGGCAAGTATTGGTTGAATAGCGAGGAAGTGGGCCATCTGAAGGAGCGTGAGCGCACCGCCTATCGCAAGGGTCGCATCGGCTTCGTGTTCCAGAACTTCAACCTCATCGACGAACTTACCGTTGAGGAAAATGTGGATTTACAGCTGAAATACCTCGGAGTGGGGAAGGCGGAGCGCAAGGAGCGCGTGCTCGAAATTCTGAGAAAGGTGAAGCTGAGCCATCGTGCCAAGCATTATCCTCATCAGCTTTCGGGCGGTCAGCAGCAGAGGGTTGCCATCGCCCGTGCCGTGGTGGGCAAGCCTAGCATTATCCTTGCCGATGAGCCTACGGGTAACCTCGATTCCAAGAATGGTATGGAGGTGATGCAGTTGCTCAGCGAGCTGAACGAGGAGGGAACCACCATCGTGATGGTGACGCACTCCAAGCACGATGCTACCTACGCCAGTCGCATCATCAATCTGTTTGATGGACAAGTGGTGGATGCGATGAATGATCAGCTTTGATCTTGGGTTTCGAATGATTAGCTTTGAGCTGCGGTTTACTGTCCAACAATTAGACGGTGGTGTCTAATTGTTGGACAGTTTGTTTAATGAGAGTTTTTATTTAATGGCTTGATTATCAGGAGAAGTGCTGTTTTGGCATGACTCTTGTCCTTATCATGCCAAAATGAAGAAGATTATGAAAAGAATAGGAATATTGATAGGATGGTTGGTCTGGGCGGCTGGAGTCTCGGCACAGAGCTGGAGCCTTGACGACTGCATGAAATACGCCGTGGAGCACGCCACGGAGGTGAAGCGGGAGGTGGTGAATGCCCGTCAGCGCAAGCAGGATTACCAGCATGCTGTGGCAGGATTCCTGCCTACCGTTACGGGCGGCGTGCAGGGACAGTATGCCTGGGGACGAAACATCGACCCGGAAACCAATACTTATAATAATGTAACGACATTCAACAACTATTATCAGCTTTATGCCGAACTGAATGTCTTCGATGGTTTCGCCACCATCAACGCCTTGAAGCAGGCTAAGTTGAGCCGGGATTATTCAGCCACGGCGATGCAGAAAATTCAGGATGACCGTGCCATCGACGTGATGCAGAAATATGTGGATGCTGCCTATGCTGAGGCAAGCATTCGGATAGCAAGCGAGAAACTGAACGAAAGCAAGCGGATGCTGGCTAAGATGAAGCGCCTGTATGAACTGGGCGAGAAAGGCCGACCGGATGTGGTGCAGATGGAATCGCAGGTGGCAGAAGATGAATACAATCTTACGCATCAGGAGAATGTGGCAAAACAGAGTCTGCTCGCCTTGAAATCCACGATGAATTTTCCAGTGGATGAAGAGCTGAAAATCCTGATTAAAGAGGAGCAGAATTTGAAGTTAACGTCTGATAATAAAGAGGTTTCTGAATCTGGAGTAAACTACGAAACCGTTTACCAGGGCTTCCAGAATATTTCTCCCGATTTAAAGTCGGCAGAATACGAAGTGGAGCGGGCACGGTATGATTACAAGATAGCAAAAGGCAGATTGCTGCCATCACTCTCTCTCGGTGGCGGCATTTCTACCAACTATTATAAGAATCTCTCTCAGAAAGGGCAATACGATGGGTTTGCCTCGCAGTTTCGCAACAACCAGGGCGAATACCTCGCATTGACCCTTTCCATACCTATTTATAATAGCGACCGATGGCACAGCGTGAAGAAGGCACGCAACGACTGGCAACTGGCGCAGGTGAACCTGGAGGAAACCCGTCGCAAGCTTCACGACCAGATAGCCCAGGCGGTAATGGATGCAGAGGGTTACGCCAAGGAGTTGCATCAGATGCAGAAGAAGGTTGCCTCCGATTCGCTCGCCTATCACATGTCGAGCCGCAAGTTTGAGGAAGGAATGCTTTCCACCTTCGATCTTCATACTGCAGCCCAGACGCTTCTGGAAAGCAGAATCAAGGAACTTCAGATGCAGTTGCTGCTTATCATCAAACAGAGATTGGTTGCTTATTATCAGGGAGAAAATTTAATAAGATAAATTATGGATATAAAAATAGAAAAGAAAAAATATCTCGTGCCTCGCAAGTATTGGGCATGGATTGGCGGAGGAGCGGTTTTGATCGCAGTCCTCATTTGGTTGGGATTGAGCAATTTCTCTTCCACCCTGAAGGTGGACAGGAAGGGATTGAGCATCGGAACCGTAGAGAAGGCGCAGTTCAACGATTATGTTTCGGTGGATGGACAGGTGGTTCCTATCTCCGTGGTACAGATCAGTTCCGAGGAAGGCGGTATCGTTCTGGAGAAAGTGGTGGATGAAGGTGCCCACGTGAACAAGGGTGATGTGATCGTGAAACTGAGCAATTCGAATCTCGACCTGGAGATTCTGAATGCCGAAAGCGAACTTGCCGAAAAGCAGGATATGCTTCGCAACACCCAGATATCGATGGAGCAGGACCGTCTGAACAATAGCAACGAAGAACTTTCGCTTTCGCAGGATGTCATTACCAAGCGCCGCTCCTATCAGCATCAGGAGGCGTTGCACAAGGAAGAACTCAATTCGCGCGAGGAGTATCTCAAGGCAAAGGAAGATTACGACCTTGCCGTCAAGAAGCATGCGCTCATCAGCAAGCGATTGAAGAAGGATGCACAGCTCCGCCGTTCGCAGATGGATCAGATGGGCGATAATCTGGAAGCCATGCAGAAGAATGTGCAGCTGGTTCGCCAGCGCAAGGAGAAGCTGAACATCCGCAGCACCATTTCGGGCGAAATCGGCTTGCTCGATGTGGAGCTGGGACAGAGCATTCAGGCAGGACAAAAGATTGGAGTCATCAACGACCTCAGCGATTTCAAGGTGCAGGCGCAGGTAGATGAGCATTACATCGACCGGGTAAAACCGGGACTTACTGCTACTTTCGACCAGAACGGCAAGCATTATCTCCTGCAGGTTCGCAAGGTTTATCCCGAGGTAAGAGATGGCAGGTTCCGCATCGACTTCATCTTCAAGGGCGTTCGTCCTGGCAACATCCGAACCGGTCAGACCTATTATGTAGATTTGCAACTCGGTCAGTCTAAGCAGGCAATAATCATCCCTAAGGGCACGTTTTATAGTGTAACGGGCGGTCAATGGATCTTTGTTTTAGACAAGAGTGGCAAGAAGGCTTATCGCCGAAAGATAACCATCGGTCGCCAGAATCCTCAGTATTATGAGGTGATTGAAGGCTTGGAACCGGGCGAGCAGGTTATCGTTAGCGGCTATGAGGCCTATAAGGATAATGATGTATTAGTTTTTAATTAGTAGTGATTAGTTAGTAATGATTAACTAGTAGTGATTAGTGATTAATTGGGGCTAACGCCTTTGAAACAGGATATTTGATATGAATCATATTATTAACGCATTCAAGAATCTGCCCCGAAGGGGCCAGCACAACTTCGTGAAGATCTTGTGTCTGGCGCTCGGATTGGCAATCAGTTCGGTAATTATTGCCGAGATTTATTTCGAGCAGACTTACGATACGTATTTTCCAGGATGGGAAAGGACGTATCAGATTTCAGAAGTGGGCAGTATGCCAAGCTTCAATG
>USJX01000113.1 GCA_900555035.1 uncultured Prevotella sp.
CCTAGACCCACTGATTAAGAGTCAGTTGCTCTACCAACTGAGCTAAGGGTGCATCTTCTTGATAGCCTCATTTCTGAATTGCGAGTGCAAAGGTACTACATTTTTTTGAATCCACAAAATTTTTCGCCGTTTTTTTTCAATTTTCTTTGAATTTTTTCTTGAAGAACGTTCCGAGCGTATGTCGAATACCCCATTTGTTGACGCTGTAGAGACGATATGCGCCATAGTCTAACGATGTGATATTAACGTAGTTACCTTGTACTGAAACTCTGGAAATGGTACTTCCCTGCAGGGTTTCTACCAAAAATACGTTGGTATCGAGATTTTTGGTGATTTCAGGCAAATGTACTCTCTTTCCATCGCAGTAGAGTAGCTTGGCCGCTCCTTGTGCATGCTTGTTATGTAGTACATCACTGCTTTTTTCTTGTGTTGCACTGCTCTCTATACCATATCCATCCATCGAAGTAATGGCAAAGTAGAGCGGTTTTTCGTTTTCTTCGGGCTTCAGCAGTAATCTGTTTCCCAGCTGGCGTGCCGAAATCAGGTTTCTTGCATCCGTTACATCCACCGGATAGGTGCGGCTAGCATATACATTATTATATATATAGGGGGTAGAGATGCGGGTTCCGTCGGTATAGGTGGTAGCATTGTTCCACGTCAGTTCCATGTAGCCCTGTCGCCACTTGATTTCGAAACCTTCCGGTTGCTTCGGTGTTTTACTGCTTGTCCAGGTCATTGGAGGTACAAGCGATGGGTATTCATTGAATCGGCGAGTGAAGTCGAGGATGCCCTGCTTGTTGTCGAGCAGGAACTTGTTGCGGAAGAAGCAATAGCCCATGCCCATGTTGCGCGTAAGATACATCTCGGGAATCACATCATCTAACTTCCATTTTCCTTCTTTCGGGTCGAGGAAGTAGATGCCGAGTCCTGGTGCCACGATTTTTCCATGGCTCTGCTCCTGCCAGTCGATAGCAAAAGGATAGAAGTGTTCGTCTTTGAAATACATCATCGGGAAGAGTTCGTCCATCAGACCATCGCGCATCCAGCCTTGTGCATCCTGACAGACCTTGGTATTTGCATTCCATCCGTAGCTGCCATATCGGGTCAGGTCGTCAAACTTGCCTACAGGCGAGCAGCTCAGCTTAACCCATGATTTCTGGCTCTTCACGGCATCATGAATCTTCTTCACGATATGGGTGATGTATCTTCTTCCTTGCTCGCGGCTCACCTTGAAGTTCCAGGTCTCCGGGTATCGGATGTAGTCGAGGTGGATGCCGTCGATATTGTATTTGTCTGTAATCTCGCTGCAGATCTTGGCAAGGTAAGTGCCCGTACGGCTATCTTCCGGGTTCATGTATCCTTCGCCACCAATCTTCTGGATGAGTTTCGGAAATTTCCGGCGCAGCGACTTGCAGCCTAGGGCATCCCATCTGCCCACAGGAATGGTAACCACCCAGGCATGCAGTTCCATGCCTCGCTTGTGGCATTCGTCGATGGCAAACTGCAAGGCGTCGTAACCAGGTGTTCTGCCGGGGTGTCCGGAAAGGCATCCGTCCCATGGCTCCAGGCTGGATGGGTAGATCATGGTACCTCGGATACGGGTTTGCAGGAGTACGGTGTTGATCTTGGCTTCCTGCAGACGGTCGAGTATCTGGCATAGCTCAGCCTGCTGTTTCTTGGCAGAAAAAGGCGACTGAGAGTAGGTGCGTGGCCAGTCTCTGCCGCCTAGGGTGGTGAGCCAGACGGCACGCACCTCGTGCTTGGGTGCCTGGTGGCTGATGATGATGCTATTGTCGGCAGCAGCCAGTTTGGGTGGTAAAAAAGCTCCTAAAAGGAGTAAAAACATATATAATTTCTTCATATTATTTCTATTTGGCAACAAAGATACGGATATTTTTTCGTATCTCAAATAAAAATCGTACTTTTGCGGTGCATTTCGTATGAAAAAGTGCGATTTGCCTCAAAAAGAGAGTAATTTAATTAACAATAAAAGAAAATGGTCAGTTTCATCATCAGTTTGGTGGCCCTTGTTTTGGGCTATCTTCTTTATGGAAAGTTTGTGGCGCATGTGTTCGGTCCTGACGACCGCCCTACGCCTGCAGTGACCAAAGCCGACGGTGTCGACTTCATGGTGCTGCCTAGTTGGAAAATCTTTATGATTCAGTTTCTCAATATTGCGGGTACTGGACCAATTTTTGGAGCCATCATGGGTGCGTGGTATGGTCCGGTGGCTTATCTGTGGGTTATCTTCGGATGTATCTTTGCAGGAGCCATGCACGATTATATGAGTGGTATGCTCAGTATCCGCAACGATGGAGCTGGTCTGCCTGAATTGGTGGGCAAGTATTTGGGTGGAAGAACCAAGAAAGTGATGCTGGTGTTCTCCGTGTTGCTGTTGATGATGGTGGGTGCAGTGTTTGTGTATAGTCCGGCCATCATTCTCGATGGCATTTGTAACTCTGGCTCGTTCTTGGGTGGACAGATGTTCTGGATTATCATCATCTTCATCTACTACATCATTGCCACGCTGCTGCCTATCGATAAGATTATCGGCAAGATATATCCTCTCTTTGCCTTCTCGCTGCTTTTCATGGCGGGAGCGCTGATGATAGGATTGTTCGTGAAGTGGCCTACCTTGCCTGAGTTGTGGGGTGATTTGGCTTCTGCCAATCTCAACGAGAACCCTGCGTGGTTGGGCACGGAGCCTTTCATGCAGAAGAGTCCGCTCTTCCCATGTCTCTTTATTACCATTGCCTGTGGCGCTATCAGTGGTTTCCATGCCACCCAGAGTCCGCTGATGGCCCGATGTATGAAGAACGAGAAGATGGGGCGTCCTATCTTCTATGGTGCGATGATTACCGAGGGTATCGTTGCCTTGATCTGGGCTACGGTGTCTATGTATTTCTTCTACTATGGCGGATGGCGTGAGTGCGTAAGCCCGGAGGTGGCGCAGCAGTTTGTTGCTCAGTTTGATGGTGGTAAGACGCTGGTTCAGAACTTTGATGCGCCTACTGTGGTGAAGATAGTATGCTCCAGCTGGTTGGGCATAGCCGGTGGTATCCTGGCTTTGCTGGGTGTGGTTGCGGCTCCAATCACCAGTGGTGATACGGCACTTCGCAGTGCCCGACTCATCATCGCCGAGGCGATAGGTTTGGAGCAGCACAGTATGCGCCGTCGTCTTTACGTCTGCATTCCGCTGTTTGCTGTTACGATGGGCATCCTGGTTTGGCAGATGAAGAATCCTGATGGTTTCAACATCATCTGGCAATATTTTGGCTGGGCTAACCAGACTCTGGCGGTGTTCACACTCTGGACATTGACGGTTTATCTGGTTCAGAACAAGAAGCCATATATCATGACATTGGTTCCAGCCCTGTTCATGACGGTGGT
This sequence comes from uncultured Prevotella sp., assembly GCA_900555035.1. GTDB lineage: Bacteria > Bacteroidota > Bacteroidia > Bacteroidales > Bacteroidaceae > Prevotella. The sequence goes on from USJX01000113.1 coordinate 3,391, forward strand.
TTGTTCCACCTTCCTGTTGGTATCACCAATGGCATTCGCATTGAGCGAGCCTATAGCCTATACGGGCAGCGTCATCATCCTGGTGGTGGCTTTGGTCTGGTTCTTTGCGTGGTATAGAAAGTATCAGAAGGGCATTGCTTAACGGCATGCCCTCAGTATTAACAATATTAGAAAAAAGAATTAAGAAAAAGTATGGTGCAGCAGTATTCTTCTGCATTGTTGGAAAAGGCAGTGGGAGAGTTTTCCAAACTGCCAGGTATTGGGCGCAAAACTGCTTTGCGCCTGGTACTTTTTATGCTCCGGCAGGGAGACAGCGATGTGGATCAGTTTGTAAATGCCGTCTCGAAGATGAAACGGGAGGTGAAGTATTGTCGGGTATGTCACAATATCAGCGATACCGATGTGTGTCCGATATGCTCGGATAGCCGTCGGGATGCCTCGACTATCTGCGTGGTAGAGAACGTGCAGGATGTGCTGGCGGTGGAAAATACCCAGCAGTTTCATGGTCTCTATCATGTGTTGGGCGGTATTATTTCACCGATGGATGGTATCGGACCAGCAGACTTGGAGATAGAATCGCTCGTGAACCGTGTGGCAGAAGGAGGAGTGAAGGAGGTGATTCTTGCCCTGAGCAGTACGATGGAGGGCGATACTACCAACTTTTATATTTCCCGTAAGCTTGCCGACTATCCAGTGAAGCTCTCCGTCATAGCCCGAGGCATCTCTGTGGGAGATGAACTTGAATATACCGATGAGGTAACACTGGGTAGAAGTATTTTGAATAGAACGCCTTTTAATCAATAAACTTTGAGTTTATAACTTTGAGTTTGTAACTTTAAGCTTTATTATTAGTTAAACATTTAATAAGATTATCTGAAAGTGAATATCAAGCAAGTACAACGAATTTTGATGACCAATTTCTTCTTCATGGTGATTGTGTCATTGCTTTTGGTGGGACTTTACGAGACGGAGATTCTCACGCCCACGGAAATGGCGGGCGATGCCACCCTGATGTTTGGCATCATGGTAGTGATGGAACTTCTCACCATCTTGGTGATTCCGATGGCGTTGAAACTTTTCAGCCTGAAGATGATTCGTCGCAAGTTGGTGGCTCAGAAGGGGGATGCCCTGCTGGTTTGGGGCACGGCACGCATCAACATGCTTTGTCTGCCTATGCTCATCAATACCTTTATGTATTACCAGACCATGGCTCCAACCTTCGGCTATATGGCCATTATCCTGATGCTTTGCCTCTTCTTCGTCTATCCGTCGATGGAAAGATGCGTGGACGAAACGAGCGAGAATGAGCAGAAAGAGAATAATTAAGAATTTGAAATTAATAATTAAGAATTTAGATTAACATTGAAACTCTCGGTTATCATAGTAAATTACAACGTCAAGTATTATTTGGACCAGTGTATCCGGTCGGTGCTTCATGCCTTCGAGGTGATGCAGGGTTCGGCGAATCTGGAGATTGGGGCAGATTCTTCTGAGGAGAATGGCATAGCTGAACTCATCGTAGTGGATAATCATTCGGCAGATGGTTCTGTGGATTATCTGGAACAGCGCTATCCGCAGGAGCAGTATCCGATGGTGCGCTTTGTGGAAAGTTCCCACAATCTAGGATTTGCCCGTGCCAACAATATTGCTATCCGACAGAGCAGGGGTGAGTATGTGCTGCTGCTCAACCCGGATACCATTGTAGGCGAAGACGTGCTGAAGAAATGTGTAGATTTCATGGATGTCCATGAAAATGCGGGTGCTGTGGGGGTGAGAATGCTCAATGCTACAGGAAAGCGTGCCATGGAGAGCCGAAGGGGATTGCCTACGCCGATGGTGTCGTTCTTCAAGATGTTGGGATTCTGCAACCGCTGGCCGCAGCATCGCCTGTTTGGACGGTATTACATGGGGTATCTGCCTTGGGACCAGCCTTGCCAGATTGAGGTGGTGAGTGGTGCCTACTGTATGCTGCGCCGCAAGGCCCTTGACGAGGTGGGCTTGTTGGATGAGGATTTCTTTATGTATGGCGAGGACATCGATCTCTCTTATCGTGTGCTTAAAGGTGGCTATCATAATTATTACCTGCCTGTTGATATCCTTCATTATAAGGGCGAGAGTACGCAGAAGTCTAGTTTCCGCTATGTGCATGTGTTCTATGAGGCAATGCTTATTTTCTTCCGTAAGCACTATTCGGGCATGTCGTTCCTGCTGAGCTTGCCTATTAAGACTGCTATATATGGCAAGGCGCTGGTGGCGCTGGTAGGCATGTTGAGCGATAGAATGCGAAAGAGTTTGGGCTTCTTCTCTCCAAGTGCAGAGGGATGTCAGCACTATGTATTTGTGGGAAGCCAGAAGATGCTGGATGCTTGCCGTGAGATTTCACGTCGTCTGGCATTTGATGCAGAATTTTATACTGAGGTAGAGACGGTGACTTGGGATGCGAAGAAAGATAATGTCTTGGTACTGGATGCAGGTCAGATGAGTTATGCCGAAATGTTACAGCGTTTGAGTTTGCTTTCGGATTATAATGTAAGCTTGGGTACTTATTCTGAGGAAAATGGAAAAATAATCACTGCTAGTGAAATATTGGGATAATGTATCTTATAACTGGTATATTTCAATATATATATATATTTATTGTCCGCGCGTACATTAATATATAGTACTTGATAAGAAAATACGAGAAAAGAATGGAAAAAGAAATACATTTAAGGGCTTTAGAACCAGAAGATTTGGATTTTCTCTATGAGATGGAGAATGATGAGAGCCTCTGGGAGGTGGGAAATACCAACGTTCCGTACTCCCGACAGGTGCTTTTGGATTACATTACCACATCTTCGGCTGACATATATGCTGACAAGCAAGTGCGATTCATCATAGAAAATGAGATGCATGAAAGGGTAGGTATCATCGATCTGATGAATTTTGACCCTCGTCATCTGCGGGCTGAAGTAGGAATTGTGGTCAAAAAAGACTATCAGGGGCAAGGCTTCGCTCGATTGGCTCTGGCTCGTCTTTTGCTTTATGCTACGAATATACTCCATTTGCATCAAATTTATGCGATTGTAGGGGTTCGTAATGAAAAAATGGCAAAACTGCTAAAAATGTCTGGTTTTCAGGGTGATAAGGTGCTAAAGGGGTGGCTGCGCAATGGTGATGGATATGATGATGCATTTTTTTTTCAAACTTTTTTATAAAAATATTGCCGAAAAATTTGGTGGAATCAAAAAAATGTAGTACCTTTGCACTCGCAAATGAGAAATGCTCCATAAGCAATTAAGAAATAAACTTAATTTGGTGCGTTAGTTCAGTTGGTTAGAATGCCTGCCTGTCACGCAGGAGGTCAC
>USJX01000114.1 GCA_900555035.1 uncultured Prevotella sp.
GCGGATTCATGACCATCTCATTGATGACCAACTATCCAGATGTATTCAAGGTAGGTGTAGCCGGCGGTCCGGTGATCGACTGGCACTGGTACGAGGTGATGTATGGCGAGCGCTATATGGATACCCCACAGACCAACCCAGAGGGTTACAAGAAGACATCCCTGCTCTATCAGGCCAAGAACCTGAAGGGTAAGTTGCAGATTATCCAGGGACTGAACGACGTGACCGTAGTGCCACAGCACTGCCTCACCTTCCTGAAGGCATGTATCGCAGCCGGTACCCAGCCCGACTTCTTCGTCTATCCTGGCGAGCCTCACAACATGAGAGGCCATCAGAGCACTCATCTGCATGAGCGCATCAGCAACTATTTCTTCGATTATTTGAAATAACAAACAATAACTTACAGCAAATGAAAATTTTATTGTTAGGAGGCGGTGGCCGCGAGCACGCCTTAGCATGGAAAATCGCTCAGAGCGAGAAGTGTGAGAAACTCTTTATCGCTCCTGGTAATGCCGGTACACAGAATGTCGGCGAGAACGTTGATATCAAGGCCGATGACTTTGAGGCTCTGAAGAACTTCACAGTGGAGAATGGCGTTGATATGGTGGTAGTTGGTCCGGAAGACCCATTGGTAAAGGGTGTTTACGATGACTTCAAGAACGATCCCCGCACCCAGAACATCCCTGTCATCGGTCCATCAAAGGCTGGTGCCGTACTGGAAGGCAGCAAGGACTTCGCCAAGCAGTTTATGAAGCGTCACAACATCCCTACTGCCCAGTATGAGACCTTCGACGGCGAGCACGTTGAGGAAGGCTTGAAGTTCCTGGAGACCCTGAAGGCTCCTTACGTACTGAAGGCAGACGGTTTGTGCGCCGGTAAGGGCGTTCTCATCCTCCCTACCCTGGAAGAGGCCAAGAAGGAGTTCAAGGAGATGCTGGGCGGTATGTTCGGCAACGCTTCTGCACGTGTGGTGATTGAGGAGTTCCTGAGCGGCATCGAGTGCTCTGTATTCGTATTGACTGATGGCAAGAACTACAAGATTCTGCCTGAGGCTAAGGATTACAAGCGCATCGGCGAGCACGATACCGGTTTGAACACCGGCGGTATGGGTAGTGTTACCCCTGTGCCATTCGCTACCAAGGAGTGGATGCAGAAGGTGGATGAGCGCATCATCCGTCCTACCGTTGAGGGTCTTGCCGAGGAGAACATCGACTACAAGGGCTTCATCTTCTTCGGATTGATCAACGTAGAAGGCGAGCCAATGGTGATTGAGTACAACTGCCGTATGGGCGACCCAGAGACTGAGAGCGTGATGCTCCGCCTGAAGAGCGACATCGTGGATCTCTTCGAGGGTGTAGCTGCCGGCGATCTGGACAAGCGCAGCATCGAGTTTGACGAGCGTGCTGCAGTCTGCGTAATGCTCGTAAGCGGCGGTTATCCAGAGGCTTACAAGAAGGGCTATCCTATCAAGGGTATCGACGACGTGGAAGGCTCAGTGGTATTCCACTCTGGCACAGCGATGAAGGATGGTGAGGTAGTAACCAATGGTGGTCGTGTCATCTGCGTAAGCAGCTACGGCAAGGACAAGGAAGAAGCCTTGAAGAAGAGCTTTGCCGAGGCACAGAAGATTCAGTTCACCGACAAGTACTTCCGTTCTGATATCGGACAGGACCTTTAAGTAATGTTTAATTAGTAGTGATTAATGATTAATGAGGCAGATGCCTTATCGTTTACTTCAGAAGTAAAAATTAAGCATTAATCACTAAACACTAATATAGATGTTAAGAAAGAAAACTTTTCAAAATAAAGTAGCGTCAAGCCGCTACGCTTTACCTATCACAGCAACCCTTGCCGCCTTGGTATGGGTTGCTGTAGGTTTTTTGGTATCCAATATCTGGGTACAGTTTGCCTTTACCATCATCTCTACCCTGCTGATGGTAGAGCTCAACAACCATAATTCCCTGATGCGCACCTACAGCCGTATGGTTTCGTGCAGTTTCCTGGTATTCATCACCATGACCAGTCTGCCTGCGCCATCGTTCAAGGCAAGCATCGTGACGATGTGCTTCATCGCCTTCTATCTCATCATCTGGAATGGCTATCAGGACAAGCAGTCGTCGGGCTGGACTTTCTATGCCTTCTTCTGTATCGGCCTCGCCTCGATGGTCTTCATCCAGATAGGCTATTTCCTGCCTGTACTCTGGCTGATGATGATGGTATTCACCAATTCATTCAGCATCCGCAACTTCTTTGCATCCATCATCGGCGTGGTGATGCCCTACTGGTTCTCAGCGGGTTACTATGCCTATACCGACAATATGCAGGGTCTGGCAAACCATTTACTGGAGTTCGTGAACTACAAGGAACTGTTCGACTATTCGCAGGTTACCGACCATGAGGTAGTGAATCTGGTGTTCCTCACCATCCTGGGCGTCATCGGTTCCATCCACTTCCTGCACACGTCATACGCCGACAAGATTCGCACGAGAATGATCTACGACACCTTTGCCATGGTGAACTTCGTGAGTCTGGCTTTCATCATACTGCAGCCTCAGCATATCAAGGAGTTGGGCGGCATCATGATTGTGAATACAGCGCCACTCGTGGCTCACTTCATCACCTTCACCCGTGGTAAGATTACGAACATCATGTTTATCTCGATGCTGGTTATCGTGGTACTGATTTTATTATATAATATTTTCATCCCCGAAACGATATTGATGCAGGCGATAAACATATAAATAATATTCAATGAGTTACATGATAGATTTTTTAATCAACTGGGGCTATTGGGGCATGTTTGTGTCCGCTTTTCTTGCCGGCAGTTTCTTCCCCTTCAGCAGTGAGGTGGTGATGTCGGGCTTGCAGGCGGCAGGATTGGACCCGATTCCGCTCGTGATATATGGCAGCATAGGAAACGTGCTGGGCTCACTGTTTAATTATGGCGTGGGAAGACTCGGAAAGATGGAGTGGATAGAGAAATATCTGCACGTAAAGAAGGAGAAACTCGACCAGGCTGAAAGATTCATGGCGGGTCGTGGTGCCTGGATGGGCTTCTTCGCCTTCATCCCGATATTGGGAAGTGCCATCACCATCGTATTGGGTCTGACCAGAGCCAACATCATCATCTCTACCATCAGCATCACCATCGGAAAAGTGCTGAGATATGTTCTGCTGGTATATGGTCTGAGTTTTATTGTTTAAAACAGATTCCGGTTTATCGTTTGAATATTTGGTTAAAATATAAAGAGATTTAGATATATGAAGAGATTTGAATATATGAAGAGTTTTCTATACCTTATTATATTAGGGGGAATATTAGGCGGATTTCTTGCCGGATGCAGGGGCACGCCTCAGAAACAGGCTGAATCGGGGAATTCTGCCGGAACAGGTAAGCCTACCGTTACCGTAACCATCCCGCCCTACAAATATTTCGTGGATAAGATTGCCGAAAACAAGGTGGATGTCAACGTGATGGTATCCAACGGCAACAACCCGGAGACTTACGAGCCATACGCCGATCAGATGATGGAACTTACGAAGAGTGCCATTTATCTGAAGGTGGGCAGCATCGGTTTTGAACAGACCTGGATGAAGAAGCTGCAGGACAATGCTCCGGATATGAAGGTGATAGATACCTCCGTAGGCATCAAACCAGCCAAGACACCGGGCGGCAACATCGACCCGCATGTGTGGATGAGTTGCAAGAATGCCCGCATCATCGCGAGCAACATCTTCAAGGCACTCTGCAATCTGGAACCGAAGAACAAGGCGTTCTTTGAGAAGAACTATCTGTCGCTGCTGAAAATCATCGACAAGCGAGACAGCGTCATCAGAAAGAGTTTCAAGGATCATCCTGAGCTGGTTCGCAAGTTTGTGATTTATCACCCTATCCTCACTTATTTTGCCCGTGATTACCAGTTGGAGCAGTTGGCCATTGAGGAAGAAGGCAGGGAGCCGAGTGCTGCCCAGCTGAAAAGCCTGATAGAAAAAGCAAGAAAAGAAAAGATAAAATATTGCCTCATTCAGGCAGAATTTGCCAACCGCAACACCAATACTTTCATCAAGGAAAGCCAAACCCAGGCAATGAATATCAACCCATTGCAGGGAGAGTGGAGCTGGGCGATGCAGGAAGCGGCAGCCGCAGTGCAAGGCAAAAAGATAGTGGTTGGGAAGTAGGCTCGCCAATATTTTCCAAAGTCCGCCAGGCGTCCCGCCGGATTTGAAATCCGGCGTAAAAAATGTCCCAACCTTTTTAGGATCTGCGGATTTGAAATCCGCAGCAACCAAAGTTCAAAGTTCAAAGCTCAAAGTTCAAAGTAGTAAGTTCAATGTTCAAAGTTCAAAGTTCAAAGTTAATCGAAATCGAGCATTTATCCGCCGGATACGACGGCAAGCAGGTGCTCAATGACATCAATCTCACCGTCTATCAAGACGATTATCTTGGCATCATCGGACCAAACGGTGGTGGCAAGACTACCCTCATGCGCCTCATCCTCAGACTCATGAAGCCCACGGAAGGAAAGATCCGATATTTCAAGAAAATGAAAGATAAAAACGGAAATCCTATCCTGGATGAGAACGGAGAAGCGAAAGTTGAGGAAGTAAAGGAGATTTCGATGGGCTATCTCCCACAATACAACTCCCTCGACAAGCAATTCCCTATCTCAGTATATGAAGTAGTCCTCTCCGGCCTCAGCAAGACCAAGAGCCTCTTTTCCAGATACACCCAGGCACAGCACCAGCAGGTGCTCAACACCCTGGAACGCATGCAGCTGATGGAGTTCAAAGACCGCCACATCGCAGCCCTGAGCGGTGGACAGCTACAGCGAGTGCTCCTGGCACGTGCCATCGTATCCAAGCCCGATGTAGTCATCCTCGATGAACCCAACACCTACATCGACCGCCGATTCCAGAAGCAGATGTACGAGATGCTGGAGCAGATCAACAAGGAATGCGCCATCATCATCGTGAGCCACGATGTAGCCGAAGTGCTCAACAACGTGAAGCACATCGCCTGTGTAAACCATCATCTGCATTATCACGATACGGCGGATATGCCAAGAGAAAAACTTGAGGAACATTTCCTAAATGTTTAGCTAGATAATATAATAATGCCTAAAAAAAAGGAAGAAACTTCTAGATTATCTTATCTTTTTAGTATCTTTGCAACGTTTTATACACATTATTATTAAATAAGAAATATATAAGAAATAAAGAAATATAATACATTAAAGTTTAAACAATAATGAAACAGTACAAATTGGTGGACAATATCTTCGGATGGGTCGCATTCATCATTGCGGCTTTCGTTTATTGTTCCACGATTGAGCCGACAGCCAGTTTCTGGGACTGTCCTGAGTTTATCACCACTGCTTATAAGCAGGAAATCGGTCACCCACCGGGGGCACCGTTCTTCATGCTCATGGGCAATTTCTTCACACACTTCGCCAGCGACACCACTCAGGTGGCCAAGATGGTGAACACGATGAGCGCACTCCTCAGTGCCGTCTGCATCATGTTCCTCTTCTGGACGATTACCCACCTGGCTCGCAAACTCATCATCGGCGACTGGAAGGAGATGACCACCAGCAAGATGATTGCCATCGAGGCATCAGGTATGGTGGGCGCACTCATCTACACCTTCAGCGATACCTTCTGGTTCTCGGCTGTAGAGGGTGAGGTTTACGCCTTCTCATCTGCCTTCACCGCCGTGGTATTCTGGCTGATATTGAAGTGGGAAGACCACGCCGACGAACCTCATAGCGACCGATGGCTCGTGCTCATCGCCTATATGACCGGTTTGAGTATCGGTGTTCACTTGCTCAACCTGCTCTGTATCCCAGCCATCGTATTGGTTTATTACTACAAGAAGGTGCCTCATGCCAACCTCAAGGGCTCGCTTCTGGCGTTGGTTCTCTCCTTCCTGGTAGTGGTAGCCGTATTGTATGGTGTGGTTCCAGGTATCATCACCGTAGGTGGATGGTTCGAGCTGTTCTTCGTCAACGTGCTCGGTTGTCCATTCAACACCGGTGAAATCGTATATATCATCTGCCTCGTAGCCTCTGTTATCTGGGGCATCTACGAGACTTACAATGCTTCCGAGAAGAACGAGAAGAAGCAGAACATCGCCTTCGTTCTCGGTTTCGGTATGCTCGGTATTCCATTCTATGGATATGGCTGGACTGCCGTAGTCTGCGGCATCATCGTCCTCGCCGTTCTCTGGCTTGCCCTTACCTACAAGCGCAAGAAGGAGGTGGTAACTGGCGTTGACGAGGTGACTGGCATCGCCAAGAAGAAGATGCAGCGCGTGCCTCTGGTTACAGCCCGCATCAAGAACACCGCTTTGCTCTGCATGCTGATGCTCATGATCGGTTACTCAAGCTATGCGCTCATCGTAATCCGTTCATCTGCCAACCCTCCTATGGACCAGAACT
>USJX01000115.1 GCA_900555035.1 uncultured Prevotella sp.
CTCGGTCGCAATCACACTCTTAGATGGAGTTCTGAAAAAAAGAATCATACTATTTCTCTTTTTATAAGTTTGTTAATGTATTCATTCTACCTCAGTAAAAAGCCCACATGATACATGTTTTGGCTATTCGCCTGCAAAGGTAATACAAATTTCTGATTTTGCCGCAAAGAATAGGCATTTATTTTCTTTTTTTAGTTAAAAAGGTGATAAATAATGATTTAGTGGTTAAAATTCTCTAAAATCCTTATACAAATAGTGTTTTGTTGAGTCTTATCAGTAACTTTGCACCACGAAAGCGGTGTTTGAAAGCAGATGAGGGGGATTTCGGAAGATTTCCTTTCATATGCGAAACTGTGAGTTTAAAATAGAATAGTAACTAAGAAATTAAATAGGAAAACAATATGAAACAGACTAAGTTTTTGATTATGGCATTGATGGCAAGCACCTTGATGATGTCAAGCTGTGCATTGAAGAAGGATCTTCTGAATTGCCAGAGTGAGAATAAAGAATTGACTCAGAATTACCAGGATACTAAGGAGAAGTTGGCAGCTGCTGAGGCTCGCCTCGCTTCACTTCAGGAGCAGCTTTCTGGTACTAAGAAGGATTATGCCAAGTTGCAGAACTCTCTCGATAAGAGTTTGACCAATGCTAACCAGAACAACATCAGCATTGAGAAGCTCGTTGATCAGATTAACGAAAGCAACCAGTATATCCGCCACTTGGTTGAGGTGAAGAGCAAGAGCGATTCACTCAACATGGTTCTTACCAACAACCTGACCCGTTCTCTCAGCCGTGAGGAGATGAAGGAGGTAGATGTTCAGGTGTTGAAGGGTGTGGTTTACATCTCTTTGGCTGACAACATGCTCTATCAGAGCGGTAGCTACGAGGTGAACGACCGTGCCAAGGAGACCTTGAGCAAGATTGCCAAGATTATCCAGGATTACAAGGACTACGATGTACTCATCGAGGGTAACACTGATAACGTGCCTGTAAGCACAACTAGTGCCAAGATGAAGAACATCCGTAACAACTGGGACCTCTCTGCTCTCCGTGCAGCATCTGTTGTTCAGTATTTGCAGGATCACTTCGGCGTGAACCCTAAGCGTTTGACAGCTGGTGGCCGTGGTGAGTACAACCCTGTAACAACCAACAGTACAGAGGTGGGCAAGATGCGCAACCGTCGTACTCAGATCATCATCACTCCTAAGCTCGACCAGTTCATGGACTTGATCGACAAGGCTCCAGAGGAGAACTAATTTTTAGAATCATAATTTGATATTTTTAGAATCATAATTTGATAGCAGATATAGAAGGCACCAGCAGGCTCCGGCTTGTTGGTGCCTTTGTGTTTTTATATCAAAAATAGACTCTTTTTAATCATTTTGCTAGAAATAATATTAAATTCCTTTCTTTTTTCGGATATTTTTCGTAATTTTGCAGGCAAATTATCAAAGTTAGCCTATGATGGCTTGATAAAGTGTACATTGTAAATTATAAAATTATACATTAATATATATTGTTATGGAAAAGATTAAGATGACGACTCCATTGGTAGAGATGGATGGCGATGAGATGACAAGAATCCTCTGGAAGATGATCAAGGATGAACTGATCCTGCCTTTCGTAGATTTGAAGTCAGAGTACTATGACCTTGGTTTGCCTTACCGCGACCAGACCAACGACCAGGTAACCATCGACTCTGCCGAGGCTGCCAAGAAATATGGCGTGGCTGTGAAGTGTGCTACCATCACCCCAAATGCACAGCGCATGGATGAGTATAAGCTCCATAAGATGTGGAAGAGCCCTAACGGAACTATCCGTAGCATCATGGATGGTACCGTGTTCCGTGCTCCTATCACCATCCCAAGCATTCACCCTTGTGTAAAGAACTGGGAGAAGCCTATCACCATCGCCCGTCATGCTTATGGCGACGTATATAAGAGTGTGGAACTCCGTGCCGATGAGCCAGGAACCGCCAAACTCGTGTTCGAGGGCAAGAGCGGCAAGAAGCAGGAAATCGAAATCCATAGCTTCGATGGCACTGGCGTTATCCAGGGTATGCACAACACCGATAAGAGTATCCGCAGTTTTGCACACAGCTGCTTCAAGTTTGCCATCGATACCAAGCAGGACCTCTGGTTCGCTACCAAGGATACCATCTCAAAGACCTACGATGCTCAGTTCCGCAAGATCTTCGAGGAAGTATATGAAAGCGACTACAAGGAGAAGTTTGCCGAACTCGGCATTGAGTACTTCTATACATTGATTGATGATGCCGTGGCTCGTGTCATCCGCAGCAAGGGCGGCTTCATCTGGGCTTGCAAGAACTATGACGGTGATGTAATGAGCGATATGCTCAGCACAGCCTTCGGTTCGCTGGCGATGATGACTTCCGTTTTGGTTTCTCCTGACGGCAAATATGAGTATGAGGCAGCCCATGGCACCGTAACCCGCCACTACTATCGCTACCTGAAGGGTGAGGATACATCCACCAACCCAATGGCTACCATCTTTGCATGGAGCGGTGCGTTGAGAAAGCGTGGTGAACTGGATGGCATCAAGGAACTGCAGGAGTTCGGCGACCAGTTGGAGGCAGCTTGCTTCGATACCCTGAATGATGGTATCGCAACCAAGGACCTCGTCAACCTGATGGAGGGTGTTGAGGCCAAGGCAGTTAATTCAGCCGGCTTCATCGCAGCTATCCGCGAAAGACTCGAAAAGAGATTGGGATAAAACAAAAGAGGGTGTGTCAAAAGTCCAAGACACACCCTCTTCTTTTTCTTTGTAATGAGATTTTTATATCTTCTTCTTCAAGGCATCTGAGTAGATCTTGAAAAAATCAACCTTGAGCAATTGGCTGATGTGGAAAAGCATGCCCGAGTCAATGGTGCTTCTATCGTTAATCTTATATACGTTGGTGCGGTGGCAGCCTAATCCTTCGGCAAGCCAGACAGAAGTCTTGCCCTGTTTCTTGAGTTCTCGCTTAATGAGTTCGCCGATTACTATGGATGTATTTGAATTATCTTTCATAACAACACAGATTTTAATAAATACTTTTAATCCTTAACTTTTTAACCTTATCGGTTGCAAAAGTAGTGTTTCTGTTTTTAACTAGCAAACAAACCTGTAGCCAATTAGGTAACACCTCGTTGAAAAATGTGACGAATCTTGCTTCTTTATCATTTTTTAGCATAAAAACCAGGCAATGTCACAGAATTGTAACCCTATGTAACGCTTATTACAAGATAAAATTCGTACTTTTGCAGCAGATTTCAGAAATTGATTAATTTAGAAGAAATGGAAGAGAAAAATAAAAGAATACTGGTCGTTGACGATGAGCAAGACCTGTGCGAAATCTTGAGTTTCAATCTTGAAACCGAGGGCTACCAGGTGGATACTGCCAACTCTGCTGAGGAGGCTTTGCAGATGGATGTTCCATCTTATCATCTCCTGCTGCTCGATGTGATGATGGGCGGAATGAGCGGTTTCCAGATGGCAAAGCATCTGAAGGAAAATCCCGTTACGGCAAATATCCCTATCATCTTCCTCACGGCTCGCGATACCGAGAACGATACGGTGACCGGATTCAACCTGGGTGCCGATGACTATATCTCAAAACCGTTCTCTATCCGTGAGGTGATGGTGCGCATCCGTGCCGTGCTGCGCAGAACTGCCGAGCAGAATGGTACTGCCGAGGAGCCTACCGTGATAGGTTACCAGGGATTGCTGCTCAACCTCGACAAGAAGACGGTGAGCATCGATGGCGAGAATGTGCCTTTCACCAAGACGGAGTTCGAATTGCTCCGACTCCTGCTCGAAGAGAAGGGCAGGGTGTTCTCACGCCAGGAACTCATCGACAGGGTATGGCCTAAGGATGTGATGGTGCTCGACCGAACAGTGGATGTCAACATCACCCGAATGCGTAAGAAGGTGGGCAGATTTGCCAAGTGCATCGTAACCCGCCTGGGTTTTGGTTATTATTTTGATGCGTAACGGATATGTTTAAGATAAGTAGTGTAGGCAAAAAACTATATTTCAGTGTGCTGACGGTGTTCCTCGTGTTCGCCGTCAGTTTTATCGTATTTCAGCAGAGCAGGGAGAAGCAGTTCAAGATTAACACCTTGACCTTGAAGCTTGCCAACTACAACGAACTACTGATGGAAGACTTGCTGCTGTCCAACTCGCAGGGCATTCTCTTATCGGATAGCGTTGATATGGTGGATAGCGTGCGTGTGGCTGAGGCCAAACTGCAGGAATTCGTGCGTGAACATGAGAGCAAGGACCTTCGTGTTACCCTGGTCAAGCCCGATGGTAGGGTGGTGTTCGATAATATGAGCAAGAATTATCGTCATTTTGCCAATCATGCCAAGCGGGAGGAAATAGCTGAGGCTTTGAAGGTGGGACAGGGCACGAGTGTGGAGCGACAGTCGAAGACCTTGAAGCAGGATTATTTCTATGTGGCTTCCTATTTTCCAAAAGCGCAGCTCATCGTGCGTACGGCGTTGCCTTATAATGACAATTTGACCAAGTCGCTTCAGGCAGACCAGCATTATATCTGGTTTGCCATCGTTGCCATCATCCTTCTTACCGTCGTGCTCTATCGTTTCACCTACCGGTTGGGCAAGAACGTCTCCAAACTTACCATCTTTGCCTATAAGGCAGATCACAACGAGAGTCTGGAGGTGGAAGATTTGACCAATTTCCCAGATGATGAACTGGGCGAGATAGCCGAGCGTATTATAAAGATGTATAAGCGAGTGCAGACTACCCGGAAGGAGCAGGATATCCTGAAGCGCCAGCTCACACAGAATATTGCACATGAGTTGAAGACTCCGGTGGCAAGTATTCAGGGATATCTGGAGACGATTCTCGACAATCCGCACATCAACGAGCAGACCAAGGAGCAGTTTCTGCAGCGCTGTTATGCACAGAGTGAGCGCCTTACTTCCTTGCTTCATGATATTTCTACGCTGAACCGCCTGGATGATGGTTCGGATATGATAGATTTCGAGGCGGTGGATATCACGCAGTTGGTGGCTGACATCACGAAGGAGACGGCATTGGTACGTCAGGAGCGCAAGATGACATTCGATAACCAGTTGCCGGAGCGCATCGTGGTAAAGGGAAACCGCAGTTTGCTCTATAGTGTGTTCCGCAACCTTACCGATAATGCCATTGCGTATGCCGGTGAGGGGCGTACGATAACACTGGAGGCAAAGGAGCAGGGCAACAAGTGGCATTTCATCTTCCGGGATAATGGTCAGGGCGTACCGCCGGAACATCTGGCTCGACTCTTCGAACGATTCTATCGGGTGGATAAGGGACGCAGCCGAAAGATGGGAGGCACGGGTCTGGGTCTTGCCATCGTCAAGAATGCCGTATTGCTGCATGGTGGTACCATCAGAGTAAGCAATTTGCCGGAAGGTGGATTGAAATTCGAATTTACCATCAAGAAATAAGGTTGTGCCTTCGCAGAAAAAAGTTTTTTCTCGAAAAATCCCTCACATCCCTCACGATTTCGATTTTGGAAATGGTAAGTTGTTGAAAATGAGAGGATTGAATTTTTAAGGATGCGTGATGGATGACGGATTTGTTTACAATATCCCTCACGCATCTATCACGCATCCCTCACGTATCCGTCACGTATCTCTCACGCATTAATAATGTATAAATAATGCATCCCTTACGAATTACTGCATGCGATAGGAAAAACCGGCGTACTTGATGCTATTTTGTGCCACACGATGAAACGCAGTGTGCCAAGGGGTGGAACGAAGTGTTTCATGGCGTGGAATCAAGTGTTTCAACGTTTGAAACACTTGAAACAGTTATCATATAGACTTGAAGCAATCATCATATAGATTTGCAGGCGTACGTATATGCGTATGCATGCGTACTCGCGTGCATTCGCACGCCTATGCGCTTGCGCGCCTGCGCGCCTGCACACACATGCTATGTGTGTATGTATATTATAAGGAGTAGAAAGGGATAAATAGGTCTTTAATTGTTTACAACTGTTAAAAATCGAATAAAAACACAACTTTTTTCGAGAAATGTTTGGTAGTTTCGAAAATAGTTTGTACTTTTGCACTCGCTTTTGAGAAATCAAGTATGACTCGAAGCAATAAAGAAAATAAAGAAAGAGTTCTTTGAAAGATTTTACATAAACAGACAAGTAGTACAAGAA
>USJX01000116.1 GCA_900555035.1 uncultured Prevotella sp.
TAATTTAAATTAGAATAATTTGGGTGCAAAGTTACGATATTTTTGCGAAATACCAAAATTATTTGGGATAAAGCCCTTGGATTTATGAATTATTTATTACCTTTGTGCCCGAATATATAAAATATGGTATGAAAATAAGATTAGGATTACTCGTTTTGGCTATCGTTGCGGGGGGTGCTTCGGCTGAGGCGCAGCGCCTGCACAAGCGTGTTTCGGCTGAAGCACAACGCCAGAAAAAGCTTGTTGAAACGGTGGATACTGTTGCGGTGAAGGATTCTATATGGAGAGAGAGTTATGCTGATTCTCTTTCCAGAGCGCGCATGCGTATTGATTCCATGAAGATGGATGCGGAAGACTCCCGATTCTCCAAACTCTTCACTCCGCTCACCTTCTACCGCTCGCCTGCCAACCATTTCCTGCGCCTGAATCCGAATGCGGGCGTGGGTGACTCGCTGGATGTGGAGCTGGATGCTGCCCTGCTGGATATCTATCTGCGACGTCCCGACCTGGTGAAGGTGACGCAGAGACATCTGGAAGAGGTGGGGGCGCCTATCGTGGCCGACAACCGCGTGAAGAAACCGAAGCGTGATGTGATAGAGGAAGCGGCTCCGAAGGCGATAGAACCGGATGCGGCTCCGATGGACATCGTCATCTTCCGACCTAACTTCTGGACCTTTGCCGGAGATTACTATCTGCAGTTCCTGCAGAACTTCGTGTCGAGCAACTGGTATAAGGGGGGTGAGAGCAACTACTCTATGCTGGGGCGTGTCACGATGCAGGCTAACTATAACAACAAGCAGAAAGTGAAGTGGGAGAACAAGCTGGAGATGCGACTGGGATACCAGACTTCCAAGGGCGACTCGGTGCACAGCCTGAAGACTTCTGACGACTTGATCCGATACACCAGCAAGTTGGGACTCCAGGCTTCCCGCAAATGGTATTATACCATTCAGATGGTGGCGCAGACGCAGTTTGCCCATGGCTACAAGAGCAATGATAAGAAGGTGTATTCCGATTTCTTCTCGCCATTCAATCTGAACCTCTCTGTCGGTATGGATTATTCGGTGGATTGGCTCAACCACAGGTTGAAGGGTAGTGCCCATCTGGCTCCTCTGGCGCTCAACTGGAAGTATGTGGGTCGTGAGCAGCTTGCTACAAGATATGGTTTGAAGGAGGGTGAGCACGGAATGACCGATTACGGTTCGGAGTGTACCTTCGACCTGACTTGGCAGGTGATGGATAATTTGAAGTGGAAAACCCGTCTTTGGGGATATACTACTTATAAGCGCGCTGAGATAGAGTGGGAGAACACGCTCACCTTCCAGTTCAATCGCTATATTTCATCGAATATCTTCCTCTATCCTCGTTTCGACGATGGTGCGAAGCGTAACGATGGTGACAGCTATTGGCAGTTTAAGGAATTCATGTCTATCGGATTCTCTTATTCGTTCTAGCAAGAGATTGAGCATATAAACATGTAATGATAAAGGCTCGTTCCTGTGATTCGGAACGAGCCTTTATTGTATTTGTTAGAAGCGGAAGCAGAACTCAGCGTCTGCCATGGAGTAATTGTGCTTGGCCAGCGTCTTGTCGTTGACCAATGCATACTCGGTGAGGATGGTGATTCGCTTGCCGATGTGGAAGTTCAAACCAGCCTCATACTGGGTCTTCTGCATGTTGTTCTTGCCGTTAGGCTGATACATGTCGTAACGCGCCTTGATGTCGATTCGGCTGTTCTTTGGCAGCTGAGCCAATGGGGCAATGACCAATCCGTAAACACCTTGTGCCTTATCGCCAATCTTCTCGTTCAGGTTGCAATTCTTGGCATCTGCATCATTGAAGTTGTTGATGCTCTTTGCGAATGCCTTTCCTGTGGAGTGGATATATTCGGAGCGAACGGTCCAGCCATCCTGCTTGTATTCGAATGAGAAGGCATAGCGGTTTTGTCTGAGCTTGCGAACGCCAGAGCGTTTCTGAATGTCGGCAGTATAGGAGGCATCATGCTCGTCGGTCCATGTTCCCTTTCTCGCATAAGAACCCGTCCATCCGAAGGCACCGATTCTCATGCCGCTTACTGGCATTACCCATACGCCACCAATCACATTCTTCTGATTATCAACGTCCTTGGTGTTGATACCCTGTCCGTTGAACACACCAATCTGATAATGCAGCAGGTTGCGGCCGTTGGCATTCTTGAGGAAATCACCCTGGAGCTGCAAACCGATGTCACGACCATTGGATGTGTGCTCTCCGGCACGGTCGCTGAAACCAGCCAACTTGCTCACGTTCTGGGAATATCCCATGAAGCCCTGGTCGATAGGATGCATCGGATTCTCAAAGGTGAATGGGTTCTTGAACTGACCAATCTTCACCTTGAAATAGTCGTACTTCTGCCATTCGGCAAACAGATCCACCATTCTTGGGCTGGAACCCAGGTTGGAGGTGTTGCCGTTAAACTGAATCTGGGTCTTCCAGTAGAAGTCGTCTGCAATGCGACCCTCCAGGGCGATACGGCCCATTCGGATATTGAATGAGTTGGATTCAGCGTTCTTCTGTCCGCTGTACTGATACTGGGCCATTCCATAACCCGACAGTTTTACGTTGCTCAACCATGAAGGCAATTCGATGGTCTGCTTCTTTTGGGCGCTGGCTGAGACCGTGGTCAAAGCCATGAGCGCCAGGATGATACCTTTTTTCATCTTATTTCTATTTTGTTTTTAGGTTTATATCTTTGCAGCCTTGGCTTCAGCTATCGCCTTCTCACGCTCCTTGCGCTCCTTCTGTTTCTGCTTGATTTCAGCATCGCTGCGCTTCTCGAGCAAAACGACGTTCTCTACGTGAGGAGTATGAGGGAACATATCTACCGGCTGAACGGCAGCCACCTTGTAGTGGTCGTCCATCAACTGCAGGTCGCGAGCCTGGGTAGCAGGGTTGCAACTTACATACACGATGCGGTTAGGAGCCGCATTCAGGATTACGTTCACTACGTCAGGATGCATTCCGGCACGTGGAGGGTCGGTGATGATGACGTCTGGGCGACCGTGCTGGGCGATGAATTCGTTGGTCAGAATATCCTTCATGTCGCCTGCATAGAAGAGGGTATTCTCGATGTTGTTCACCTGAGAATTCACCTTTGCATCCTCTATGGCCTCTGGTACGTACTCAATACCGATAACCTTCTTAGCCTTGTGAGCCACGAAGTTGGCGATGGTTCCCGTGCCGGTGTAGAGGTCGTAAACCAACTCGTTTCCTGTGAGGTTGGCAAACTCGCGAGCCACGCAATAAAGGTGGTAAGCCTGCTCGGTGTTAGTCTGATAGAAACTCTTTGGACCCACCTTGAACTTCAAATCCTCCATCAGCTCGAAGATGTGGTCGTTGCCCTTGAAGAGGGTGAGATCCAGGTCGTTGATGGTGTCATTTCCCTTCTGGTTATCTACATACATGAGCGATGAAATCTGAGGGAACTTATCAGCCACCTGCTGCATCAGCTCCAGTGCTCTCTGCTCATCACCCTCCTCATCATAATGGAACTGGAACACGAGCATCCACTCGCCAGTGTTTGAATTACGAATCATCATGTTGCGGAGCAATCCATGCTGCTCACGCAGGTCGTAGAAGGTATAGTCGTGAGAATCAGCGTATTCGAATACGAAGTTGCGGATTTCGTTGCAGAGGTCGTCCATCAGCCAGCACTTCTTGATAGGATAAATCTTATCGAAGGCACCGGTGATATGGAAACCGATGGCGTTCTGGGCGTGGCGCTCCTTGAGGGAAGTGATGGTTTCTTCTTCCTTCTGAGGCAGCTGGGCCAGCTCCTCGGCGGTGAACCAGCGCTTGTTGCTGCATCCGAACTCAATCTTGTTTCTATACTCCTGGGTCTTCACGCTGCCCATGATAGGGCGGAACTCAGGGAGTTCAATCTTGCCGATGCGGGTAAGCTGGTCTTCCACCTGCTTCTGCTTCGCCTTGATCTGCTCCTCGTAAGGAAGATTCTGCCACTTGCAACCGCCACAGATGCCAAAGTGCTCGCACATAGGCTCCTGTCTTACGTCGCTCTTCTTGATGAAGCGAACCACCTTCGCTTCGCAATACTTATGTTTTTTCTTAACTACCTGCAAATCTACCACATCGCCAGGTACGCAGAAAGGTACGAAGATGACCTGGTCATCTACGCGAGTGATGCACTTACCCTCGGCAGCTACTGCCTCGATGGTGATGTTCTCCAAAAGCGGTAATGGTTTACGTTTTCTTGCCATAATAATGTTTTGTATTTTTTTATGGCTGCAAAGTTACTACATTTTTGCGAGAAATGAAAGATTTGCCCCGATTATTTTTAATCTGGTACCTTTTACGCGCGTACATTATTATATTGGTTACTTGGGATAGTATGGACTGTGTTATATGGGTTGTTTGGGATAGTATGGGCTGTCTGGTGGTGTGACCTGCGCCTCTGCTACATGATGTTTTTGGGGAATCGCCAACTTGGCATACTTTTAAATTTCTTACATTTCTTACTTTTTTCTTGGGGATTGTTAAAAATATCCGCATGTGTGCGACAACAGTTTAAAATGTAAACTCGGGATAGCAAAAAAGCGTATAAAAGTTTGGTGGTTTCAAAATAATGTCGTATATTTGCATCATCAACAAAACAATTGAGAATAACTGAATAATATAATATTTTTGAACCTATAAATATGAACGAAAAAAGAGTTTATACGTTCGGCAATGGAAAAGCCGAAGGAAATGCGAAAATGCGTGAAGAGCTCGGTGGTAAGGGTGCAAACCTCGCCGAGATGAACCTTATTGGTGTTCCTGTTCCTCCAGGTTTCACCATCACTACTGATACTTGTAACGAGTATTATAAGGTAGGTGAGGAGAAAATCAAGGAACTCCTCCAGGATGAGGTGATGGCTGCAGTGGCTCATACAGAGGCATTGATGAACAGCAAGTTCGGTTCTGTAGAGAATCCTCTTCTCGTATCAGTTCGTTCAGGAGCACGTGCTTCTATGCCAGGTATGATGGATACTATCCTCAACCTCGGTTTGAATGATGAAGTGGCTGAGGGCTTGGTTAAGAAGACCGGCAATCCTCACTTCGTTTACGATTCATATCGCCGTTTCGTACAGATGTATGGTGATGTGGTGATGGGATTGAAGCCTGTAAACAAAGAAGATATCGACCCATTCGAGGCTATCATCGAAAAGGTGAAGGAAGAGCAGGGTGTAACTTTGGATAAGGACCTCTCTGTAGAATCTCTCAAAAAACTCGTTGAGCTCTTCAAGGCAGCTATCAAGGAGCAGACTGGTCAGGACTTCCCTACCAATCCTATCGAGCAGCTTTGGGGTGCTATCTGCGCCGTGTTCCGTTCATGGATGAACGAGCGTGCTATCCTCTATCGCAAGATGGAAGGTATTCCTGATGAGTGGGGTACTGCCGTTTCTGTGATGGCGATGGTATTCGGTAACATGGGCGAGACCTCTGCTACAGGTGTTTGCTTCTCTCGTGATGCTGGTAATGGTGAGAACCTTTTCAATGGTGAGTACCTGATCAACGCACAGGGTGAGGACGTGGTTGCCGGTATCCGTACACCACAGCAGATTACAAAGATTGGTTCTCAGCGTTGGGCTGAGCGTGCCGGTATTTCTGAGGAAGAGCGCGTAGCTAAGTATCCTTCTATGGAAGAGGCTATGCCTGAGCTTTACAAGGAGCTCGACGCTCTCCAGGATAAGTTGGAGCACCACTATCACGATATGCAGGACATGGAGTTCACCGTACAGGAAGGTAAGCTCTGGTTCCTCCAGACACGTAACGGTAAGCGTACAGGTACCGCTATGGTGAAGATTGCTATGGACCTCCTTCACGAGGGTATGATTGATGAGAAGACTGCTATCCTCCGCTGTGAGCCTCAGAAGCTCGATGAGCTTTTGCACCCAGTATTCGATAAGCTGGCGCTCTCTAGAGCTAAGGTCATCACTCAGGGTCTCCCTGCTTCTCCAGGTGCTGCTTGCGGTCAGATCGTATTCCACGCTGACGATGCTCAGGTATGGCACGAGGATGGCAAGAAGGTCATCATGGTTCGTATCGAGACTTCTCCTGAAGACCTCGCTGGTATGTCGGCTGCCGAGGGTATCCTTACCGCTCGTGGTGGTATGACTTCTCA
>USJX01000117.1 GCA_900555035.1 uncultured Prevotella sp.
GGAGTGCTTTTACAAAAACATTTCGTAATTTTGCACTTGCTTGTTGAATTCGCGACTATAAATTATAAACTATAAATTATAAAAACTGTAAACTATAAATTATAAACTGTAAACTAAAATAAGTATGGAGTTAGTTTTGAAGCGTATTGCGAAGAAGAATACTTACACCATTGGGCGTTTGTATATTCTGGAGGATGAGGACGTGGACCGCAAGGTGGTAACCAGTTACAACCAGGGGTTGAAGCGTGAGTTTCGTAATAGTTTTGATGTGCAGAAGTTGGGGACTGATACTTATTTCTGCGACACCATGGAGCCTACGTGGCGCAATCTGCTGGGTGTGGAGCTGGAGCCTCAGCTGGTGGATGCCCGCCTGGGCAGGGTTTCAGGCAAGAAGGCTCAGAAGATGAAGGGCCACACTGCCATCCCCGAGGGCACGTATCCCGTGCTCATCACGCCATCGCCCAGGTTCAGGCAGTGGTTGCCGTATCTGCAGGGTGTTCCGAATTTTGAGGGCATCCGAATTCATGCCGGCAATTATCCCGACGATACCCAGGGCTGCATCCTGGTGGGTGAGAACAAGTTGAAGGGTATGGTTGTGAATTCCCGCATCTGGCTTCATCGCCTGATGAAGCGCATGGAGGAGGCGAGGGATAAGGATGAAAGCATCTGGATTACCATCATCTGATGGGCAAACATGAGGAGGGTGTGTGTCATTATTCATCGGATTACGCGGAATAAACGGAACCTTATCCGCCAGGTGTTCAGAAACTATCGTTAAGTACCCCGCTAGGCGTTCCGACGGATTTGCAATCCGTCGTTAAAAAATGTTCGACCTCTTAAACCTGGGGATTTGTAATCCCCTTACCATTCTTGCTTGCTGCGGATTTCAAATCCGCAGGGCGTAAATAGGTTGGGACATTTTTTAACGGCGGATTTCAAATCCGCCTAGCGCCTTGCGGGCTTCTTTCCTAGCGCCTTGCGGGCTTCTTTCCTAGCGCCTTGCGGGCTTCTTTCCTGTCTGCCTTGCGGGTTCTTTCCTAGCGCCTTGCGGGTTACTTCTTCTCCAATTCCTGAAGGCTCTCCATTTTCTTCGACTCCAGGAATTCATAGATTCCGCACAGATGCTCACGAACACGGCCATGACCGAATTCATATACCTTGCTCACCAAACCATCCAGGAAGTCACGGTCGTGACTCACCACGATCAGCGTGCCGTCGAAATCGAGCAGCGCCTGCTTCAGCACATCTTTTGTCTTTAAATCAAGATGGTTGGTAGGCTCATCGAGAATCAATAAATTCACTGGCTCCAGCAGCAGCTTGAGAATGGCCAGACGGGTGCGCTCGCCTCCCGACAATACCTTCACCTTCTTGGTAGAATCCTCGCCGCCAAACATAAAGGCTCCCAGCAAATCGCGAATCTTATTTCTGATTTCTCCCTTCGCCACATCATCAATGGTCTGGAACACCGTAAGCTCGCCATCGAGCAAAGATGCCTGGTTCTGAGCAAAATAACCTATCTGAACATTATGTCCCAACACCAGTTTTCCCTCGTTCTGAAGCTGGCCCATGATGCATTTCACCAGTGTAGATTTACCCTCGCCGTTTCTTCCCACGAAGGCAATCTTGTCGCCACGCTCCACGGTGAGGTTCACGCCGCTGAATATCTTCTTGCCGTCAAACGACATGGCCACATCGCTCATCTGCACCGGATAGGCACCGCTTCTCGGACTTGGCGGGAATTTCAGTCTCAGCCGGCTGGTATCCTCTTCATCCACCTCTATCAGTTCCAGTTTTTCGAGCATCTTCACACGGCTCTGCACCTGGAAGGTCTTGGAGTATGTGCCCTTGAACCGCTCTATGAAATCCTTGGTCTCGGCTATCATCTTCTGCTGTTCCTCATATTTCTTCATCTGCTGCTCGCGGCGTTCCTTTCTGAGTTCCAGATACTGGCTGTAGGTGGCCTTGTAGTCGTAGATTCTGCCCATGGTTACTTCGATGGTGCGGGTGGTGATGTCGTCAACAAATTTCCTGTCGTGACTGATTACTACCACTGCCTTGGAACTGTTGATGATGAATTCTTCCAGCCAGCCGATGGATTCGATGTCGAGGTGGTTGGTAGGCTCATCGAGGAGCAACACGTCAGGCGATTTCAGCAGCAGTTTGGCCAGCTCTATTCGCATGCGCCATCCTCCGGAGAACTCGCTGGTAGGGCGGTTGAAGTCGGAGCGTTCGAAACCCAAGCCGAGCAGCGTCTTCTCTACATCCTCCTCGAAATGCGTCATGTCGATGGCATAGAATTTTTCTGACAGGGAAGATACTTTTTCGATGAGCTGCATATAGTCGTCGCTATCGTAATCGGTGCGTGTGGTAAGCTCGTTGTTGATGCGGTCTATCTCCGCCTGCATCTCGTGCAGGTGGGCGAAGGCCTGACAGGTTTCCTCGAACACGGTGCGTCCGTCTTCGGTCATCAGGTGCTGAGGCAGGTAGGCGATGACGCAGTCTTTCGGGGCGGAAACGGAGCCACGGGTGGCTTTTCTCACGCCAGCGATGATTTTGAGCAGGGTACTCTTACCTGCGCCATTCTTGCCCATCAGGGCAATACGGTCCTTCTCGTTAATCTGGAAGGAAATGTCCTTGAATAGGGTGGTGCCGCCAAACTCGACGGTCAATCCATCTACTGTAATCATATATTTCTTTTTCTTGTTTATTTCTTTTTCTTGTTAATTTTTATCGATTTTTCTTGTTATTTTTTATCGATGATATGGTTGATAACCATTCCTGCTATGGCCATGCCGAAGGTGGCGGTGATGTGGCAGAGCGAACCGTTGATCTGTGCCTTTGTAGAGCACGATTCGTGTTCCACCAGCTGCTGGTCGTCAGGGGCATCATTTACGCCCTGGTTCTGCATCGGCTTTTCCTCGCTATATACGCACTGGAATTTACGTCGAGGGAACGTTTTGTTTTTCTTGAATTTCTTTCGCAGTGCTCTGGCCAGCGGGTCGCCATCCACCTTCCAGAATTCAGCCTTTCTCACCATGAAGGGGTCGCGGCGCAGGGCGGCACCCATTGAAGAAATGAAGGTGATTTCCTTAGGCAGGGCGGTGGCACGGAGAATGAGATCTGCCTTGTCTTTCAGCGAATCGATGGCATCGATGATGAAATCGTATTCCTCCATGTGGAACTCATCGGCAGTTTCTGCCTGATAGATTTTCTGATAGGCGGTGATGTTGGCATCGGGATTGATTTCAAGCAGGCGTTCGCGCAGTGCATCCACCTTCACCTCGCCGATGGTGCGGCTTGTGGCCATCAGCTGTCGGTTGCAGTTGGTAACGCACACTCGGTCGCTATCCACGATGGTGATGTTGCGCACGCCGCTTCTTACGAGTCCCTCGACGCACCATGATCCTACACCTCCGATACCGAAGATGAGTACGCGTGCCGATTGTATCTTTTCCAGATTATCTTTTCCCAGGAGCAGCTCTGTGCGTCGCTGCATTCCCCGTTCCATTGTTGTAATTTTATTTTCCATTATTTGCTTGTCGTTTTATTCTTGTCTTTTAATTTCTTGTCTTTTAATTTCTTGTCTTTTAATTTCTGGTTCATTTCCGGTTTATTTCTGGTTCTGCTGCCATCATTGGCTGATTCTCAGGCACAATATACGGCTGATTCTCAGGCACAACATGCGGCTGGCTTCCTGGCGCAGCAAGCGGCTTTGCTTCAATCTCCCCACGCAATCTTTCTTTCAGCTTCGTGTTCCTGTTGCTCACCGTCAGATTTCTTATGGCGTAGGCGAGGGCTTTGGGCTGACCTATCAGCACGCAGATTTTCTTGGCTCTCGTAATGCCCGTATAGATAAGGTTGCGCTGGAGCATCACGAAATGGGTCATCAGTACGGGGATGACCACGATGGGGTATTCCGAACCCTGACTCTTGTGGATGGTGGTGGCATAGGCCAAGGTCAGCTCATCCAGCTCCGTGGCCTCGTATTCTACCAGATGGTCTTCGAAAACCACGGAGATGGTGCGGTCTTCCATACATACCTTCTCCACGATTCCGATGTCGCCGTTGAATACGTTCTTGTCGTAATTATTCCTTATCTGCATCACGCGGTCGCCCTGCTTGTAGGTGGTTCCGCCACGGCTGATACCCAGGGTGGATGTGTTGAGCGCCTGCTGCAGCATCATGTTCAGATTGGCTGCTCCCACCACGCTTCTCTGCATCGGCGTGAGCACCTGGATATTGCTCAGGGGCTGATTGTAGGCCTTGGGCAGACGGTATTTTACGAGATTCACGATTTCCGTAGCCACCTGCTCCGGGTCTTCGTTCTTGATAAAGAAAAAGTCGGTCTGCTTGCCATTGCTCGTGTCAGGATAATATCCCTGGTTGATGGCATGGGCACTCATCACGATTCGGCTCGACTGCGCCTGCCTGAAGATGCGGGTAAGGCGGACTACAGGAATTTTCCCAGAGTCGATGATGTCGCGCAAAACGTTTCCGGCTCCCACACTCGGCAACTGGTCTATATCGCCCACCAGCACCAGGCGCATGTGCTCCGGAATTGCCTTCATCAGGTTATACATCAGGATGATGTCTATCATCGAGCATTCATCTACTATCAGTGCATCGCCCTCCAGCGGGTTCTCCTCGTTGCGCTTGTATCCGTCCTGCGGATTGAACTCCAGTAGGCGGTGGATGGTCTTGGCTTCCATGCCCGTGGCCTCGCTCATTCGCTTGGAAGCTCTGCCCGTAGGAGCCGCCAGGAGAATCTTCATTCCTGCCGTCTTGTAGGCTGTGATAATACCTTGTGTTGTCGTGGTTTTTCCTGTTCCTGGACCACCCGTAAGCACCATCACCTTAGAGTGTACTGCCTGCTCTATGGCGGCTATCTGCACCTCATCGTACTTGATGCCCGAAGCCTTTTCCATCGCCTTGATGTCGGCCTGCATATTGAAGAGGTTAGCCCCCTGACCATGCATCAGGGCGAGCAGTTTCTTAGCCGTTCCCCGTTCTGAATAATAGAAGGGTGGCAGATAGATGGCTTCGTTCTCACGGATGAGATTTTCGGAGGCTATCATCTCTGTGATGGCTTGCGTAATCGGCTCTCCGTCTGCTTCGAGCAGTTTCTTGGCGGCTTCTATAAGCTGCTCTTCTACAGCATATACATGCCCTTCGTTGGATAGTTCGTTTAAAGTGTAGTTAATGCCGCTCTTGCAGCGTCTCAGGTCGTTTTTTTCATAACCCATCTTGCTGGCTATGCTGTCGGCAGTCTTGAAACCGATGCCCCAGATGTCATCGGCAAGCCGGTAGGGATTTTCCTTCACATTGTCGATGCTATCCTTGCCATACTGCCGGTAGATTTTGGCGGCATAGGCTGTGCTTACTCCATACTGCTGCAGGAAGATCATCACGTTCTTGATGTCTTTCTGCTTTTCCCAACTGTCGCGTATTTTCTCTACACGTTTCTTGCCGATGCCGGGTACCTCGTAGAGTCGTTCTATGTCGTCTTCAATCACCTCGATGGTTTCGGTTCCGAACTTCTCCACTATCAGGTGTGCAAACTTGGGACCGATGCCTTTCACCAGTCCGCTGCCCAGGTATTTCTCGATGCCATATACGGTTGCGGGCATTACCTCTTCCCAGTTATCGCAGGCAAACTGCTGTCCGTATCGCTTGTCCATCTTCCATTCGCCATTGCACAGCAATACCGCTCCCACTGGAACATCCAGCAGGTTGCCCACCAGTGTAACCAGGTCGGAATATCCTTTCACCTTGACTCTCATCACGGAGTATCCGTTTTCCTGGTTCTGGTAGGTAATCCTTTCTACCACGCAGCGTATCTTGATCATTTCTGAATATATTTATTGTATATAATATCACTAGTGTCCCGTTAAAACGAGACGATTATTAAATAAGTTATTAATTCTCAAAA
>USJX01000118.1 GCA_900555035.1 uncultured Prevotella sp.
TCCTGAATACAATCTTTTTACCTTAAAGAAAACTAATACCTATTGAATGTAGAGCAGTTGTCTGAGAAGATAGCTGCTCTAATTTTTTATCCTCTCTCCCGTTTAAACTTAGGCATCAGATACAATAAAGCCCCCTGATTCACGTTATCTTAATATGAAACAAGAAATAGCTAACATCATCATGAAACAGGAAATAGCTAACATCATACAGCTTCCCAAGATATTCGACCCTCGCGGCAGCCTGACCGTTGCCGAGGAGATGAAGAATATCCCATTCCATATCAAGAATGTGGAATGGCGCTACGGCATGCACGAAGGAAAGACCTTTGGACAGGGAAAGAATGATACCCAGCAAGTAATCGTTGCACTGTTTGGCTCTTTCACCGTAAAAATTCACGATGCTCGGGAAGAGGAGACGTTCATGATGAACCATCCTTACCAGGGACTATACCTGAACAAGGAGGTGGAATTTGAAATCAAGGATTGCTCTGAAGGAGCTGTTATTTTAATCCTTACAGAGTAACTCTTCGATACTTTACGGAATAAAAAAAAAGAAAAATGAAAGAAATCAAATACTTGAGTCTGAAAGACATCAATGCGCCTTACGAGAAGGATATCCAGCATGCCATCGCCGAGGTGGTGAGCAGCGGATGGTATCTGCAAGGCAAGCACATCCACGACTTTGAGAGCCATTATGCCGAATACATCGGTACTCGCCACTGCATCAGCTGCGGCAATGGTCTGGATGCCCTTAAACTGATGCTGCAGGGAGAAATGATATTGGGCAGAATGCAGCCAGGAGACGAGGTGCTGGTGGCTGCCAACACGTATATCGCCACCATCCTTGCCATCACAAGCGTGGGCCTCACTCCTATTCTCATCGAGCCTAAGCTGGAAACGCTCCAGATGGACGATTCGCTCATCGAGAGCCATATCAGCGAGAAGACACGCGCCCTCCTCACCGTGCATCTTTATGGTAAATGCAGCATCACACCTCGCATGAAGGATATCTGCAAGAAGCATCATCTATTGCTTTTTGAAGACAATGCACAGGCGCACGGTTGCATCTACAGTGAAAACGGCAAGCGGACAGGAAGTCTGGGCGATGCTGCCGCCCACAGTTTTTATCCCGGCAAGAACCTGGGTGCTCTGGGCGATGCGGGTGCCGTAACCACAGATGATGAAGAACTGGCTGAAGTAGTCAGGGCATTGGGCAATTACGGAAGTGCCCGCAAATACGTATTCGATTACCAGGGTAGGAATTCGAGAATGGACGAGATTCAGGCTGCCGTGCTTGATGTTAAATTGGCTCATCTGGATGAAACCAATGAAATAAGACAGGACTTGGCAGAATTGTATGTGAAGTACCTGGGAGAAGACAATGTAAAGTATCTGGGAGAAGACAAAATGAATGGGAAGCAAGACCATGAATTGATCCCGAGCGAGCTGTATTCGCCAAAGGAAAGCAATGTGGTTCATATCTTTCCGATTCTTTCATCCAGAAGGGATGAGCTGCAGCAATATCTCAAGGAGAACGGCGTTGGCACGATGATTCACTATCCGATTCCTCCCCATCAGCAGAAATGCTATGCGGAATGGAATCATCTGAACCTGCCTATCACGGAGAAGATTCACCAGGAAGAACTCAGTTTGCCATGCAATCAGAGCATGACGGAAGAGGACGTGGAAAAAATTGCCGAGCTCATCAGGAAGTTTTAATGCTTCTGCACTTTCAGGGCGTGTGGGATGAATGCTATTTTATTTCTTCCTCTTATCCCTTAATCTGCGATAGAAATCCTGGAGCTGGCCAGGGGCTACACCCTTCTTGATTAGCGCCTCCAGCTCCCTATACGCCTCCTGCTTCCTGCCAAGGCTTATCAGGAGGTCGATGCGGTTGATGCGGTAATCCTGATTAGCCTCATCCAGCGATACCGCCTTGGCATAATCATACTCTGCCAACTCAAGCATGCCCCTCTCCTTCTCCATGCCGCCACGAGCCGCATACGCCATCGCACTGTCGGGATACTGCTCTATCAGATTATTGATACCATCATACGCCTCGGTATAATGCTTATCCTTCTCGTTCAGCAACGCCAAGCCCAACTGCGCCTGGAAATTGCCAGGAACCAGCACCAGGAGGTTCTGATAGTCAAGACGCGCAAAATTATAACGCTTCATCTTCTCGTTCACGAAAGCACGGTAAAAGAGCCCGGCTATGTTGGTATTGTTCAAAAACAACACCTTATCCAAATCGTCCTTGGCATAAGCCCACTGCTCCAACTGGATGTTCCATGCCGCCTTCTTCAATCGCAAATCAATGCTGTCGGGATGATACGCCAACTCATTCGTGGCAGCCGCCAAAGAATCACGCAGCGCCTTGTTCTGCGTCTTCGCATCACTCACAGCTTCATGCTGCGCATTGGAAACCGACATATTATTCTGCTGCGCCATCATGGGCAAAGACAGCAGAAAGCAACTATATAATAGGATACTTTTCTTTTTCATGCTGCAAAATTACGAATACTTCAGCAATCAACCAAAAAAATATGGAAAAATAAAGAAGCCTTAAGGAAAAATAAACTTCCCCTAAGGCTTCAACTTTTAATTAACTAAAAATATTAACCAGATACATGTTTCACAACATATATAACATCAACATGCATGTTTTACAACATGATTCACAATATTATGCATTTTTAATCCAGTTAACGATCCACTCGCCAACCTCTGTTGTGCCATAGTGTGCACCACCCTCAACCTGAATCTCTGGTGTGCGCACGTTGGCATCGAGAGAAGCATCTACTGCCTTACGGATCAAGGTGCCCTCCTCGTTCAAACCGAAGTGCTCCAACAACATGGCTGCAGAAAGAATCTGTGCCACAGGGTTTGCCAGGTTCTTGCCAGCTGCCTGTGGCCATGAACCGTGAACAGGCTCAAACAATGGGGTATGCTCACCCAAAGAGCTGGATGGCTGCAAGCCCATAGAACCGGTGATACAAGAAGTCTCATCGGTAAGGATATCGCCGAAGGTGTTCTCTGTAACGGTAACATCGAAGAATGTAGGCTCTGTCAACACACGCATAGAAGCGTTGTCGATGAACATATAGTCGGTGTTTACCTCAGGATACTGTGGCTCCATCTCCTTGGCAATCTGACGCCAGAGACGAGAAGATGCCAATACGTTTGCCTTATCTACTACTGTCAAGTGCTTGTTGCGCTTCATGGCAAACTCGAAAGCTACCTTCAGAATGCGCTCAATCTCAGGACGAGTATAGATATCTGTATCGTATGCCTTGTCGTTATCTTGATACTTCTCACCGAAATACATACCACCAGTCAACTCGCGGATTACTACGAAGTCAGCTCCCTTCAGGAGTTCATCCTTCAATGGTGACTTGTGGAGCAGGCAATCGAATGTGGCAACTGGGCGCACATTGGCGAAGAGACCCAACTTCTTACGCATAGCGAGCAAACCCTGCTCAGGACGAACCTTGGCTGTAGGATTGTTGTCGAAACGTGGGTCACCAACGGCTGCGAAGAGCACTGCGTCGGCATCCATACAAGTCTTGAAGGTCTCCTCTGGGAATGGATCACCTACCTCGTCGATAGCGTGAGCACCGCAGATTGCCTCATTGTAAGTAAACTCGTGGTTGAACTTCTCTGCAATGGCCTGCATAACTGCTACGCCCTGCTTCATAATCTCTGGTCCGATACCATCACCGGCGAGAACTGCAATGTTTAATTTCATCTTATTTATAGTTTAAACGTTTTTATTCCTTTATTCCATATCTAAATTCCGAGGCGATGCCGGCTGTTCGTCACTCTTATCTGCCTCATACATATTGAGCATCTTGAGTGTTGCCTTGATAGCTGCCTCTGTCTGGTCGGCATCCAAGCCTCGGGTACGCCAGATGCGGTCGCCTTCACGCCAGGTAATGACGGTCTGAACGAGAGCGTCGGTACGGCCACCAGGTGGAATGGTTACCTGATAGTTATCGAGCGTAGGGAAAGTTTTGCCAAGCTTAACCTTGTAGATGTTGCGAAGAGCCTTTACGAAGGCATCATACTGACCATCGCCTGAACTCCTGTCTTCATACTCCTTGCCATCAATTTCTACCTTCACGCTGGCTATAGGCTTCAATCCATAAGAAGTGGACACCATATAGCTGACCAGCTTCACCTTGTCTTCAGGTGAACTGTGCTTCAACACATCGCTCACGATGTAAGGCAGGTCGTCCTGGGTTACCAGTTCCTTGCGGTCGCCGAGTTCGGTGATTCGCTTGGTCACTGCCTTGGTCTGCTCCGGAGTCAACTCCAGACCCAGCTCGTTGAGGTTCTGGATGATGTTTGCCTTACCGGAATTCTTGCCCAGTGCATACTCACGATGTCTGCCGAAACGCTCAGGCACCAGGTCGTTGCAATAAAGCTTGTCCTTGTTGTCGCCATCGGCATGCACACCAGCAACCTGAGTGAAGACGTTATCGCCCACCACAGGAGTATTCGGAGCCACGGCGATGCCGCTGTATCCTTCAACCAATCGGGAAATATCGTTCAGGCGGTCTTCCTTGATATTGGTCTTTGCCCCGAACATATCCTTCAAAATCACCTGTACGCTCGCCAATGGCGCATTGCCGCAGCGCTCGCCCAAGCCATTCACGGTGACATGGAGACCCTTGGCACCGCTCAACACGGCAGCCAGAGAGTTGCTCACTGCCAAATCGTAGTCGTTATGGGCATGGAAATCGAAATGAGAGTCCGGATAACGGCGAACCATCTGGCGCATATACTCCACACACTGCAATGGGTTCAGGATACCCAAAGTATCAGGAAGCAGGAAGCGCTTGATAGGCAACTTCACCAGCTCGTCCATCATCATGAAGAGATAGTCACGGCTGTCGCGCATACCGCTCGACCAGTCCTCCAGATAGAGATTTACGGTGAAACCTTTGCTCAAAGCATAATCGATGGTCTGCTTGATATGAGCGAGATGCTCCTCAGGCGACATCTTGAGCTGCTGGGTACAGTGCTTGTAACTACCCTTGGCCAAGAGGTTGATGACATGACCGCCGCATTCGGCAATCCAATCCACACTCTTGTTGTTATCCACGAATCCCAATACCTCAACGGAATCCAGCTTACCTATGGTCTTGGCATAACGACAAATTCGAGCGACAGCATCCTTTTCGCCTTCCGACACACGTGCTGAAGCCACCTCAATGCGATCAACATTGATATCGTGCAACAGCATTCTTGCTATCATCAATTTCTCGTGAGGGAGAAAACTGACACCATTGGTCTGCTCGCCGTCGCGCAGCGTGCAGTCCATGATCTCAATCTCCCTGATACGAGAATTATCTCTCTTTGCGTTAACGTTCATAATTACTTGATTACTTGTTTTTAGCTTCCCAAGCCTCTACCTTGTCACGGTTCTGAACGAGGAAGTCCACATCGTCCAAACCGTTCTCGAGGCAGTGCTTCTTGTAGCCATTGATTTCGAAGTGCTCGCTCTTGCCTGTAGCAAGATTGGTAACAGTCTGGTTAGGAAGATCTACCTTCACCTCTGTCTTGTGATCCTTGTCGATGCTCTCGAAGAGCTCCTTCAGGAATTCCTCGCTTACCACTACTGGCAACACGAGGTTGTTCAACTCGTTGTTCTTGTGGATATCAGCAAAGAAAGAACTGATAACTACACGGAAACCTGCGCCTGCGATGGCCCAGGCTGCGTGCTCACGGGAAGAACCAGAACCGAAGTTCTTGCCTGCCACGAGGATGACGCCACTGTAAGAAGGGTCGTTCATCACGAAGTCTGGCTTTGGAGTTCCGTCGGCAT
>USJX01000119.1 GCA_900555035.1 uncultured Prevotella sp.
ACTTATTCGTGAATTATTCATATTTATAAAATTAATTTTGAACAGTTACTTATTACACTAACAATAACAACAACAATGAGAAATATGATTTTTTCAGCAAACATAGGCAAGACATTGTGCCTCGTTACAATGGGTATTTCCTTGCTATCTACAGTACAGGTTGCTGTTGCTATCCCGGCTGTGGCTGCAGAGACACAGGTTGTTAACAGACAGGGCGGCATCACTGTCTTTCCTAATAGGGAAGCACAGTATCGCATTCCTGCCATCGTGGAGTGTAAGTCGGGTAAGTTGATTGCGTTTACCGATCATCGTTACCACAATCAGGATATTGGTGGCGGCCGTCATCTCGACATCGTGATGAAGACCAGTATGGACAAGGGCGCTACCTGGAGCTCTCCTGAGCAGATGGTGGCTAAGGGCGGAAACGGTATTGCTACCAGTTTCGACTGTGCCCATGGCGATGCGGCTGTCGTGGTAGATAAGAAGAGCGGCAGAATCCTCCTGATGTGTGCATCGGGCGGTATCGGCTATTGGGAGTCTAAGCGTGGTCATCTCCTGATGATGGGTAGATACTACAGCGACGACGAGGGTAAGACATGGTATGGCGAGGAAGTGACCAAGCAGATTTACAACCTCATGCCTGAAGTGGAATCTGCCTTCTTTACCAGTGGTAGAATCTGCCAGAGCAAGCAGATCAAAGTGGGCAAGTACTATCGTGTCTATACCGTGTTGTGTACCCGCAGCGGCAACCGAATCATCTATAGCGATGACTTCGGTCAGAACTGGAAGGTATTGGGCAAGAATGTAGCCGAGGCTGCTCCTTATGGAGATGAGGCTAAGGTTGAAGAGTTGCCAGACGGCAATGTGTTGCTCAGCAGCCGTGCGATGGGTGGACGCCACATCAACATCTATACTTATGAGGATAAGAAGACAGCCACAGGCTCTTGGGGTAAGGTAATAGCTTCTGATGCCAAGAATATGGGTGTTGCAGCCCATAAGAACTCTTGCAATGGCGAGGTTCTCATGGTGGATGCCAAGAAGAACGGCAAGAAGGTGAAGCTGCTGTTGCAGAGTGTTCCGGTAGGTCCAGGCCGTAACAACGTAGGTATCTACTACAAGGCATTGGAGACTCCTGCTGATTATGCTACTCCAGAGGCGATTGCCAAGAACTGGGAAGGCTGCTATCAGTTGAGCAACACAACATCGGCTTACTCAACCATGGTTCAGGCCAAGGATGGCAGCATCTACTTCCTCCTGGAAGAGAATGCATTCAGAGATCCTAAAACCCAGCCGGATGATTATTACGATATTCGATTCTATAACCTGAGCATTGAGCAGATAACAAATAACAGATATTGCTAGGGCGGGCGCCCAAGTAGTTATGCGTGGACATACCTTATATTATATAGGTGGAGAACTGAAGCCTGGGCTTCGTTCGCCTGGTATTGTAAAGGTAGATTTACGTTAATGATGATTCGACCTGTATGGTTTCAGTGCCTGGCGAGGCATCTGACCATACAGGTCTTTTTCTTTACTTTGTACTCTTGTGGCAAAATGAAAAGCAAAAGCACTTATTTGCTTTCATTTTGTATTTATGTTTTCTTTTTCTTTTATCAAATAGTAAGCAGATAAAAATATAAAGAACAAAAAGTAAGTAATATTAGTTTTATTTAAGCAAAAAGTCGTACCTTTGCACTCGAAATCAAACAAAATGTAATTTAAATAATAGGAGAGATTGACATGAAAAAGATTGAAGCAATCATCCGCAAGACAAAGTTCGAGGATGTAAAGGAAGCATTGCTTGCCGCCGACATCGAGTGGTTCTCTTACTACGACGTAAGAGGCGAGGGCAAGATGCGACAGGCGCGTATCTATCGTGGTGTCATGTATGATACCAGCAGCATTGAGCGCGTGTTGTTGAACATCGTGGTTCGCGACAAGAACGTAGAGAAGACAATTAAAGCCATCCAGAAGGCTGCCCGTACAGGCGAGATTGGTGATGGTCGAATCTTTGTAATTCCTGTAGAGGATACCGTGAGAATCCGTACAGGTGAAAGAGGCGACATCGCACTTTATAATGCGGAGCAGGAGAAATAACGATTGCGGGATGGAAGGAGAGAGAGTAAGTTTTCAGGTAAAAAGAACACTTTAAAGATTTTATGTTATGAGTGTACAGGATTTAGGAATTTCAATAGATACCGTATGGATGCTTTTGGCAGCCATGTTGGTCTTTTTCATGCAGCCGGGATTCGCCCTCTGCGAGGCGGGCTTTACCCGTAGTAAAAACACCGCGAACATCTTGTTTAAGAACTTCGTCGATTTCATGGTCGGTTCCGTTCTCTTCTGGTTCGTAGGCTTCGGATTCATGTTTGGTAGCGATGGCGCCGGATTCATCGGCATGCCTAACTGGGGCGATTTGTCTTTCTACAAGGGTGACCTTCCTACCGAGGGTTTCCTGATGTTCGAAACCGTGTTCTGCGCTACTAGTGCTACCATCGTTTCAGGTGCCATGGCAGAGCGTACCAAGTTCTCCATGTATTGCATCTATTCATTCTTCATCTCATTGATCATCTACCCTGTAGAGGGTCACTGGACATGGGGTGGCGGTTGGCTCTGCAACGGCGAGGCTGGTTCATTCATGATGAACACCTTCGGTGCTGCCTTCCACGACTTTGCAGGTTCTGCCATCGTTCATAGCGTGGGTGGTGTACTTGCCTTGGTTGGTGCCATCTGCCTGGGTCCTCGCTTGGGTAAGTATCGCAACGGCAAGAGCATGGCTATCCCTGGTCACAACCTGATGGCTGCTGCCCTGGGTGTATTCATCCTCTGGTTCGGCTGGTTCGGTTTCAACCCAGGTTCTCAGCTTGCCGCTTCTGGCGAGGTAAACCGTGTAGCCATCAGCCATGTATTCCTTACCACCAACCTGGCTGCCGTATGTGGTGGTCTCGGCACCATGTTTACATCATGGATCAAGTATGGTAAGCCATCATTCTCATTGACATTGAATGGTATCCTGGCAGGTTTGGTAGCCATCACCGCAGGTTGCGATTTGGTAAGTCCGTTGGGTTCAGCCATCATCGGTCTTCTGGCAGGTATCATCCTGGTATTCTCTATCGAGTTCATTGATACCAAGCTTCACATCGATG
This sequence comes from uncultured Prevotella sp., assembly GCA_900555035.1. Lineage (GTDB taxonomy): Bacteria > Bacteroidota > Bacteroidia > Bacteroidales > Bacteroidaceae > Prevotella. The sequence continues at coordinate 3,147 of USJX01000119.1, forward strand.
ACCCTGTAGGTGCCAGCTCAGTACATGGTGTATGTGGTATCTTCGGTACCGTGATGACCGGTCTCTTCGCCCTCGATGGCGGTGCCTTCTACGGTGGCGGTTTCGGTTTCTTCGGAGCTCAGTGCTTTGGTATCCTCTGCATCGATCTTTGGGCAGCCGCAACAGGCGTTATCCTCTTCTGGGGAATCAAGAAGATTGCCGGCCTGCGTGTTGACAAGAGAATTGAGGAAGAAGGCCTCGATATCTACGAGCATGGTGAGAGTTGCTACAACTAAAATAACTTTCATATATAAAGAATAGAAGCAGGTGGATGTTTTCCACCGCTTCTTATTATAAACCCGAAAATAAGAGAGATTATGAAGAAAATTTCAGATATGAAGAAGATTTCAGATATGAAGAAGATGGGTGCCCTGGCACTCGGTTTGATGGCATTTGCACCTGCTGCCATGGCGCAGGACAAGGTTGAGACTTCCATTGGCGCTGACATCGTGAGCCAGTACTACTGGCGTGGTCAAGATTTGGGAGCCGTCTCCCTGCAGCCTACCTTGGGCATCGGATACAAGGGATTATCCCTCACAGCCTGGGGAAGCGTAGGACTTTCTCAGCCAGAAGATACCAAGGAGTTCGATCTTACCCTGGCATACGAGACGGGCGGTTTCCATATCGGCGTAACCGACTACTGGTTCAATTCTCCTAACGAGAAGTATTTCGCCTACAAAGCACATGAAACTTCTCATGTCTTCGAGGCCAACGTAGGTTACGATTTTGGTCCTGTAGCATTAAACTGGTACACCAACTTTGCAGGCAATGATGGAGTGAACAAGGATGGCGACCGTGCCTATTCATCTTATCTCGAGGCTACCGCTCCATTCAAGCTGGGTGGTTGCGACTGGGAGGCGAGCGTGGGTGCCGTACCATTTGCCACATCCTTCTATGGTGATGCCAACGGATTTGCCGTAACCCATGTAGCAGTGAAAGCCACCAAGGATTTGAAGATCACTGATTCCTTCAGTGTTCCGGTCTTCGCCCAGGTAGCAGCCAATCCAAGCACCGAGAAGGCGTATCTGGTAGTAGGATTCACCCTGCAGCCTTAAAAGCCAGCTGCGTGGCAGCTAATTATAATAAGATGCCGATAGTTCAGAAATCATGAACTATCGGCATTTACTATAACATGCCCTCTTCTTCTTTTTTCTGGAACGCAAGCCCGCCAGGCGTTCCGGCGGATTTGAAATCCGCCGTCAAAAAATGTTCGACCTATTAAAACCAGGGGATTTGTAATCCCCACCCCCCCCTCCATCCTCTAAAATCCTCCATTTCCTGAAAGCCAAAGGAAAAAAAGCAAAAAAATCCCGTTTTTTCTTTTTGTTTCAAAATAAAAGTTGTACTTTTGCAAACGTACCCACACAATAGATATCATGTGGGAAAAAGAATCTTGGCTGAAGCCAAAAAACAAGAACAATATGGAAAATTTATATTTACTTCAGTTTGCCTGTTTCTTCTTCATGCTCTTCAATGTCCTCGTCCTAGGCATTACACGTCTGCACATGAAGTGGCTGAACAGACGATATGAACAGTCACGATGGCTGATATTGACAGCCTTGGTCATACTGGCCATGCAATATCTGACGCAGATGCTCCTGGGCATTCGGGCGAAAGGCGATGCCATGGGTGCCGTTTGCAACATGCTGGTCTATCCCCCCTGCTTCTCGCTCATTGCTATAGGCATTTACAATATTGAGGCTACTCATGCCAACCGCCGAAGGATGAACATCGTTTGCGCCAGCATCTATGCCGCCATATTATCAGCCTTCAGCATAGGTTATAGTCAGAGCGGAAGTTTCCATATCGGCAACTGGCTCTATGCGATGAACGTCCTCTTCGCCTTCAACGTAGCCTATTGCATCTATATGGTAGTAGTGGAAATAAGAAAGCGCAAGCAGATGCTGGAGGAGATGGCAGGCTACGATATCCTGCCTTTTGTGCGATATGCCCGAGCCAGCGTATTCCTCCTTTTTCTGCCGGCGTTGACCATTCCTTTTGCCGTTCTTTTTACCAAATCTTTATATATTGTGGGCCCCTTGGGGCTGTTTGCGGTCCTTTTCTTCATACTCAGTTTTGTAGCTTTGGGTTATAATTATGCACCTAGCGAAGGAATTTTAAATAAGGAGGAAGAAGAGGCGGCTGCTATAGAGAGCAGACGGATGGAAGATTGCCGGATGGAAGATAATCTGATGAAAGATAGTCTGATGAAAGATTGCCAGCTGGAAAGCGGAGAAGAAGCTATAGACATTTCTGAGCGGCAGGAAGTCATCCGCCAGAAGCTGGAAGTCTGGTGTGCTGCCAGGGGTTACAGGGATACATCGTTGAATATGGTAACCCTGGCACGTTCGCTGGATATTAGCAAAACCGAGTTGTCCAGCTATCTCTCATCCTGTCTCAATACCACCTTCCGCATCTGGCTTGCCGAGGTTCGTTTTGAGGCAGCCAAGAAGATGATGTTGGAATGTCCCGACTTCGGCAATGACATCATTTCTGCAGAATGCGGCTTCTCCTCGCGTACCCATCTCTATCGTTTGTTCAAAGAGAAGGAAGGCTGTTCGCCTACTGGTAACTACTCAGCACCCCTATAGAAAACTTCTCGTTAATAAAGCATAAACTTGAT
>USJX01000120.1 GCA_900555035.1 uncultured Prevotella sp.
GAAGCTGTTCCACACTGTAGTCCTGATTGCATCGGGTAGCCGAGCAATGCAGCACCAGAAATCTGATAGAGTCGGCAGACATCATATATTTGCCGTCTTCAACTCCGGCGAGGAGCATGCGTTCAGAGCACACCTTCTCCTCACCAATGATCATAGGAAATGTATCTTTAGTCATAAGAGCCATTCTTAATTATACATTATAAATTATAAATTGCACTTGTGCAAGAGCTGACGCCCAGCGCAGTAAGCGCAGCGATGATAGCCTGAACCACAGCGTTCAGAATCGATACCCAAGTAATCTTCTTGTTGCTTGAATTTTCATTTTGATTACACATAGTTTTGAAATGAATTTAAAGGTAAAACATCAGTTTGCTGAAAATACTCTCCGAGGAGAAGTAACACCCGAAACAAATTCGGGTGTTACAGACGGGTTACTAAAGGCTAACTCCGCCGTTGCTGTCTCCAGAGTCGGTGCCAGAGTGGCCACCTGCATTCTCGCTGCCACCGCCCTGTGTGGTATCATCCTTGCCGGATGGCTTGTTGTCACCAGAGCCTTCCTCCTTATTGGTAGTAGGCTTCTTCTTGGCAGCCTCCAAATCTACAGTATTCTTGCCGGTCTTCTCAGCCTTGAGCGTAGCAGCCTGGGCAGCACGACTTGCCACGGTCTCGAACTCAGCCTTGCTGATCAGGTTCTCGAAGTCAATACCTGGGGTGAAGACAATGTTCACAGCCTTGATGTTGTTGGCCGAGAACTTCTCCACCGTCTCGGCACCCTCGCTGGAAAGTGAAATCCAGAAGTCACCCAACTCTTCGAGTTGTACCTTCTTACCTTCCAGAAGCATCTCTACCAGACAGGTACACATGTCAGAGAGAACACCCTTCACCTTGCCTCGGGTATAACCACCATGTTCGGCAATGTGCTGCACGAACTTTCTGAACGACATCACCTCGCTCACCTGAGGCTTTGCATAAGCCAATGCACCTTTCTCTGGATGAATAGGATTTGGCAACATGAACACAGAATAATTAATCATAACGTTGCCCATCGTCGGTATGGGACTTGGTATTTCCACATGCAGTCAATGTGCCCGACTAGTATCGTTGTTACTTCCGAACTGCGATGCAAAGGTACTACATAAAAATACTGAAACCAAGGAAGAAACACGACGCTAGTTTTCTTCTTTCTTTCAGTCTGAATATCAGATAGATAAAGACAAAAATAGAAACCATTATGGATATCAATATAAAAGGCAATCCTGGTCAAGGCAATACCTTCCAGGAGATAAACATAGGTCATGTGGATAATTTTAATCCCAATGCCACTACAGTCGTCAATAACTATTATGGCGAAAAGCAGAAACCGGCACCTGCTGCCGAAAAAGTTTTGCAGGATGCAGAGCGTGAGCAGCGCAAGGCTGCCATCCTTCAATACGTAGCCAGGCTTACGCAATATGTCTCAAAGGATTGGAAGAACCGTTACGATACGCTATGGAAGAATATTTTGGCTCTTCCAGAGGTTGAAGCCGAGGTTTATGAGCCGGGCAAACAGAAAGGAACCACCTTCAATCGCAATCTCATAGCCCATATAATATATATAATGTGTAATGAGGGTGTGATAGCAGATAATAATGCTACCCATCTGGCCATTGCTCTTGAAGGCAGCGGGGAACATTCCGTGCGTAATCAGTTGGGGCAGTATCCTTCCAGCAGGAATATCAAGGATCAAGTACTGCAGCTTATCGACTCCGAATAATTACTCCGGTTCTTTTAGGCATTTACAATAATGGAACTCAATATCAAAGGCGACCCAGGCAAAGGCAACCGTTACGAGGATGTGAGGATGGAGCATGTCGGCAGCTACAATCCTGCCGCCAAGAAGGTGATTATCAACCAGACACCCATTGCTCCCCAAAGTCGTTTAGCCAGCTGGTTTGCCCGACTGCAGGAGGATTTTAAAAACGATGTCAGGCTTCAGAAGAAGATGGACGACATTATGCGGTATCGCACCAAGCTGCGTCATACCATAGGATTGGAGCAAAAACTCCTGGATGGCGGCTTTCCCAAGAAAGCCATCGACAAGGCACGCCGTCAGAAACAGTCTTATGCCAAGAAGGCAACGAAGTATCAGTATTATGAGATGGCAAACAAGATAGACAATTATCTCTTCGCCATCGTGAGCGATCATTTCGACCGGGAAGTCTTACCTTTGATTGAGGATGAGAAACCACTCAGGGAAATCAATCAGGCAGTTTACGACAAGGTGATTTTGCCTGTCATGGAAGAGTTGAATACCGTAGGAGACTCCGACACCTGTCTCTGCTATACCCTTGACGATGTTTTCGGCATGCTCTATTATCTCACAGGCAATTGTCATATCAATTGGGCTATTTACGATGTATAATCCAGCATTCGACCCATCCAATGGCATCTATCGCATGCTGAACATTCTGAAGCATTTTGATGTGAACGAATGTATAGAGGTAGATCGCCTTCGCATTTACGATTTCTACCTGCTCTTTCCTTATAAGGTTTACAGTATAAGACTACAGAAAACAGAGACCCGGTTTAAGGAACTGCTGCATCAGTATGTGGCAGATAAAAAGGAAAACCCCTATAACAAGGTAACCAACGATCGCCGGCTCTTCCATCAGCTGCAGCGCTATCAGATGATAGCCCTCAGCCAGATAGCAAGCTATGGTCTTATCGATCCGGAGCTCCTGCTCAAGCAGAAAGTGAAGGTGACGGATACTTCCAGGATGCAGCAGGTGATGTCACAGCTCGAAGAGATGCCACAGGCAGAGAGTAATATCATAGCCTGGCTCAATCATTGTTTCCGCACCACGCCGCTCAACGGCACGTACGGTTTGAAATACAGAACCCAATTATTGGAATATAAATACGATGGCTGTTAGTTTCTTTGTCAATCGTCTCTATGTGCTCACCACCGAAGGCAAGGTGGCGTATGATGAGGAATTTCATCATGGCGTCAACATCATCCGAGGCGAGAACAGTAGCGGCAAGTCAACCATCACCCATCTACTCTTCTATGGCTTGGGTGGTGAATATACCCATTTCGTCAACGAAGTGCGCCAATGTTCCCGGGTGATGGTAGAAGTCTCCATAGACGATGCCACCCTCACGCTGTCCCGCCCCATCGAGCAGGATGCAGAGGGCAGGATACTTTCCCAGCGAGGCATGACTATCTGGTGGGGCACTCTGAAAGAAGTGCTCAATAAGGATTGTGAGGCTCAGACCTTCGGATATAAGACTGCAGCCCATACGTGCAGTTTCTCCAACAAGCTCTTCGAAGTAATGAAGATGCCGATTGTGCAGGGCGATAACAATATCACCATGCACCAGTTACTCCGTCTGCTGTATATCGATCAGGAATCTCCAACCCAATCCCTCTACTATTACGAGCAGTTTGACAGTCAGACCACTCGTGAGACGGCAGCCGATCTTCTGATGGGAATTTTCGACGAAAAACTCTATGCAGCCAAGCTGAAGTACAAGAATCTGGAAGCAGAACTTGTCAATCTGAAGGCAGAGATAAGAGTCCTGGAAAAGTCGCTCGATCCCCGACAGCGTTCCACGGAATTCATTCAGGAAGAAATTGCCGGGAAAAACAGGGAGATGGAAAAACTGGACGTGAAAATCCAGTGTTTGCGTGAAGGCGGCAAACCGGACCGGAAGGATAAATCGCAGTTGGAGCAGATGAAATCCGAAGTGAAAAGTCTGGAAACTTCGTGCCAGAAGGAAGAAGAGCGCATAGAACTTCTTCAGTATGACATAGAAGATACGCAGATGTTCATCTCCGAACTGTCGCGCAAGAAGCTGGCATTGACCCATTCCGTCAGTACCCGTGAAATCCTGGGTACTCTCCGTCTGGAATACTGTCCGGAATGTCTTTCGCCTTTACCGCAGGATACCCCTGACGGAACCTGTCATCTCTGTCGCCAGAAGATTGACAACAAGTCGGGTGTTACCCAGGCAAAGCGCCTCATTTCAGAACTCTCCTTCCAGCAAAAGGAGTCGGAGGAAATCCTTCAGAAAGATGGAGAAGAATTGAAAAATGCCAAGGCTAAGTTGAGAAGTCTGAAAGTGATGCGCAAAAGGGCACAGGCAAATCTCAATGAACTTTTGGGTTCAGCCCGCAGCACCACTGCCGCAGCTATAGAAGACCTGATTTATCAGAAAGGCGAATTGAACGGCGAGTTGCAGCAGTTTTATACGATGCTGGAGATGGCAGAGAAATATGAACAGTTGAAAGAGCAGCAGGAGCAGACCGAAAGCGCCATCAGCCAGGAGCGAAGTTATATCCAGGCACAGCTTGCCAAGCAGGAAAGCCGCCGAAACGAGGTAATCAGGAAGATACAGGAGCATGGAGCCTATTTCCTCAATCATGACGAGGCAAGGCAGAAGGATTTCCAGAAAGCCCAGCCTTCCGATTTGACGGTAGATTTTCCTGGCAACATGGTATTTCTTCGTGACCGCTATTCCAAGTACAGCGCCTCATCCGCCTTTTTCCTGAAGTTGGCAGCCCGTTTCTCCCTTTTCTTTGCCTCCCTCGACATAGAATGGATGCGTTATCCCCGTTTCATTTTTGCCGACAACATGGAGGATAAGGGAATAGAGCAAGGCAGAGCGCAGAAATTCCAGCAAACCCTCATCGACAGTTTGAAGAAGTATGATACCGACAGTTATCAGGTCATCTATACCACCTCGTATATTACCGAATCCCTGGATCACAGCGAGTATGTTGTAGGCGAGCATTACGATATGGAGCATAAGAGTCTGAAGAATGTGGTAAAAAAATGAAAGTACTTACGATGCCCGATGAAACAGCCTTCGTAGCCCATCGAAAGTACTTACGATGCCCCTCGAAGGTATCTGCGTAATTTGCGAGATTAGCGTGAGATTAAGATATGAAGTAAAAACTCCCCCAAAAATTTGGTGGTTTCAAAGAAAATCCTTATATTTGCAGACAAAAAAAGGAGATACAATTATGAATACAATAGCAATTGACAGCAATATATATAAAGGTGCGGAAAGTTATGCTAAATTGCATAATATTAGTGTAACCGCTGCAATAGAAAAGGCGATTTCGATGTTTTTGCAAAAGGTACAACCTAAGCAAAAGCTAATGGAAACCACAGAGTTTAAGGAAGCATTGGCTCATGTAAAGTCGATAGTTCCATCAGGAGGGAAACCTGTACCTGCCGATGAAAATGGATTGAATGCGTTAGTAGAACAAAAATATTAGATTTACAGGCAACAATAGTAGTGGAAACGCTTTCTTCAGATTGGAAAGACTATGAGGATGCAACACAGAATGCTACAGCCTTAAAAGCGGAAGCGGACTGCATTGTGACCCGTAACAAAAAGGATTTCTCCGAATCATCTCTGCCAATTTATACACCAGCAGAATTATTGGAACTTTTAAGTAGCTTAGAGGACTGACAAAAACAAAAGTACTATTGCCTGAGATGTCCTCAATGCGCCAGCCGACAAACAATCGCAATTCTATTGCGTAAACAATCATCGGCAGCCCTTTAGGGCACAGGCTCCGCTGACGATACCAAAACTCTGGCGGCGCTATAGCAGAGCCAGCTACATCCTTTCCCTTAATGGTTAAGGGAAAGGCTTGGTTTAGGATTAAGGACCCTCCCGCTGGGGAGGGACAGGTGGGGCATAATTTGCAGGCATAATTAAATATAGAAGTTATGGCACAGTTAACATTACAGGTAGATAGTCCATCTTT
>USJX01000121.1 GCA_900555035.1 uncultured Prevotella sp.
AATATAGAATATTAGGAGACATTTTGACCGCTATGAGTTTTCAGACAATCTCCCCATTGTACATACGGTCGGCTTGCGACCCATGGGATTGATTTGTAAATCTTTTCATCATAAATAAATATGTTTTGTTATTATTTTTATCAAGAAATTACTGAATACTGATTGCCATCAGACTGACTACCAGACACACGAACGTGATAAACACTACGCCGAAGATGAGGCAGATATAGAAACGCCCTCTCCTGATGAAATCACCCAAGCTGAAATGATACATCGGGTAATCATCAAGATAGGTCCTATCTTCCCTCACCATGACATTAATCATGATGCCAACATAAATGAGGAGAAACAAAGCTACTATCAGGATAGCCTGTTCTTCTTTGGCAAATGATTCTATTATACTTTTCATGGTGCAAAGATAGTGTTTTTCTTTGAAACAAGGTGTCGCATTCCCCCACAATGGTGTCGCATTCCTACAAAAAAGGTGTCTCCTTCGTGGGGGAAGGAGACACCTAATACATACTTTTTAACAGTTTTTCTCTCTCCAAGCCGTAGGAGAGCAGCCTTCTTTCTCTTTGAACATACGGTAGAGATGGGTACGGGAAGAGAAGCCGCACTCGGCAAGCCAGAGGCGGAAATTTCTATGGGAAATTCAGTTGTAAACCAGTTTGCAATACAAAGAAAATAAAAAAATCTAGCGACCCCGTAAAATGCGGTATTGCTAGATTTTTTTAAAATCTTATTCTAGTGACCCCATAAAATGCGGTGTTACTAGAAATATAAGAAAATCCTATCCTTTATACCCCTTATTCTGCACCAGTTTCTTATTCAAATCGATGCATTTCTGCGGTATCGGGAAGACGGTGGTGTAGCCGGATTCCTCGCCCTGAAGTGGAGTGCGGAGATCATAGGCTGCCGTAAACTTACCGAAACGGATGAGGTCCTGGCGGCGCCAGCCCTCCCATACCAACTCCAACAATCTCTCTTCCAGGATGTTCGCAAGCGTTGCCTTGCGATTAGGCATACCTACACGAGCACGGATTTTGTTGAGTTCCACATCGCCATTCTCACCCAGGCGAACCTTGGCTTCCGCCTTCATCAGCAGCACATCGGCATAACGGAAAAGAACGATGTCGTTGCTCTGCAACTTGCCATCCATATACGAAGTTCTATCTACCTCGTATTTCGCCATTCTCGCTCCAGCCGTCTTGATATACTTGCTGTTGGTCAGGTTCTGAGCCACTTCAAAAGGCTGATACTCCAGGGGCTTGCCATTATCCATCAGCAGTTCCTTGCCATCTACCTTCACTACGCCCGCCACAAAGTTCTTCTTGCAACGGGTATCCTCGTCAGCTTCGCCATAACGGTTGGCCTTCATCGTAGCAATCGTAGCACAGGTACCATTCTCACTACCCCATCCCAAGGCACCACCATGCGTATAATGGTAAGAGCGGAAAAGGTAATGAAACTGGTTGGTATAGATGTTCTTATCCATCGGAATGGTAAAGATGTTCTCCTTCGAAGTCTCATTGTGCGTAGAGAAATTGAAGGCATCATCTGCCTCCAGGTCATACCCCTCCTCGGCAAGCTTATCGCAATAGTAAATGCAGGTTTCCCAGGCATTCAACTTCTTGCTGCGGTTGGCACTCGCCTTGCCGCCATTGAGCAGAGAGGCGCCGTCGGCTGTCTGTACCATGAAATAGATATCCTTGCCCTTAGGTCGCTTAGCGTAACCCTTGGTCCAATCATCAAACATATAAATCTCGGCATTCAGCGCCAGTTTTGCCAGCAGGAAATTAACCACAGGCTGCGTGATGCGACCGTAGTAATTACCCTCCTTGTTACTATGCTCATCCGGAAGATAAGGCAACACCTGCTGCAACTCGCTGAAAACGAAATGGAAAACCTCGCTTCGCTCGCTTTGTAAAGGAAGAGAGGCAGCTGTAACCGAAGGAAGAGTGGCATCGGCCAGCGAACCGGTATCTCCTCCCAAAGCATTCGCATAAAGGGCTGTTTCTCCCAAAGACAATACCACCGGAACCCTGCCAAACATATCCATCGCCTCGTAATACATCAATGCCCTGACGGCACGAACCTCTGCCATAAACTGGTCTTTCTGATTCGCCGTGAGCAGAGACGACTTGGCTTCGATGATATCGAGCGACTTGTTTGCCAGAACTATCACCTTATAGAGATACTTCCAGGTATCATAAAGCGGCTCATCATCAGCCGTCCAGTCATGGCGGTACATGGCATTCCACAATCCACCGTCATACCAGTCGCCGCCACGAATCGGAATCATCGCCTCGTCGGTGGTCAGCGTATTGTAGTCGTAGATTCCACGGCAGGTGCCCTGAATACCCTCACTCTCGTTGGTGCCGCCGATATAATTATAGAGTGAAGCCACGGCATTGGTATAAATATCTGAGGCTGAGCCATAAATGGCTTCTTCATCGAGCTGATCCTTCGGATGTTCATCCAGACACGAGGTCATCGTCAGCGATGTCATTGTCAAGGCTGCTATCAAGAAAAAGTATATTCTATATCGTTTCATATTTTTCTGCTTTTAGAATTGAACACTCAAACCCAGCGAGAAGGTGCGGTAAAGCGGATAGGTGCGCTTGTCGTCGATACCCATTGTGCTGTTCACCACATAACTGTTGATTATCGGGGTCAATCCGCTGTAGCTGCTGATGGTAGCGAGATTGTTCACGCTTGCCGATACCCTAAGCGACTGCACCACACCCTTGCGGATTGGAATATCATAACCCAGGGTGAGATACTCGAAGTTAAGATAATCACCCTTCTCCAGCCAATAATCGGATACATTCTGGTCAACGATGTTCTTCTCCGGAGCTCCCTTCAGTACGTTGTAATCCGGGAAACTCGACATATTGGTGTAAGCCAGACCCGTGCCGTTGAAGATTTTGTGTCCGAAGGCTCCATTCATCTGCAAAGAGAGATACCAGTCGCGATAACGGAAACTGATATTGGAACCCAGCGTCACCTTTGGCGTTGCCTGTCCGGCGATATATCTGTCACCGCCATCGCTCAGATCCACGGTTCCGTTCTTATCCAAATCTTCTATATCATAGCGATAATGCCCGTTGCCATCTTCTATAAGTCCCTTGCAATGAGGAAGATAGAACACACCCAGCGGCTGACCTACTATCTGATAGACCACATTGTTATAGCCGCCATGCTGACCGGCACCCGATAAGGCTCCCATCGCCGTGATATCTGCAGCCGACATCTGCATGCCCTCGTATTCGCCGCTGAGCGAAAGGAGTTTGTTCTTCTGCCAAGCCAGATTCATGTTGATGTTCAGCTCCATATCCTTCTTCTGTATAGGTGTGATGGAGAAGCCCAACTCCAATCCCTGGTTGCTCATCGAACCGATGTTAGCCAGCAGTTTGTCGTAGGCAAAAGGTGGCACCGGCACATCGTAGGCATAGAGCATATCGGTGGTCTTGGAATAGTAATACTCAGCCGTCAACACCAGGCAGTTGTTCCATAAACCCAGGTCGGCCCCCAAGTTCCAGGTGGCACGCGTCTCCCACTTCAGGTCGGGATTGTTGTTGCGAATCATGCCCATCGTTACCGTAGGCGAACTGTTCACCGAAACGATGCCGTTCTGTCTCACCGTGTTCATGGTGGTATAGGCAGAGATGCCGCCCAGGTTACCCGAACGTCCATAACCCGTACGCAACTTGAGCATCGTAACCGCCTTGAGATGGCGAACCCATTCTTCCTGCTTCATATCCCAGGAAAGGGAAACGGACGGGAAGAAGCCCCAGGTATGGTCGTCGCCCACCATGGAAGAACCATCGCCACGCATGGAAACCGAAAGACTGTACTTATTATATAAGGTATAGTCGATGTTGCCCATCACGGAAGCCAAAGCCTGGTCTTCGTAGTTGCTGTCCGTACCGCCGAAAGGACGGGAAGCGGCAGCACCGATGTTGTGATAATACATATCATTATTAGAGAATCCCTTCGCCGAAGTCCAGAACCCCGTGCGGATATCCTTCTGATACTCAGCACCAGCCATCGCCTTAAGGCTGTGGATGCCCCACGAGCGCTGATACTTCAGGGAAACATTGGCAAGCCATTCCTCGCTCTTGAACTCCCCACGATAGAGATTGCCCTGCGCCCACACCCAGGTAGGACAGAACTGGTTGTTCTCATTGGAAGTATAACTGTATGCCCCGAAGGCAGAAATACTCAAGTTGCTCAAAATATCATAGTTCAACTTCAAGTGGGCATTGAAGTTCATGTTCTTCGTGTCGCTGCGCTCCTTGAGCAAGATTCCGGGAGGATTCACCTGCGAAGCTGCCCCATTCTTCACCCAACTGCCATTCAGCTTATCATAAGGATAGGTAGGATTCATGGCATCGGCAGAATAGAAAAGCGCCTGACTGTCGAAGATATCATTGTTCTTATAGGATGAACCGAATACGCCGAAATCGCCCGTCAGTCTATCGCCAAACGCCTTCTGGGTGACATCAATCTTAGCCACCAGGTTGCGATAGCCCTTGCTCCGGATGATGGTGTTATGGTCGATATAGCCGAAGGAAGCACGATAGTTGCTCTGCAGAGTACCGCCGCTGAAGGCGAGATAATGGTTCTGCACATTTCCGGTACGGGTGATGGCCTGGCGGAAATTGGTATCAAATCCCTTGTTGTTATATTCCAGCCCATACTTCTGCGCTGCAGCAATGTATTCGGCGGCATTGAGCATCTCCATACTCTTGTACATCGCCTCAATGCCATAGTTGCCCTCGTAAGAAATCTGGAATCCCTTGCCCGTTCCCTTCTTGGTCTTCACCTGGATAACACCCGAAGCTCCACGGGAACCATAGAGAGCGGTTTCGCTGGCATTTTTCAACACGGTAAAGCTTTCGATATCAGCAGGATAGATAGTAGCAAGCGTTGCCACATCCGATGTAACGCCATCGACGATAACCAGCGGATCGTTGCCGCCCATGATGGAAGTGGTACCACGAACTCGCACAGAGTTCAGCATGGCAATACGGTCGAGACCATTGGTAGTAACGTTCACACCTGCCGTCTGTCCGCTCAAGGCATCAAGGGCATTATTGAGCATGCCCTTCTTCAGCAGTTCAGGCTCCACTACGCTCACCGAACCGGATAAGCGCAATGAGTCCAAACCTTTGATATTTACCGTCTGGGCATAGAGGGTCTGGGGTGCAAGAATCATCGCACCCATGGCATATATTATGACTTTTAAATTCTGTTCCATAACTATATCTTCATTTAGTTTAGGCTCAAATCCATTTCGACTGCAAATATAATAAAAAAGAATGATACAAAGTCCCTTTTTGCGAAAAATCTTTCAAAAAAAGATTCAAAAATCTAAAAGTTCAAGGTAATCATAAAGCTCAAAGTTCAAAGTTAACAAACGGAAAAAGGAAGTCAAGATAAATACAAACTTGCTCGACTTCCTTTTATTTCATTTATACCTTAATTCCGCAACACTATAATTTAACTTTATTTATAAGTTCCTGAGCA
>USJX01000122.1 GCA_900555035.1 uncultured Prevotella sp.
TGATTCTCGGTTTGATCGGTCTCTTCTGGCAGGCTTGGTACACCCGCAAGCGCAAGGTAGTAAAGAACGGCGTGGAAACAGAGGAGGTTCTCCCTGTAGGTATCCAGCAGTTCTGGGTGGTATTCTTCCTGTTCTTCATGACGGGTCTTGCCATCGTCATCTATCTGAACCAGACTCCAATGCAGCCACGTGAGCGTGACTATGCTTACGCCGGTTCATTCTATGCATACGCTATCTGGTGCGGTCTTGGCGTAGTAGCCATCCTCGACATCCTGAAGCAGAAGATGAAGCTCAGCGGTACAGCCATTTCAGCCATCGTTGCCGTTATCACCCTCCTCGTGCCTATCCAGATGGCATCACAGACCTGGGATGATCACGACCGCTCTGGCCGCTACACCTGCCGTGACTTCGGTCAGAACTACCTGATGTCACTCCAGGAGAAGAGCCATCCTATCATCTTCACCAATGGTGATAACGATACCTTCCCACTCTGGTACAACCAGGAGGTTGAGGGCGTTGGCACCGATGCACGTGTATGTAACCTGAGCTATCTGCAGACCGACTGGTATATCGACCAGATGATGCGTCCTGCATACGACTCACCATCCGTGCCTATCACCTGGCCACGTCTCGACTTCTGTTCAGGCACCAACGAGTATGTATCTGTTCAGCCTGAGGCTAAGCAGCAGATTCTGGAATTCTACAAGCAGGACCCAGAGAATGCCAAGAAGCAGTTTGGCAATGAGCCATTCGAGCTGAAGAACATTCTGAAGTACTGGGTACGCAGCAAGAACCCTGATATGCACGTTATCCCTACAGATACCCTCTACGTCACCATCGACAAGGAGGCAGTGAAGAAGAGCGGCATGATGATGGCTTCGGATACCATCCCAGACAAGATGGTGATTTCGCTTGCCGGCAAGAGCGCGCTCTACAAGGGCGACCTGATGATGCTCGAAATGCTGGCTCAGTGCAACTGGACCCGTCCGCTCTACGTGGCTTTGACCGTGGGTCAGGAGAACTACATGAACCTTGGCGACAACTTCGTTCAGGAAGGTCTCGTTAACCGTATCACTCCGTTCACCACCAACAAGCCAGGTGCCAAGAACTTCGACACAGAGAAGACCTATCATAACATCATGACCCGATTCAAGTTCGGCAACCTGAAGCAGAAGGGCCTCTACATCGACGAGACCACCATGCGCATGTGCTATACACATCGCCGTCTGCTCGCCCAGACAGCCCTGCAGCTCATCGCCGAAGGCAAGAAGCAGAAGGCTATCAACATCCTGAAGAAGGCTGATGTGGAGATTCCAGCATACAATGTCACCCTCGATTACATGAGCGGTGGTCTGGATATGGCTCGTGGCTGGCTGATGACCGGTCAGAAGGCAAAGGGTAAGGAGTATGTGGAGGCTGTTTGGAAGAACGCTTCACAGTATCTCAACTACTACCTCTCACTGTCTAACGACCGCTTCCTGCAGAGTCAGAACGACTGCATCCGTCAGATTATGATCATGCAGAGCGTCTGCGATGTAGCAGGTATGGTAAGTCCTCAGCTGGAGCAGAAGTATATGAAGCAGCTCAATGCACTCTATACCCTCTACCACGGCAGAGGCGGCAGAATGCCAGAAGGTAATCAGTAAAAATCAGAATATAAATCAATATTTCCCATGTTCATAGAGCAACCAGCCAAGTGGCTTAGATGGTTATATCCCAAGGCAATATGGCGAATGGACAAGAACGACCATTCGGTGTATCTTACATTCGATGATGGTCCGATTCCCGAATCCACCCCATTCATTTTGGAAACCCTGAGAAAATATAACATCAAGGCAACCTTTTTTATGGTGGGCGAGAATGTATTGCGCAACCACGACCTCTACAACCAGATTGTGGCAGAGGGACATCAGGTGGGCAACCATACCTTCAACCACATCGGTGCCTTCAAGCATCGTGTCATCTCATACGTTCTCAATACCAACAAAGCAAATGAGTTGATACATGCCCATCTCTTCCGTCCACCTCATGGATGGATGAGAGCCAGTGAATACTGGTGGCTGCACCGCACCTACAAGGTGATTATGTGGGATGTGGTGACCCGAGATTATTCCAAGTGGATGACGGCAGAAGACGTGGTGAACAACGTGAAGAAGTATGCCCGCAACGGCAGCATCATCACCTTCCACGACTCGCTGAAGAGCATCGACAAGCTGAAGACGGCGCTGCCGCAATCCATAGAATGGCTGATGGAACAGGGATATGAATTCAAGATTTTTGATTAATTCATTCTTTGATTAAATCACTTTTTGATTAATTCATTTTGATAAACCATGAGCAAAAGAATCAATAGTTACCAGGCTGTGGCTTCGTTTGTAAGAGCTTTCTTCGAAGCGTATGCCCGTGGCATCATGGATGCAGCTATCGGTGGCGACGACTTCAAGAAGAAGAACGACCCGAAGGAAATCAAGCAGATGATGCTGGAGCATTATGGCGAGGTGAACCAATATTTCTTCGACATCATGTTCTCTACCCTCGTACGTCTCAACTACAAGAGTGCGGATGAGGCGAACGAGCGAATGAAGAAGAATTTCGAGAGCATGAAGAAGGCGGATTCTTCCTTTGAGCCTACGATGCTCGATTATCTGCGCATAGCCTGCAAGTCGAATCCGCTTTACAATGCGATGGAGGCAGAATACAAGCGCAACTTCACCTGGCTGCTGCAGGGTAAGTTTACCACCATCGAGGAGCATCTGCGCGATTATACCCGCGGCATCCTCATCAGTCTGGCCGACGAGCCGATGGCTATCCATCTGCTGGTGCGCATCATCGTGAAGGCGTATGCCGCCGGCTTGAAGTGTGGCAGCAAGGAGGGCACTCAGCCTCAGCTCCACATGCCTACCCTGCACGGCATGCTGCTGAACAACGTGAACATCCTCCTCAACGAGGCTCCGCTGAAGGGTGACCCGGAAGACCCCGTAGCCTTGTTCAAGGAAGCCTGCAAGAACGAAGAAGAAAACATCAATGTATTGTTCAATACACTGAACGATGCCATGAAGGAACTGGCAGAGGAATAATAGAAAAGCCCCTGATGCATCACGCATCAGGGGCTTTTCTATTATTCTTCTGCTCCGTCACCATCACCGTATTCCGTTTACGGTTACAATTCAATGGTCCTGCTGTAACCATCGTTGCCTTTTACTTCAACCGCATGTTCGTTCCAGCTGTATATGTATTTATATTCCGGAGGCAGGATGATATTCCCCCTCCTGTCCAATAGTCCATACAAACATTTCCGCATGCCTATTCTGCATTCGGCATAATCACCTCGGAAGTCAGAGATATACGCATAAATGGGTTTCACGATGATGTCGTCCATCACCCTCAGTCCCCATCTGCCATCCTGCTGGAAAGGTTCTACATTTTTCAGATATTCCTTCAGTTGGCTGGCTGTCATTTTCTTCCTTGCCGTATTCGCCTTCTTCACCGTTATCATCTCATTATTCACGGCAATGATGTTCTGCATCTTCTTCACATAGGTTGGAATGATACCCTTGCCAGCCCTCAGCCCAGCAAACATGCTCTCCCAGTTGCGAGGCTTGTCAGGTAAGCCGAACTTGCGGTAGTTTCCTACGTTGTCGATAATCAAGCACACCTTATCCTTGTTCTCATGGTTGATGCGCAACCCACGCCCCACCATCTGCAGATACTTGGCTAGCGACAGCGTAGGACGGGCCATCTGGATAAACTCTACGTCAGGACAGTCAAAGCCCTCATCAAAGAGGTTCACGTTCACCAGACAGTCTATCTCGCTGCGTCTGAAAGCCTCCACCATCTCCTTGCGTTTCTTGGCTGGCGTCTTGCTGTCCAGTGCCACGCTTTTCAGTCCGAGGGCATTGTAACAGGCAGCTATCGCCTGGGCATGCACAATATCAATAGCATATACGATACCCTTCTTGCCGTCAGCGTATTTCTTCACGCTGTCGTAGAGACGTTGGATGGTCTGCGGAATATTCAGTTTCTCGTCCATCTCCTTGATGGCATAGTCGCCATCGCTGCCTCGTCCTTTCAGCTGGTTTACGGTCAACTGATCGTTTGAGTACTTGCCGATAACCACGTAGTCGTAGGGTGCCAGATACCCACGCAGGATAAAGTCGTTGGTACAAGGAGATTTCAACAAAATCTCGAACAGCTTGCTGAAGGATTTCTTGTTCATGCGGCATGGAGTAGCCGTCATACCGAGTTTCAGAGCCTTTCTATTCCTTTCAAATAGGTCTTGATAGGAGGTTGCTATGGCGTGGTGGGCCTCATCCACGACGATGAGTCCTGGTGTACACTCCGCCCCTTCCAGTTCGTCGATATATCTGTTCAACCATTGAATGGAGAGCACCCTTATCCTTACTTTCGCTTTCAGCTCCATTTCCTTCTCCCCATAGTCCAGGCAGAATCTGTCGAGCGTCTGCTGCATCTGTTCCACCAGTTCACGGCGGTGCGCTACAATCCACACTTCGCCCGTGTCATGGTTATCAAGGAACCATTTCACCACAGCCGCCATCACGTAGGTTTTTCCCGTACCTGTCGGCATCTGCACCATCACCGAACTGCCCACCTTCTCCTTCTTACCATTCTCATTATAGAATGTACTGGTAACAGCAGAGGTCAGCACGTTGATAATGTCTTCCAGCATCTTTTGCTGGTAGTCATAAAGCTTGATTTTCTTCATTCAAAAGAAATTATTTCGTCCCAGTCGGTAGTCCGCTAGGCGTCCCGCCGGATTTGAAATCCGGCGTAAAAAAATGTCCCAACCTATTAAAACCGGGGGATCACTTCAAACTCACTCATCGCCTCTCCCCATCTGCGTTTGATCTCCTTGAATTCATCTTCGTCAACAAACTCACGGAAGGCAAGTAACACCTGATAATAATAACCGACAGGATCAGCGCTGCTACCTAAACCTTTTTAATGTCACTCAGGGCATTGTTGTCAAAACGACAACGCTTTCTCAACATGGAAAAAGTCATGCCCTGTCTCTCTAACTCTGAGCGCAAAAATGCACCAAACTGGCGGTTAACCGCCATAAAACTTGATTTTGGCATAATTTTAATGCTAATAAATTTAAAATAAAATATATTATTGTGAAAACGGTCTGAACATGTTAAGACCGCTGTTTCTATCGTTTTTATATCTTTGCTGCGTAGAAATTCAAAACAACTAACAATTGATGATTATACACAACTAACGATTGATAATTATGAAAGTAAGTATTTTCCATGACATGACCTGCAAGCTGCCCTTG
>USJX01000123.1 GCA_900555035.1 uncultured Prevotella sp.
AACCAAAACTCTCAAACAAGTGAGTTAATATTGGAACATAGAACTGGACACCCTAGTCTTTCTCGGAAAGTCGGTCTTCCTCGGAAAGTCGGTCTTCTGGCACGGGCGGAAGGGCATCCAAGACAAGCTGCTGGCATCCCGAGAAACAAATACACCGGAATTTGTGCCGCAAACTAAGCGAGAAGGGGTATTGCCATGTGGATGGTGATCACTATCAATGGACGGCTACGATTGAGGAGTTTGGCTACCTGATTTATTACAGCACCAAGATTCTGAAAATCGGGAAGCATCCTTCTTCTGACAGAATATTGTGGGATATGTTTTGCCCATTCTTCGGCATCAATGATAAAAAGAAGAAGCAGGCGCAGAACGCTATAACGTGCCTGAAACGTGACTTGGAGGCTAAAAAACACAATGCGAACTGTGAAAAGGCTGAAAATATTAAGAGATTAATAATGATGGTAAAAGTTTGATGCATAGTCTGTTAGGTGTGTATGAATTCTATGAATTGCTATGAATTCATATCGGAGAAAACATTTTTTTATCGTAAATTTGCCGGCGCAATCTCACGAAGAGGTTGTGCCGGTTTTGCATTCTGTTGGTATAATGCTTGGCTGGGATAAGGCCTTATATCAACTGAATATTACATCGACTGGATATGTCTGAATCGGGATTCGTTCAATCGTAATTCTGGAATATAGACATGAAAGAAGAATTTTTGAGTAGTAATGAGTGGGAGAACGTGAACGTGAACGGGAGCGTGAACGTGAATGTGAACGGGCAGTGGGGCTTGGCTCAGGAAGTGGATAGCATCTACATGGAGCTAGGCGAGATTGCCAAGAGTCTGGATAAGATTCGCCAGCGATTGGCGAACATCACCAAGGCGGCATCGGGGCAAGAAGTAACAGGGATGGGACTTTCTGAGTCTCAGATGGATGAGAGAATATTTCATCCTTCGTTCGATATGCGCAAGCTGAAGCAGGCCATCTCTGATTTGGGGATTCTGCCATCTGAGCGCAACAGATGGTGCGTGGTGTTCCTGGTGCTGAGGGAGAATTCCATCATTGCTTCCAATGCATCAGAACAGGAGTTTATCCATTGGGCCAGAGATGTGTTTGGTGTGGCTTCTGGCGATTTCCGTCATTGCCTGAATGGGGCGAAGGCGCTGCCCACCTGGGAGTGGACTGAGGCTCTGGTGGCTTCCAAGTATATTTCGCTTGCCAGCCAGCTGAGAAGCTGGGCTAGTTCGCCTGATTGTCTGCTGAAAAGAGACAGGCATGGCGAGGCGTTCTATTTCGATTCGCACCACAAATGGAACAAGATGAAGGCGTAGTCCGGTGCCTGATGAAGGCGTAGTGGGGAATCAACCTGTACACCTGGCTACACCATGATTTCATACTGATTTATATGATTCATACACCCTCATACACCATTTCGGAAATGAGGGTGCTTTTTTTCGTCTTCCCTTTTCTTTTCTTTCTATCTTTGCATCAACAAAACGACGAAATGTATGACATTTTGAACGATGTAGAATTTTAAATGATGTAGAATTTTTAACGATGTAGAATTATGAAAAGTAATGTACAGATTTTCAGTCACCCTCAGTTTGGTGACATTCGTGTGGCGGGCACCTTTATGGAGCCTCTGTTCTGCCTGGTGGATGTTTGCAATGCACTGGATATCAAGAATGCGAGCCGTGCCAAGGCGGCACTGAAAGTTGATGGGGTTCATCAGATGAAGGTCACCACCACACAGAAGAACCAGCATGGCGAGTCGGAAAAGACGCATGAGGTTTACTTCACCTTCATCTCGGAGCTCAACTTCTACAAGCTCATCATGCGTTCGGATAAGCCGCAGGCCGAACCTTTCCAGGACTGGGTGTGCGGAGAGGTGCTGCCGGCCATCCGCAAGGACGGCGGGTATCAGCTGAACACCAAGATTGGTGAACTGGAGGCGAGAATCGCTTCGCAGAAGGTGCTGCTCAACGAGACCTGTGCCGTGGTGGCGAAGCAGGAGTACGACCTGGAGCATCTCTTCGATGATGCCTTCTATGCCATCGATGTGCTCCGCTCCATCTCGTGCTACACTACCACGCAGATAGCCAAGGAGTTGGGGCTCACGGCGCAGGAACTGAACCGATGGCTCTGCGTGCAGCACGTGCAGTATTACCAGAGCGGACAGTATATGCTCTATGCCGAGTATGCCCATCGCGACTATGCCAAGACGCGCACCCGACATGCGGAGATTAGCCCCACCACCGTTTATTCGCATACACACCTGGTGTGGACGGAGAAGGGCCGCAAGTTTATCCATAAATTTTATGGGGCGCATTCTCGTGATGAGGCGCATTCTCGTGATGACAAGAATATGGGATTTTAACGGAAGAAAATAAAGAGTAATCATGGCAATAGGATATTCTGATAGTATTAGAAGTCAGGTGGTGCAGACATGCACCCCTGAACTTCTTCACCGGGCGATGAAGAGCAGCAAGGTGAAGATGGTTTGCGCCCAACTGGTGGATGCGCTGGAAAGCAAGCTGCGAGGGGAGGTGTGCAACGACGACTACGAGGAGATGAAGAAGAAACTCAAGTCGCAGTTGCCTATCCTCACGCCCCACGCCACCTTCAGGAATGGCAGGCGCAAGAATGATGAGGCTATCCCCAGCGGTTTGTCGATATATGATATCGACCATATTCCGAATCCTCGCGGGTATTGGGAGGAGAAGAAGAAAGTGCTGGCTGGTAAGTTGTTAGGGGAAACAAAGATTTCCGGTGGTGTTTTGGCTGAGGCTGGAAGTGAATCAGGGGGAACGAAGGTTTCCGGGGATTTGCAATCCCCGGCAAGCTGCGGGCAAGCAAGAAATGTTCTCAGTGTCTTAGATTTGATAGTGCTCGTTCACGTTACTCCTTCTACCCAGGGCCTTCGCCTCGTGTTTGTCATCCCCGAGGGGATGGACATCGCCATGGCGCAGCGATGGATGTCGCAGCAGCTGGAGGATTCGGAGTATGATACGGTGGTGAAGGATTTGGCCCGCCCGTCTTTCCTGGTTCCCGAGGAGTATCTTCTTTATATCAACGAAGAGGAGCTTTTCAAGGAAAGAAAAATTACAAGTACTTCATCTGCTTTGCCTGGCGGGGGCGCATCCTTGCTTGCCGGGGATTGCAAATCCCCGGAGCGCCTGGCGGACTCAAACCCGGGGCGCTTTGCGGGGGCATCCTTGCTTGCCGGGGATTGCAAATCCCCGGAGCGCCTGACGGACTCAAACTCGGAGCGCTTTGCGGGGGCGAATGCAAATCATAAAGTTCAAAGTTCAAATCTCAAAGTTCAAAGTAAAGAAAATGACTATGTTCAAGACAATCGATTTCCGGGCACTAACGGCGATAACGCTGTTTCTTCTGGCTCTGCTGTTCAGCCTGCCCAACCTGGTGATAGCTATCCTGTTGATGATCCTCATCTCGGCCCTGCTGGAGATGATCAAGATGCTGGCGGAGTGGCAGCCCAAAGGGTGTTCCCCAAGGAATACAACGGCATCGCCTACGAGAAACTCGTAGCCAAGCTGGTAGAGCTCCTGGGCGGCGAACCGGAGCATGGCTCTCGCAACGCCTTCATCTTCACCCTGGCATGCTATCTGCGCTACCTCTGCGATGATAACCCGGCATGGATCAAGCAGGTGATTCCCACCTTCGGCGAAGAGCAAAACCGTGCCTTTGCCACCGTGGAGAGTGCCTGCAACAGAAGACAGGCGCACCGACTGCCCGGCATCGTGCGCAAGGCCATCAAACTCTCGCAGGATGATGAGAGCAAGGCAATGTGTGCGGGATGCTTCGACGATGATGACTTCGGAGATATCCATAACCCCGAGTCGTATTTCTACAACATCCATCAGATGCCGCAGAAACTGCCCAAGCTCATCAAACTACTCGTCTCCAAGACACCCGAAATCTATCGCCCTGCCGTTTCGCAGGCCGTCTTCCCGCCGCTGGCTTCGCATCTGCTCGAAACCCGGTTCAGATATATCGACAACGTAGAGCACGAGGCTACGCTGATGCAGATACTCTGTGCCCCTACGGGCAGCGGAAAGGAATCTGTGAGCCAGCCGATTAACAGAATTATGGCGGATATCAGGAAGCGCGATGAGGAGCAGCGTGAACGTGAGCGCAAATGGAAGGATGAGTGCAACAGCAAGGGTGCCAACAAGGACCGCCGTGAGCGCCCCGAGGGACTGGTGATTCAGGAGGTGAACATCGATATGACCAACCCTGCCTTCGTGCTCCGCATGAAGGAGGCGGAGAACCACTTTCTCTATGCCAAGGTGAACGAGCTGAACCTCTTTGATGCCCTGAAGGGCAAGACCAACCAGCATTTCAGAATCATGGAGCTGGCGTTTGATTTGGGCAACTATGGCCAGGACCGCGTGGGTCCCCATAGTGTGACGGAGACGGTGCAGGTGAGGTTCAACTGGAATGCGAGTTGCACGCCCCGAAAGTGCAGGGATTATTTCCGTAGGGTGGTAACGGATGGTCCTATCTCGAGAATCTCGTTTTCTACCATCGAGCGCCGTCCCTGCGGTTCGGAGATTCCTGTATATGGCACTTACGATGCTGCCTTTGATGAGGCGCTGAAGCCTTACATCGACAATCTGCTGAAGGCAAGGGGACTGGTAAACTGTCCGCAGGCGCTGAGGCTGGCCAGGAAACTGGTTGAGGAGAATGCTGAGTTTTCGAGATTGTCGCAGAATTTCGTGTTCGAGAATCTCTCGTTCCGTGCCAATGTCATTGCCTATCTCAAGGCGTGCGTGCTCTATGTGGCCAACGGGATGAAGTGGGAGACCAGCATCGAGGATTTTATCCGATGGAGCGAGCGCTACGACCTGTGGTGTAAGTTGAAACTTTTCGGACAGATGATTTATGATGCCGACACCGACCGTGCGGATCTTCCCAAGACGGCGCCTCATGGTCCGAAGAACTTGCTGGAGCAGTTGCCCGATGAGTTTACGATGGAGGATTACATCAAGCTTCGCCGCCAGGAGGGTTATGAGGATGATAACAATCGCCGCGTGAACATTGCTCTGAACCAGTGGGTGCATCGTGGCTACGTGGTGCGGATTGGAAATCAGGAGGGTGATTACGATTACAAT
Source organism: uncultured Prevotella sp. (assembly GCA_900555035.1). Lineage (GTDB taxonomy): Bacteria > Bacteroidota > Bacteroidia > Bacteroidales > Bacteroidaceae > Prevotella. Next base: position 5,138 of record USJX01000123.1, read on the forward strand.
TACAGTTCCATTTTCCGCAAGTTGAAGTTCCTCAAGGAGAAGGGTTAGCTGCAATTTGTAAAATTATAAATTGTAAAACTGGCAAGTTCTCAATAGAAGTGCAAAAATCTGAGGGGGTTTCAGGCTTAATAATCT
>USJX01000124.1 GCA_900555035.1 uncultured Prevotella sp.
CCAAAACTCTCAAACAAGTGAGTTAATATTGGAACATAGAACTGGACACCCTAGTTAATAAGAGAAGAAAATCGCTATTATCTCAGAAAAAGTTGTATCTTTGCACAAGATTTAATAACCAACATAAAAAAGATTCTTATGAGTGATTTTTTTAAACCATTAAGTAGCAGAAGCCCCAAGTGGTGGTTAATTGTTGCTATTTTAGTTATAGACGGATTGGTAGCGCAGATTTCTGCGACTACATGCACTTCTGTTGCTAGCATTATCGCAATAGCCGCATTGCTATTGCTACTTTCTCTGTTCGTATATTGTCTGTATTTCAAGATTTTTTAAATGGTAAAGAATAAAAAAAAGTCTCTCTTTCAACACCTTTGCCATGCAAAATGTCCAGAGTGTGGAGAACAAGTGCCATTCAGTACCGTAAGAAAATACTTTCTGCACGGCACGTCTTACTATACAACCTGCCCTCATTGTGGTCTGCAAATTCATCCTGCAAAAGAGCCAGTCAAGACATATACATGTTTTTGTTTGGGCGGCATGCCTATCATGATTCCAATGTATTCATATTGGTACTTCGTAGCATGGGATTTCATTCCAGCCTTACTTTTCGCTCTTCCATTTGTTATAGCGATGGTTACTATCGTTGCTATTTTAATTATACGAAATATAAAATTTTCAAGTTAATAAAGAGCATCAGGATCTTCATCTAGGGTAAGGATATATTTGGGATATTGATCATTAATCTGCTGAAGCGAGGCTAGCTCTCGCTTCAGAGTCGCCTCATCCCTAACTGTAGCTCCACTTGATACAAAGATGCGATTTTTTAGGATAATCTATCCTAAAACTTTTCATTTTCGAGTACTTTTAGGATGATTCGTCCTAAAAAACGGAAAGAAAGAATACTTTACTGCCAGAGTTCACTATGTTATCTTTAAGTTAATCATCCCTTCTTTGCATTGTCGTTTCAAATAAAAGATGTATCTTTGCAATCGAAACATTGAAAAAGAAATACGATTATGGCTGATACTAAGTTGCTCCTGGTTGAGGATGATGAAAACCTCGCCTATATGGAGAAAAGTTGCTTCGAGGATATCATCGGAGGATATGAGGTGAAAACCGCCGTTAACGGCAAGGAAGGACTGAAGGTTTGGCAAGACTTTCAGCCCGATGTCATCGTATCTGATATCGACATGCCCATCATGGATGGCATCGAAATGGTGAAGAACATCCGAGAGGTGGATGGAGAAACCATCATTCTGTTTACCACCGGACTCACCTCGCCCAAAGATTTAAAGGCAGGTTATGCAGCCGGAGCCAACAACTATATCAAGAAGCCCTTTATTCCAGAAGAGCTTGATGCCCATATACATAGCCTCATCCAGCTGAAAGCCGGAAAACGCAGCGAAAACGCCAGCTGCCAAATCAAGCTGGGAAGATATACACTGGATGCCAACCACGCCACCCTGAAAGATACGCAGGAAGGCAGCGAAAAGATGCTTACCGCACGAGAGGCTAAGATTCTCGAACTGCTGGCGGTAAACAAGAACGAGGTGGTGCGCCGCGAAGCCGTGTTGAGCCGTTTCTGGGGCGTGGAAGACAAGGATTACTTCGCCTCCAGAAGCCTGGATGTTTTCATCAAGAAAATCCGCACGGCCATCGAAGACGAGCCAAGTGTAGAGTTAAGGACCATCCGGGGCGTAGGCTTCAAACTCATTGTAGAATAACAGCAAGCCCATTGTCGAAGCATCGGTATGAAGACCTTTGCATAAAAACATTATACAGAGAAAGAAAAAAAACAACAATAAAGCAAAGCATTATGTTTAAGTCGATACTTTACTATATATTAATGATAGCGGAATTCTGTAGCACCATGTTTGTTGGTGGTATAGTAATGGGCATCTATTTTGCCTGCTCTGGCAAACTGGAAGAGGTAAATGCCAACGACCAGGCTTCCTTCCTCAAGGCAGGAACTCCCATTATTTATGTTTTCTGCATTCTTGCTATGCTTATATTATGGTTCACCTTCAGCATGGCAAAGTTTTCCAAGTTCACCCTGGGCAGAGTGAATCCTGCCTACAAGTGGAAGGCTATGTTCTGGTACACCCTTCCCCTGTTTGGAATTACCTTGATGTTTGTCGCCCTCTTCAATTTGTTGGGCATCGATATATACAACAAGGACTTCATGGCTTTAAGTTATATGGAGCGACTTCCGATGATGCTTATAGGCTCTTTTATTTCAGCCTATATTATCTTCGGCGCGATATACGAAGAACTGATCAAATGCGGAAAGAAGACATGGGTTTCTTACCTTACCGTTCTTGTATTCAGCATCATACCATTTTTCGCCTCTACCCTGGGCCAGTCATTGACATGGATTATCACGATGATGATATGGAGCATCGTGCAGACATCAATCCTCTTTTATATCTACAAAACCACAAGGAGTACCATCGTGGCATTTGTGGCCTGTATCATCTGTAATCTGATTCCTACCGATATTTCCAATATTCCTCTGTGTACAGCCATGGGAAGCTTTGGATCCGCATTGACAGCAAGCTGCATCGGCAGTTATTTAGGAGCAAAGAAGGAAGGCAGAGAAACCGAATACCTCTTGGATGAATAAAGAAGAAAGGAGAAGATGATATGAATGCCAACCGCACCAAGATACTCAGCACCGCTGCCCTGATAGCCATCCTCCTTATCCAAATGTTCTGGATGTGGAACACCTATAACATCAACGCGCGGCAATTAGGAAAGGAATATGATGAGATATTGAAGAAAACCATCGCCTTAGAGTTGGATAAAACAAATAGGTGCGATTCTTTTTTTGAGTCGGGAGATACCGTTGCTTACAGTAATATCTATAATTCTACACTATCCCTTTATGATGCCATCTACAAAAAATCGCATCAAGATGCCAACATCGATACCTTAACAATTATTGCCGACTCCATAATCAAAGCAGAGAAGTTGCCTTTCCGCATTGCCATCAACAAGGTGAACATGAAAACAGGAAAAGTGATAGAAGGCAAAAATATCAACAGCAATATTTTCCCCTTCCTGGAGGAAGTGAAAACCAACATTCTGCCTGTAAGACTGGACTACAGCGTAGGCTTCCAGATGACTATCACCAACGGAAATATCTACATCATCAGACATAACTGGGTGCTGCTCCTCATCTCTATCCTTATTTCCATCGTCATCATCCTGAGCCTCATCGACCAGATTAATTATATTGATGAGCAGGAAAGGGTGCGACTGCTGCGCGAGGACTTCTCCTATGCGATGGTTCACGATATGAAATCGCCCCTTACCTCCATCATCATGGGAACCAAGTACCTGCATAGCGGCGTACTGGAAAAGAAACCGGAAATGAAGGAGAAATACTTCTGCATCGTAGAAGACGAGGCGCAGCATCTGCTTGCCCTCATCAACCGCCTGCTCACCATCTCGAAACTGGAGCACGGCAAGCTACATATTCAGAAAGCAGAGGTAAATTTGGAAACGATGATAGATGATGTAGCGGATAAATACAAGGCGAAATCGGCGAAACCGATTCATATCACCACCCACATAGGAGCCACCACCGCCCTGGCCGACGAGGAATATCTGAAGGAAGCCATCAGCAACCTGGTGGATAACGCCACCAAATACTCTAAGGAAGAAATCAATATCCAGATTTCCACCCTAGAGAATGATAAGAGCGTATATATCAAGGTATTCGACGAGGGTATCGGCATAGCCAAGAGCGAGCAGAAAACCATCTTCAACCGCTTTGAGCGTGCTGCAGAGCACGAAAGGGATGCCCGGAAAACCCGTGGGGGCTTCGGCATCGGTCTCAACTACGTACTGCAGGTAATCAACGCCCATGGCGGCAGGATAAGCGTAAAGAGCGAGAAAGACAAATGGTCGGAATTCACCATCTCGCTGCCTAAATACTAGCCCATGAAGGAGTAGCCCCAGATGCTTTTCATCATCTTGCGGCAAAGCGAAGAGAAGTTCTGGCAGAGATTAGGCGACCACTTCGTCATGCCATAGAGTTGTTTCTTCTCCAGAAACATCTCCTCGTCCCACTCCGTGAAATCATACTCGTTGAAATATCGGGAATAATCGCTCAGATTATCGGCAGAAAACTCCACATAGCCCGATTTACCCAACCATTCATCGCTCATCATCTGATGGGCAAAGGTGGCAAAACCGCAGTCTTCCCTTATCAGGTTCAGATGCTTCAACACGCTCCATACGCAGAACCACTGGTTCTTTCTCTGCACCAGGGCAGCCATCTTGGCAATGGATTTCTTCAGTTCCTGTAAATCCACCGCCCTGCCTTTCACCACCAGGTTGAAAACCTCGTTGAGCAACGTATGTTCCTGCTCCTCGGGATGGTTGAGTTCAAAAAGCTTGTGGGTGATACGATGTAGAAGGCATGCTGAAAGCCTGCTTCCGTACGCCCAAGGATCAGGAAGAAGGAAGATGGATGACCATAGCCGAAATCTTCAAGGTTTTGCAGGAGCAGTATCCGATGCTCATCGCCGACCACAGAACCAAGATCCGTATCGGACAGGCCATGAAATTCCTGAATTGCGAGAGAAAGCGAACCAACAAGGGACCTGCCTATTATCTCTGTTCAAAAATGGCGAAAACATGCTGAAAAGTATGTGGAAAACCTTTATAAAAAGGGGCTTGTCGCAGCAAAGCGTGTAGTGTGGTGTAGTGTGAGTGTAGTGTCAATGCCCACACTACACACCACCAAACTAATTAATAATCAGTAACTTAAATATCACTGAGTGTAGTGTGCAATAGAAATCGACAATTGGTTATCCACGATGTGGAAAACGGTTGTTTATAATTTTGTCGCACCATGCGTCGTTTTGTGCCTGGCAATGGCAAAAAGTTGCCCTAGTAGAGGGCAATATTGTATAAAGGATAATTGGCAAGTCAATACTGCTCTCTATAAGGTGACATGGATGAATTGTTTGTTTAAAGAAACAAAAAACTTGCATTTTATTTTGTTATGTGCTAAAATAAATGTAATTTTGCAGCATGAATGGGGTTACACCTTATTAAAATAAAGAAAATATTTCTAAAACGACAAGGATGCAAGCCCTCTATCAAGAAGAAAAAAGAAATAAAATAATAATATAAAAACAATGGAATACAACTTCAGAGAAATCGAGAAGAAATGGCACCAGAAATGGGTCGAGAACAAGACCTATAAGGTTGTCGAGGATGAAAACAAGAAGAAATTCTATGTGCTCAACATGTTCCCTT
>USJX01000125.1 GCA_900555035.1 uncultured Prevotella sp.
GAAAATGAACCATATTAGTACTGATATATATAAATAATTTAGATCACTTACTTATATATAAATATTGTTGGTTAGAAATTCTGGTGCAAATATACGACTATTTTTAATATCAACCAAATTTTAAAGAAATTATTTTCATTATTGCAATTAAATAAATTAGTTTATTTATTATAACAGATTTATCCCTTATACCTTATTATATATAGCGCCTCGATGCATCATTTATAGCACAAAGAAATGTTCTAAATGGCACTTAAAAAAAAATATTTAGATTAATTAACTAGCAAATATTAATAAAATGGATTTATTTACTTAACTTTGAACCGTTAAATCATTCATTAAGGCAACGCTTATGTTAAAGAGTTAGCGTGCCATACACTACAAAGACTCTAAAAAAGAAATAGAATATAAACTTTTCAACTATTTATTAATAAAAACATAAACAACTATGCGTGTAATCATCGAAAAGAATTACGAGGAGTTAGCTCGCTGGGCAGCTCGTCACGTTGTGGAGACCATTAAAGCCTTCCAACCAACAGCAGAAAAACCATTCGTATTGGGTTTGCCAACAGGTTCATCACCAGTAGGCATGTATGCAGAAATCGTTAAGGCTGTAAAGGCTGGCGAGATTTCGTTCAAGCATGTACTCACCTTCAACATGGATGAGTATGTAGGCTTGCCAGAGTCTCACCCAGAGAGCTACCATTCATTCATGGCTCACAACCTCTTCGACCATATCGACTGCCCTAAGGAGAACATCCACATCCTCAACGGAAACGCAGAGGACCTCGAGGCAGAGTGCGCTCACTATGAGCAGATGATTGAGGAAGCAGGCGGCATCGACCTCTTCATCGGCGGTATCGGTCCTGACGGCCACATCGCTTTCAACGAGCCTTTCTCTTCTCTCACATCACGTACACGAGTTAAGACTCTGACCACAGATACCCGCATCGCCAACTCACGCTTCTTCGGCGGCGACATGAACGCTGTGCCTGCCACTGCTCTCACAGTGGGTGTAGGTACCGTGATGGAAGCCAGAGAGGTAATGATTCTCTGCAACGGCCACAACAAGGCTCGTGCACTTCAGGCAGCTATCGAGGGTCCTGTTACACAGGCTTGGACCATCAGTGCGCTTCAGACTCACCAGCACGGCATCATCGTTTGCGATGAGAGCGCTACCGACGAGTTGAAGGTTAGCACCTACAAATACTTCAAGGACATCGAGAAGGACAACTTATAATAAAATAGAATTACAGAAATATAAGGAACACCCCTACAACCTTTAAAAACCAGAATAATGAGACTCAATCTAAGTTCACAGATCGTACTCAACAAGGTGCCTTTAGCTTACTACAAGCCAAAGACTACCGTTGAGTATTCAGAAATCTCCAGAATGGAGAAAATTCACACCGACATCTTCGCCTCTTCCGTGGAGGGTGCAGTTTACGTAGCTGACCAGATAGAGAAGGAAATCAAGGCAGCCCAGCATGAGGGTAAGTATTATGTAATGGCATTGGGCACAGGTCTTTCGCTCACACCTATCTACAATGAATTGCAGAAAAGATGCGAGGCTAAGCAGCTCAGTTTCAGAAACGTGGTTGCTTTCAACGCCTACGAGTACTATCCTATTGCCAAGGAAAGCTCGCTGAAGAGCATCAACCAGCTGAAGGAGCGCTTCCTCGACCATATCGATATCGACCCCCACAGAATATCTTCACGCTCGACGGCAGCGTGGCTCAAGACGCTGTGCAGGATACATGCCGCCTCTACGAGCAGCGCATCAAGACTTTCGGCGGTCTCGACGTGGCTCTGCTGGGCATCGGAAGAATGGGTAACATCGCTGCCAACGAACCTGGTTCCGGCATCCAGTCGATGACCCGCCTCATCCTCATCGGCAATACATCCCGCGAGGAGATGGAGAACAGTTTCAGCACCAAGGAGCAGATTCCTCCTTGCTCGCTCACCATGGGTATCGCTACCCTGCTCTCTGCCAAGAACGTATATCTCACGGCTTGGGGCGACGAGAAGGCCGAAATCATGCAGCAGGTGGTAGAAGGAAACATCACTGACTCATTGCCAGCAAGTTTCCTCCAGACTCATCCTAATGCTCACGTCATCCTCGACCTGAGCGCAGCTTCCAACCTCACCCGCATCAAGCATCCATGGCTCGTTACCAACTGCGAGTGGACCGACAAGCAGGTACGTTCGGCACTGGTATGGCTCTGCCAGAAACTGCACAAGCCTATCCTGAAGTTGACCAACAAGGATTACAACGAGAACGGCTTGAGCGAACTCCTGGCTCTCTACGGCTCTGCATACAATGCCAACATCAAGATTTTCAACGACTTGCAGCACACCATCACAGGCTGGCCTGGCGGCAAGCCAAACTCTGATGATACTTATCGTCCTGAGCGTGCGAAGCCATTCCCAAAGAAGGTGATTGTCTTCTCTCCTCACCCAGACGATGATGTTATCTCTATGGGTGGCACCATCCGCCGCCTGGTTCAGCAGCAGCACGAGGTTCACGTGGCTTACGAGACATCGGGTAACATCGCTGTAGGTGACGAGGAGGTGACAAGATTCATGCACTTCATCAACGGCTTCAACCAGATATTCGCTGATTCCAAGGACAGCGTTATCTCTAAGAAGTACAAGGAGATTAAGGAATTCTTTGCCAACAAGAAGGAGGGCGATTTTGACACCCGCGACATCCTGACCATCAAGGGCTTGATTCGTCGTGGCGAGGCCCGCACAGCATGTACCTACAACCAGATTCCTCTGAACCGTGTTCACTTCCTTGACTTGCCATTCTATGAGAGCGGTAAGATTGAGAAGTTGCCGATGACAGAGAAGGATGTTGAGATTGTTAGAGCTTTGTTGCAGGAGGTGAAGCCTCATCAGATTTATGTAGCTGGTGACCTGGCTGACCCACACGGCACCCACAAGAAGTGTACCGACGCTGTTCTCGCAGCCATCGACGAGGAGAAGAAGGCTGGCGCTGAGTGGTTGAAGGACTGCCGCATCTGGATGTATCGTGGTGCATGGGCAGAATGGGAGATTGAGAACATCGAGATGTGTGTTCCATTGAGCCCGGAGGAGTTAAGAGCAAAGCGTAACTCTATCCTGAAGCATCAGTCACAGATGGAGAGTGCCCCATTCCTGGGCAACGACGAGCGTTTGTTCTGGCAGCGTGCCGAGGACCGCAACCGTGGCACTGCCCAACTCTATGATGAGTTAGGCCTGGCTTGCTACGAGGCAATGGAGGCTTTCGTGGAGTATGTTCCGCTATAAGCATCTTATATTAATAGGTATATAAATGATTTATAGCTGACAAATATTCAAGGAATTTAATCCTCTAACTTTTATATCAACTATTCATTTAAGCATTTAAATGTACGAGAAAAATTGGTGTTTGTGCCCTCTTGCTGTGAAGCAAGGGGGCATTTTTTGCTTATCATCATCTAAAAAACAACGAAAGCCTTGGTTTTTAGTAAGAAAAAACGTACCTTTGCAATCAAAAAGCAACACAACAAATATGAAAAGAATCAAAATGCCACTTTTGGCAAAAGTCAAAACACCACTTTTGGCAAGAATCATCATTGCCATCATCTTGGGTGTAGTTTTCGGCAATTTCTTCAATGAAGCGGCCGTCAGAGCATTCCTCACCTTCAATGGTATCTTCAGCCAATTCCTGGGCTTTATGATACCGCTCATCATCATCGGTCTCGTTACACCAGCCATTGCCGACATCGGTCATGGTGCCGGAAAGCTCCTCCTTGCCACCGTGGGCATCGCCTTTGCCGATACCATCCTGGCAGGTCTGCTAGCCTATGGCACAGGATCGGCGCTCTTCCCTCACATGATTGCCAATTCTGCCCATGTTGCAGTAGATAAGGTAGAAGAACTCAAACCCTTCTTCGAAATCAAGATACCTGCCATGGTAGATGTGATGAGTGCCCTCGTCTTCTCGTTCATCGCCGGACTGGGCATTGCGCACAAAGGCAGCCGCACCATGCAGAACGTTTTTCAGGAATTCAAGGAAATCGTATCTGGTGTCATAGCCAAAGTCATCATTCCCCTCCTGCCCCTTTACATCTTCGGCATCTTCCTGGGCATGACTTTCTCGGGCGAAGCATACCATATTCTGCTTGTCTTCGCACAGATTATCCTCGTGATTCTCGTGCTCCATATCATAATATTACTTTACGAATATCTGTTGGCTGGAGGCTTAACCCATAAGAATCCGTTCAAGCTGTTGCTCAACATGTTGCCAGCCTACTTCACGGCACTGGGCACCTCATCGTCTGCAGCCACCATTCCGGTTACACTGAAGCAGACCTTGAAAAACGGCGTTACCGATGGCATTGCCGGCTTCACCATTCCACTCTGTGCCACCATCCACCTCTCGGGTTCAATGATGAAGATTACCTGCTGTGCGCTTACCATCTGCCTCATCAATGGTTTGCCGTGCAATCTGCCACTCTTCCTCAACTTCATCTTCGTGCTCGCCATCTGCATGGTAGCAGCTCCGGGAGTTCCAGGAGGAGCTGTGATGGCAGCACTCGGTCCGCTAGCCTCAGTATTGGGTTTCAATGCTGATATGCAGGCGCTTATGATAGCCCTTTATATTGCGATGGACAGTTTCGGCACCGCCTGCAATGTAACGGGCGATGGTGCCATCGCCGTAGTTGTGGATAAGATATTCAGAAAGGATAAATAAGAGATAAAAAGAGGGCGTGTCTTGGACTTTTGACACACCCTCTTTTTATTTTAACCACCATGGCGATGCCCACAAAGGTATAACATTTTATTGAAAAAAGAGAATAATCTCAAATGTATAACAAATATTAAGTTTTAATAGAAAAAGAGAAAACGCTGCCTTTTCCTTGGTTATTCGTCAGAAAAAGTGTGGGAATTTGTCGATTATTCGTTAGAAAAAGTGTGGACTTCTACAGATATTCGTCAGAAAAAGTGTGAAGTTCTTGCGATTATTCATCAGAAAAAAAAATGCAAATTAACACAAAATTATTTAACGAATAAAAGCTTCGATTCTGACGGGTATGTCAGAATCGAAGTGCAAGCCAGTCATCGAACTTCACGTTCTGGAAGGTATGGATGCCCAGCTTCTCGGCAGCCTCACAGTTTTCCTTCAGATCATCGATGAAGA
>USJX01000126.1 GCA_900555035.1 uncultured Prevotella sp.
TCGCTACCTTTTTGACCTCTGTGTCATCTTATGAGGGCGGTTGCGGATTTGAGGTGATAGTAGATTTTTTTATAAACCTAACTAATCGACACCGACTTTGCACCGACCGCCCAAGCTTAAAATTGGTATTTTTGTCTGAAAACCACATGCTTACGGCATTTTTTGCAAAAAATGAGTAGTTTTGTGGGCGTGAATCTTCTCTGTAATAAGAGATTCAAATCTTCCTGCTGATGAGGAAATCTATTCCTGAAGATGAGGGAATCTATTCCTGATGTGGGAGATTGAGATAAAATAAATATGAATCATAACGAAAATAGCGAAAAGATGAATCAAATTACGATGCTCGGAACGGGAAATGCTACGGTTTCCCAGATTTATAATACTTGTTTTCTTCTCCAGACTTCCAGCACTCTGCTGCTGGTGGATGCAGGCGGAGGAAACGGAATATTGGCGCAGCTGAGAAAGGCGGGTGTTCAGATTTCTGATATTCATCACCTCTTCGTTACCCATGCGCATACCGACCACGTGCTGGGCGTGATCTGGGTAATCCGAATGGTGGCACAATGCAAGGGTTATGGGGGATTGCTCCATGTGTATGGAAACGACAAGGTGATGAAGGTAATCAAGACCATCATCGATATGATTCTTGCCAAGAAGCAACTGGCTAAGGTGGCTGAAAGGGTGGTGTTCCATCAGCTGGAAGATGGCGATTGTTTCGAAGTGGGGGATTTGAAGCTGGAATGCTTTGATATTCAATCTACTAAGGAAAAACAGTTTGGATTCCGGGCTGAGTTGCCTGCTGTTTCTGAAGATAATGCTGCATCTGATAATGCTTCAGAAGATAATCATGCTAAACCTTTGGTCTTGGCGTGCCTGGGCGATGAGCCTTATAACGAGCAGAACCGTCGCTACATAGAGGGGGCGGACTGGATGATGTGCGAGGCGTTCTGTCTTTATGCCGACCGAGATACGTTCAAACCTTACGAGAAATGCCACAGCACGGCGCTTGATGCCGGAAAACTGGCGGAGGAACTGGGGGTGAAGAATCTCATTCTTTATCATACGGAAGAGAAAACGCTGGATAATCGTAAGGAAAATTATACCCGTGAAGCTGCTGAGAACTTCAAAGGTAGAATCTTCGTTCCGGATGATTTGGAAGTGATAGAGCTGTAGGATTTTTCCTTCATCTGATGATTTTTTCTTCATCGGATTACGCGGATGAAACGGATGCCTGAACCACATTCCTCGGATTACGCACGGAATTTAAACGGAAACTCGACCTGGCGGTCGTAACAGATGCTCTCTATTATCTCCCTATTGCAAGGTGACAGCCATGGCCGTTTGCCCTAGTTTCCGATTAAAATCCGTGCGTAATCGCTTAAGCAAGAATGTCTCCGATAACTCCGCGTATTCCGATGAAGAGCTCTCCGAAATCTATCATGGCGTTGAAGAGACTCACTTTTTCTGCCTTTTTTAATACGCTTCTCCCTGCTCTATTTCTTCCTGCGTGATGCGCTTGCGGTCGATGGCACGCCAGGCGAAGACGATGTAGGCGAGGACGAACGGGATGAGGAGGGAAACTATCGCCATGGTGCGGAGCGTGAACTCGCTGCTGCAGCTGTTGGCGAGGGTGAGCGAACTCTGAAGGTCGATGTTCGACGGATAGTAGGCGGTGTCGTTCCAGCCGGCTATCAGCAGCAGAACTAGCACGGTGAGCACGGTTCCGATGCCCGTAAACCAGATTCCCTTTCTATACTGCACGCTTCTCGATGACTTGTAAATGCCGAAAAGTACGAGCACTATTCCTATTAATAATAGGGCTGATAGGATTGGCATCTCCAGAAGATTGTGAAGATACTTCATGCTCTCTATCGTAATGCAGCCCGCAGATGCTGCGCTTATTCCTGTCTCTGCTGCCGTGCTGAAGCCGTCCTTTATCATTAATCTGATGAGGAATGGCAGGAAGAACAATAGGAAAATCAGGGCATTCCATGGCAACTGGCGGGTGCAGCGCTCCTGAATCTGCTGGTGCTCGATGTTGTTCTTGATGTAGAGCATGCCCAGGATGCGGGCTAGCATCAGTACGGCAAGTCCCAGCACCACATTCCATGGGTCGAGCAGAGCATCAAGACCATGACTGGCGTTTGCCCATCGGCTGATGACGGGTTGCAGACTGTTGGTAATATTGCCCTTATCAATCAGAAAATTGCTGCCGTTGAAGAAGGTGGCTACGGCGCCGCCAAGAAGCAGCGGCCCTACGATGCCGTTGATGATGAGGCAAATCTGAAAGGTCTTTGGTCCAAGAAAATTACCTATCTTGTTCTGAAATTCATAGCTCACGGCTTGAATCACAAACGAGAACAGGATGATCATCCACAGCCAGTAGGCTCCGCCGAAACTGGTGCTGTAGAACAAAGGGAACGAGGCGAAGAAGGCTCCGCCGAAGGTGACGAGCGTGGTGAAGGTGAACTCCCACTTTCTGCCCGTGGAGTTGATGATGAGGCGACGCTCTTCTTCCGTTTTTCCCAAACAGAAAATCAAGGTGTTGGCTCCCTGTACAAACATGAGAAACACCAGCAGGGCTCCTAATAATGATACGAGGAACCACCAGTATGATTGCAAAAATTCGTATGTCATAATACTTTCGGGTTTTGTTGTTTACTGAAAAACTATCCTATGATTCTTTTCGATATCTTTCTGAAAAAACATTGATTATCAGAGAGATTATTCATATTCCGGTCCTTTCTTGATCTGCTTCACCAGGATGCTGATTTCCACGGCGAGCATGGTGGTGAAGAGTGCCAGGAAGATGAAGAAGGTGGTGGCCACGCTGCCTGCCTCGACGTCGGAGATGGCGGCACTTACTGGCAGCAGGTCTTGGATGGTCCAAGGCTGGCGACCAATTTCTGCTACTATCCAGCCCGATTCTGAGGCGATGTAAGCCAGAGGAATCATGATGATGGCGGAAATGAGGAACCATCGGTATTGGGCGATTTCCTTCTTATAAACCAAAAATAGGCTGAGGGCGAAGAAGAGGATGAGCAGGCAGCCTACTCCCACCATCAGGCGGAAGGCGTAGAAGCAGATAGGGATGCTCGGTACCAGTTCCTTGGCGTCCTTGATGTAACTATATCCGAAGTATTTCATATTCTCCTTCAAGATTGGCAGCTGGTCTTTCGCCTTGGTTTCGCGATAGGTTTTCAGGGCAACAATCGCCTTCTTTCCCCGGGCTATCTTCTCCTGCACGGATGGTTCCCGGGTGCCATCCTCGTGGGTGTAACCTTTGAGGATATCGTTCACGCCTGGCACGTAACCATCGGCTGTGCGGGTGGCTAAGAACGATAGCATGTTGGGGATGGCGATGCGCATGGCTGGCTCCTGCACGTTTTCGTAATCGGGCTGCCGGAAGGGATGAACGGCTGCTATCGCCGTAAGGCTCTCACCCTTTCCACCATTATATAATGCTTCCATCGCAGCCAGTTTCATTGGCTGCACCTGTGCCACCCGATAGGCGGAGTTGTCGCCGGTCATCGCAGCCAGCAGGGTGGCGATGAGTCCTACTCCGGCACCCATCTTGATGCTCGCCTTGGCCAGCTGGGTTTCTCTCTTCTTCAGGAGATACCAGCAGCTTACGGCTACCACGAAGGTGGCACCGATGATCCAGGATGAGGTGACGGTGTGGGTGAACTTGTTGATGGCGAATGGCGAGAGTGCCACATCCAGGAAGGAGGTCATCTCGAAGCGCATGGTGTCGGGATTGAATTCCTGACCCACCGGATATTGCATCCAGGCGTTGGCTACGAGAATCCACCAGGCAGAAATGGTGGCGCCAAGTCCCGTGAGCCAGGTGGAGGCAAGGTGGAAGCCCCGGCTCACCTTATCCCAGCCGAAGAACATCACCGCCACGAAGGTGCTCTCCATGAAGAAAGCCAGGATGCCTTCGATGGCTAGGGGAGCGCCGAATACGTCGCCCACGAACCAGGAGTAGTTGCTCCAGTTGGTGCCGAATTCAAACTCCAGGATGATGCCTGTGGCAACGCCCATGGCGAAGTTCACGCCAAAGAGTTTTTGCCAGAAACGGGTTACGTGCTTCCAGAACGGCTTGTTGGTGCGGTAGTAACATGTTTCGGCAATGCCCATGATTACTGCCAGTCCCAGGGTGAGCGGCACGAACAGCCAATGGTAGATGGCCGTGAGTGCGAATTGCGCCCTCGACCAGTCAATGGTGGCTGATGTAATGTCTAACAATAGATTTGTCATCATAGTTGAATGGTTTAAAATTGTTATTATATAATGTTTTTGTATTTTATTTATTTTGTATTCATTTTATTTCGATGGTAGAAGGTTGGAATACAGCTTCTTATCTGTTGAGAATTTCCTTGAATACGAAGCCAGCCTTGTCTCCATTCTTTGCATTTGTATTGATAAAATCAGGAAAGAAGAAGAGTTTGAGCACCAGGAAGATGATGGCAAGCTTGATGAGGATGATGGTCCAGAGCGTCTTGCCCAGGGTCATCTTCCTGAAACCATCGTAATAGAGATGGAATATTTGGGATAGCAGTCCTTTTTTCATCGGCTTATTATTTTAAAATTCTGCTGCAAATCTACAATAAATATTTGTAACTACCAAATATTTTATTGAAAAATATACAAAAAAGGAAAGAATTTGTTTTTATATAGTATGTAATGGGTAGGTTTTGATGCTTTTGCCCTATCTTTTCTGAAAACTTGCATTTTATTCCCTTATGTTAAAATCTCCATGAGAAAAATAGCCTATCTTTGCAATCTACCGTCCCCGGAGGTTACTTGCGAAACTTGAATTTTTTATTTTAATGCAATATGCCACAAAGTTCTTGCGAATGTTACTGCGCAGGAATCTTGCGAATGATATTGCAAAATTACGGATAAGGAAAGAGAAGGATTTTAATATAACGGAATTTTTTCGGATAAGATTTGTTTTTTTATGGAATAAGGCTTGCTGTTTCATCATAATTCGTTATCTTTGCACTATTTATAGGATAAGCTGGATTTCAGCAAGTTTTTATAGGATAAGCTGGGTCTCAGCAAGTAGAATTAAAATATAATGAGAAGAAATGTAGAATTAATTACCTCAGTTCGGGATAACGAGCTCTATCTAAAGGCTTTATAATGTTTTTATATA
>USJX01000127.1 GCA_900555035.1 uncultured Prevotella sp.
AGGTTCTCGCTGACCTCGCTGTTAACAACCCTGAGGCTTTCAAGGCTATCGTTGCTAAGGTGAAGTAAATCCAGCGCTAAATTTTTTATCGTGTTAGTGATAACACATAGGGAGTTTAGCCTCTAGATTTTGAAAAGATTGAATCCCCAGCTATCATTCATTTGATGGCTGGGGATTTTTGTTTTCTCTAGCTTCCATTCAGCAGTTACGCATATATAAAAAACATGCGTCCCGGAGTGGGGCGCATGCCTTTTATCTATAGTTTATTAAAACTTTTATTTCTTAATCAACTATTTCTTGATTAACTACTTCTTAATCATCTTCTTGCTCTCGCCGTTGGTGTATTTCACAATGTAAACCTGGCCACTCTGCATGCTGGTAACCTGCTGGCCAGCCATGTTGTAGATGGCCTTCACGCCATTAGGCAAGGTGATGGTCTCAAGGTTCTTGATACCAGTGGTGGTGTAATCCTTGAAGGTGATGGTGCGGGTTACGCAATTCTTCAAGTCGTTAGATGTAACGGTTAAGCTTACGTAGGTATCAAAACCATCAGCGGTAATCTTCTTGGTAACGTAGGCACCGGCACCGATAGCCTCCAGCTGGAAGTTGTTGATGTCCAAATTCTTATTGTAGCCTTCAATCTCCAACTCGCCGGCTTCATCAAACTTATTTGTAATGTCCTCACCGTCCATGGTAATCTTCTTTATATCAGCATTGTAAACCATTTCCACATCGTCCACATACAATACGTCTGGGTTGGTCTCGCTCTTGCTGCCGCCGCTTGGCACAGCGCAGGTTGACATGGTTACGAGGGCTGCCTTAGGCATTTCATTCTCATTATCGTAGGTGAATGGGATGGTAATCTCCTGCCACTCGTCCTTGCTCTCGATAGAAGAGTTCTGGGCACGGCCGATGATATTGGCTGCATACTTGTCATCCTCAGGGTCCTGAACCATATTGCCGTTGGTCAAGAGGGCACTGATGGTAGCCTTAGGATTCTTGTTGCCGTCGCCAGCCTTGAACTTCACCCAAACCTTCATGGCATCAGGCTTGTTGTTGAGCACTGCATAGAATGGATCGCCGTTGGCATCAACATCTGTAGAGCTGAAATCCAGGAATGAGCAGTTGTCTTTGTGTGATGCAGACATGTTGCCTGCCTTCAGACGACCGGTGGTGATGGTACCGTTGGCAGAAGCTGCAACCACGCCCCAGATTTTCACTGGAGTAGAAACAATCTTCACACACTGCTTGTTTTCTTCTGCTGCGTTCTCGCGTACCTCAGAAGATGCATAGGTATGTACGGCTGATGAAACCGTGCCTGCCAAGCTGCCCGTAGAGCTCATGAAAGAGTGCCATCCGTTAGGTTCCTGGCTGGTAGCTTTATCATAGGATGCCTCGTGGAAATTCTCGAAACCGGCGTTTGGCAACTGACCCATTTCGTTGCAATTCTTGCCGAGCTTTACGCCAACAATCATGTTGCCAGCCAATGGAATATTGAGGTAGGCGTTGAAATTGTCGCCCTTCAGTTCACCCTTCAGGAGGATGTTCACGTTGCCGAGACCTGGTCCCATCCATTCTACGTTCTCATCGTCACCCTTGGTTATCTGGATATCCCTTGCTGCATTGAGCATGATCACGTTGCCACACTTGGTAGCCTCTACATCCTTGATAACGATGTTACCAATCTGCATGAAATCGTTCATCTTGAAGTTGAGCAGGCTCATGGTGTATTTGCCGTCTTTCTGCTCATCCACGCTCACCTTGATGTCGTCCACAGGCATGTCCGTTCCCATCATGTTAATCACGAGAGGGCAGGTGTAGTCCTTTGCCATCATCGACATAGAGCAGAGCGCTGCTGCTACTAAAGTAAAAATTTTCTTCATAATTTTTTCCTTTCTTTTATTTTGATATAATTGAATTTCCTTTCCTATACATGATTATATTAGTATATTCTGGAGATGATTTCCTATTTCAGCTGATAGCTCAATCCGATGGTACCATAGATAGGATACATCGATTGCTCTATCACGTGGAAGTCTTTCCTGAATACCTCTGATAAGCCCCAGGTAAGGCCCACATAGGCTCCCCAGCGCTTCGAGAAATACCAGTCGGCACCCACATCAATGCCAAACTGCCAGTTGCGCATATCGCTCGAAAAGTCATATTCGCCACGCTCTCCATCCTCATGACCCAGCTCAACCTTAGGTCCCGTAGGGTCGCCCTGGCGCAGATAGCCATCGTAGGCATTGCCCTCAAACTTATGTGCGGTGACATAAGAGAAGTAAGGACCCAGCTTCAAGCGAAGCTTCTCGCTAACGTCGTAAGTGGCTTGCACTGGGATGGTTGCAAGGCTTTGGTCAACCTTTGTTATCACGTTGCCCGTAAACATACCTTCCAGCTGCTCACCACCTTTCACCATGGTCATGTGGTAGTTTTTCACACCCGCATCAATCTTCATGCCCTTGCCCTCGAAGTGGAGACCGAACATCAGGCCCCACTTGTTATCCAGGGGATAGTGGGCGTCGATGCCGAGCAGCAGGTTAGGCTGCAGCGTATAGCTGTGAAGGGTGCGGATGGTGGCTGGCATGCCGATAGGGGCAGTGCCACCCAGATTGTAGCCGATGCGCGCCTGGTAGGTGAAGTGGTGGAGCAGTTCTCCCAACTTCTCTCCCCGTGCCTGAAGGGCAAAGAGGGATAGGGCTGCGGCTGATATAATGAATGACTTTTTCATTGTCTTGTCTTCTTTTTTTTTGTAAATCTTCTCTATATCTTCTTGTTGAATCTTCTTTATAAGAATCTTCTTGTTGAATCTTCTTATTCTTTTTCGCAGGTGATGCGGAATTTGTCAACCCACAGGGTGCTTCCGATGGCTCCCATGAACGAGGCGCCTTCTACGCTCGATGAACTGACGATGGCCATGCTGTAGCCCATATTCTTCAGCTTCTGCACATCCACCTCCTTCTTGTAGATGAAGTCGATGTCGAAGTGGGTCCACTCGGCAGTGTCGTCGATGTCAGGCAAGATGGCGATTGCCACTACCTGTGGACTGGTCTGCACGTTGTCTCCATAGAGCACGACGCTGTTGCCCTCCTCGTCGTGGTTGTCGTAGAACACGGCATAGATGGTGCCGTAGTCTTTCTTGCCTTCCACCACCTTCTTCTGGCGGTTGGTGAACACATCGCCACGCTTGTATTTGTAGTAGCCGCTGAATCTGGTAGGCTTGAAACTTACCGGCACGCCAAACTGGGTTGCCTTCATGGCATCCTTCAGTGCCTGGGTGGCATCGAACTTACCTATAAAGAGGTTGCCGGCAGCGATAGGCATCTTGGCCATCGAACCGAAGCTTCCGGTGTCGCAGGTGGTGAGTTTCACGCAGGCGCCGTCGTAGCCTTCTTCCACGGGGACGGTAGGGTATTCATTCGGTTTTGCCGAACCCTTGCTCATGTTGAAGCCCGGGTTTCCGGTGGCCCAGTTGTTGGCCAGCGTACCATCATCGTTCTTGTCGCTCCAAACATAATATCTGTGTATAGGCTTGTTTTCGTTGAGGAAGAAGTTTTCAAAGTCGTACTTCATCTCTTCGTAGATAACGGGCGGGAAGGTGAAGCTCACCTTATACTGGCGTTTCCAGTTGCCATCTTCCGATGTAACGGTGTAGATGACCGGACCGTTGGTGAAATCCTGTTCCGAACCGTTGGCCGGCGATAGGGTAGCGCCTGGAGTGAGGTTGAACTTCGGGGCGAAGTGGCTGAGGTCGGTGCCACGTTTCACGAGGAAGCTGATTTCCTGGTCTGTTGACATCACGTTCTTGAGAGTATCAGTGGCGTTGAGGAAACAGTTTTCCCACTGTCCGTTGGTAGCAATGAAAGCCTGCTCAATGTCGCATTCGGCATTGAGGGGTTCATCCTTGAAGCAAGAGGTGAATGTCAGGGTTGATAATGCTATCCCAATGACAGGTATGAATTTTGAATATCTTCTCATTGATTTTCTCCTTATATTATATTTACCCAAGTGCAAGACTCTACATTTTTTATATTAAAAGTGCAAGATTCCACACTTTTTATGTTATTTGACTGCAAAAATACTCAGAAAACTTGTAATTACCAAATATTTTTCTCTTTTTAGATATATTATTTCCGAAATTAAACAAAATTAAGGCGGCGAAGCCAATTAAGACTTCGTCGCCTTTTCAAGGAATTTAGATTAAGTACTAAGGTTCTCTGGGATGACAGTCAGGGCGTTGCCGCCATCTAGAGATTTACGTTGCCGCCTTCGCTGCCGGAACCGCCGCCTTCGGTATTGCCACCTTCGGTATTGCCGCCTTCGGTGTTAGAACCGCCTCCTTCCGTGCCAGAGCTGCCAGGATTCTTGTCGCCGGTGCCATTACCTGTGCCGCCGGAGTTTCCGCCTCCGCCGTTTCCGGAGTTGTCGTCCTCTTCGTCTTCCAGGCCGTTGTACTCCGTCATCTCCTCCACCTTCACGCTGCGGAGCATCGACTTCATACGTTTGTTCATGTACATCTCAACGGCTGGCAGGAAGTTGACGTGCATTCCCACGATGTTGCCGTTTCCAAACTTCTTTGGGGTGTCGGCAGGTGTGGTCTTGATGCCCACCTTGAAGGAGCCGAAGCCATCGAGCACGATGCGCTTGCTGTCGGCAAGGCCGTATGCAATCTCAGTTTCCAGCGCATTGATCACGGCGATGATGTCTGGCTCGGTGAGGGTGCATCGCTTGCTGATTTTCTCGGCGATTTCCTTGGTGTGGATTACGCCATCCACTACGGCCTTGCCGTAGATCTTACCCTGGGTCTTGGAACCCTTACGATTGTTCTTCACTTTTCTGTACTTTACACTCATAATAAAAAGATTTAAAAGGTTAATAAAAATATCTGTTCTTTTCTTTCTCGGAATTTGATTGCTATCAGCTCATGCACGAGCTAACGCCAAGTGATGTGGCGATGGCTGTGAGCACTGAGATGACAATCTGAATCACTGTTTTCCATGTATCTTTCTTCATAGTATTTCCTTTCTTAAATCATTAAAAACTCTAGAATGATAATAACTTCCTGATAATCAGAATAAAATCTGATAACGGTTCTTCCGCCGCATGGTGTAGCTTACGTGCAGCCAGCGCTGCTTGCCGGGGGCG
>USJX01000128.1 GCA_900555035.1 uncultured Prevotella sp.
ATTATCGTGAAATATAAACATTTTAAACAGGCCTTACTTTTTAAAGTGGGCTCAGTAATAAAGCTCAGCAAGTTGCTGGTTTACATATAGTCCACGGCTGCGAGGGTAAGCCACGGTTATAGACCGTTCCAGGTTGATGATGGCGTGTCTTGCCATGGTTTCCTTTTCCACGATATTCTTAGTCTGTTCGGAAATCTTCTTGCAAGTCATGCCCAAGTAGAAGAGACAGTTCATATTTGGGTTGTCTTTCTTCATCTCTGCCGCCTTGTTCAGATAGGTATAGGCTTCTCGGTACTTTTCCAAGTTATAATAGCACAATCCTATGACGAGGTTAGACTCAAAATTGTCGAATCCATCGGCTATAAGCTTCTTGTATCTAGGGATGGCTTGCTCGTATCTAAGCTGTAAATAGAGCGAATAGGCAAGCTCCTTGTTGATGAGAATATTCGTGGAGTCACGTTTTTCTACATACGACAAGGCGAAAGCTGAAACCATTTCTGGCTTCCCATGGTTGTTCCATTGCTGAAGTAGGGTGGCAAATACCTCCCCGTCGTATGGGTATTTGCGATAGATAGTCATGCCATATGATTCTACCTTTTTTTTATCGCCAAGATTAAGATAGGAATAGAACATCATGCGCAAGTCTTCATGGTTGAGACTGTCGTTAGGAATGCTATCCATGCAGGCGATGCACTTCTTGTTGTCGCCACGAAGACGATAGCAAGAAGCGAGCTTTCTGAGAACATTCAAATCGTGTGGATGCTCATTGATATATTGCTGGTAATAGGGGATGGCATGGAACGAGTCATGCTCGTTCATGCAACTGTCGCCCTGCAGTATCAAGCGATGGATGGGAGTTTGTTCTTTCTTGGCTGATATTCCGATGATTCCAAGGAATACCAAACAGATGATGAATATAAATCTTTTCATTCTTATGTTGTTTGTTTATTGTTATGATGTAGAATATGATCAGTTAATCGAGCTGGAGTTACTCCAGTTCGATAGGGTTGCCCTTGTTGCTTCGGTTTAGAGCCTTGATGGCACCTTCGGGTAATTTCTTAAACGTAAATCCAGTTTTTCTCGCTGTTGCTTTGAGAGCTTCTGCGCCATCAAATTTATGCTTAGCCTCTCTTAACTCTTTCTGTGTTACTTTCTCTCTTGCCTTTTCCGTGAAAGTTATGCTTTCGGTCCCATTCAATGTGCTCATACCGATAGCATTGAATATGTATTGTTTGTTCTGGTCGTAAGCAAGTAGAACAAGACCAGGCAGTCCGGAAATTTTCCAAGGTCCTTCGCTTATAGGTATGTCTTCTGAGTACCAGGCATACCAGGTCCTGCCTTTGAAGAGTGCTTTTGCCAACAGGCATTTATAGCCAATGATGGTAGTCGTGCTATCGGGGATAAGCTGCCAGTTTGGTACCTCTAATTGTTCTGTACATTGGTAATAGTTACCAAGGACTTTATCCAGTAAAGTGGTTTGCCCCTTTGATGGATAGTTCTTGTAGAATTCCCAATGGATTCTGCCACCTCTAGGAATTTTACTCATGTCATATTGCCCCGTCTTAGCTTGTTCATCCATGATAGAATCGGATATTTGCTTGGTTCTATCATAGAAATGAGTTGTCTTGCTACCGATGTCCAGTCGCATTTCGCTCTCCCAATAGTTGTAGGGAACTGTTGTGGTATCTGGTACCATTTTCCCATTGTAGGTGATGCGATAGTTTACCTTGTCAATATTGACCACTTTCTCATTTTTGTTGCCTTTCTGAGCATTCAAGCTGCATACTGTGAGTATGGCTGCTAATAATAATGTTATTCTTCTCATAGCCGTTTGATGTTTAGAATTTCGGATGCAAAGGTAATACAAATGATAGAGATAGCCAAATCGGAATTACATACCAGTGAGTACAGATATGTTGATAACGAGAGCGTTACGATTAGGAAAAACTTAAAATACAAGCTTTTTGTAATGCTTTGATAAGTTAATGGAGTATAGCGAAAAACTTATGGGAGTGCTTATCTGATGATGTCATCGAATGACTCAGCTCCAGTGTCACTCTTGATTCTCGACTTTCTTACCCTGATATTCGAGAGAGAGTATTGCAGGATTTGCATCACTTCCTCATCGCTCTTGCCGATATGGTAGAGGATGCAGAAGAGGCTTTGTGATGGATTCAAGTCGTAGTTCTCCAATCGTTCGCTATACTTCTCGTCTATCACCTTGAAGCTGGCGAGAAGTTGTCGGATGCCTTGCTTACCTATCTGGCTGATATTTTGATTTTGTATCGTCATCGAATAATACACCAAGCCTTGGCTGATGTCTGTGAGCTCGGTAATTTGAGCCTTGTATTCCTCGATGTCCTTGTCACGGCGTTTCAGTTTGCGAAGCTGGGTGGTGATTTCGTGGTTTAATCGTTCGCATTGCTCCGATAACGAAGAGTTCTCCACATCTTTTAACTGGTGCAGTGACTCATGCAAGTTTTTTATAGTTTGGTGAGCCTTTCGGATTCTGGAAATGGAGAGGTAAGTCATCGTCAGGAGAATGATGAGCACGATGATGATTCCTACAAATATATAGGTCTTAACCTTTTCATAGCGATAACGGGTGTTACCACCCTCGTACATCAGTTTTACTTGCTGTTCCTTTTCTGAGTTTTGGTCTTTGGCAAGCAAGGGAGCTTCTTGTCGTAATTCGTGGGCAACACGGTTTGCCATAAGCGTATCTCCTTTTTGTAGGGAGAGAAAATATAAGGGGAGATAATACTTGTATCCTAAAGCAAAGGAATAGGATCCCCATGACAGCATGTATTCTTGATTTATGTTATATTCTTCTTCTTTGATATGCTGCATGGCGAAGGCATGGGTTTCCTTGCTGTTTCTTGTGAGCAAGCGATAGAAATCGATGTTGTTGTCGTATTTTACCCCGAAATTGTCTTGCGCTTTCTTTGCATAGCTTATCAAGATGGAATCAGGCACATTGCCCCTGTCCATCAAGGCTTGGAAGTAATGATAGTACATGGGGCCCAAGGTGCTGTCCTTGTTCTCTTTGATTTGATTGGCAACTTCGAAAGCTTGGTCGGCAAGTTCTTGGTCTTGGTTGTAGATGCTACGATAGAGTAGTGCCCAGGCACGGTAGCGGATATTGTTGGTTTGGCGAGCCTCGTCTTCTAACTGTACGGTGTAAATGTTTTGGTGGGTAATACGACACAATATGTCGTACATATCCAGCTTCTCCTTTTCTCTCATGTTGCAATCGTAGGCGATGGCCTGTGAGAACCATTTGATGGCTTTTGCGGTATCACGATAGTTGTTGAGTATCGAGGCTCCCTTATAATATAAGGAACGTGCGAGAAGGGGTTCATCCTTTTCGTTCACGAAGATGTTGATGGCATCGTCTATGTCGTTTTCTTTATAGATGTAACCATTGAGTTGATACTCTATCTTGGCTGTTAAGAGCTTATAGTAGCCTTTGTTGTCGTTGCTGTCAGCACGAGAGAGGAATACCTTGGCTTGTGCAGGGTATTCGTCGGCAAGGTCGTCTATCTCAGGGAAGGATAGGCGATATCCTGAGTCCATGCAACTGGCGAGAATGGTTAGCTGCATGATAGTGAACAGAAATATGATGATTTTCTTGCTTGTATAAATCATATTGTTATCGTCAAATTATCAACTTTACATTTGTTGTTTCAGAAATCTTTTTGCAAAAGTACAATAAATTGTCGATAAGAACAAGAAAATAAGCTTTCTATTTCAGATTTTTGTAGAAACTCGCAAAAATCTGAAATGGAAAGCCTTTGAGATGTCCCTATCGCTCGATTGGATTGAAGACACGTTTCCTTGCTTTTGGTTTAATCGGTTTTCCATTCTCATCTGTCCATTTTTCATCTCTTAGCATCTCGCTTCCATCGTCTCTCTGCTTGATTTTGGTGAGGTCAGACTGGGAGACTTTCTCTGCCTCTTCTGGCTTGGCGTATTTGAGAGTCTCCTTGCCTTTCAGGTCTTCCAGTCCGATGGCGTTGAGATAGAATTGTTGCTGTGCATCGTAGGCACGGAGTATGAGACCAGGCAGACCGCAGAGCTTCCAAGGACCTTCTGACACAGGGATATCCTCAGCATACCAAGCTAACCAAGTTCTTCCCTTGAAGTTGGTCTTGGCTAGTTGGCAATGATAGCCGATGATGGTTGTAGTGCTGTCTGGGATGAGTTGCCAATCAGGAGTCTCGGCCTTTTCGATGCAGTGATAGGTTCTCAAAGCCCACGATTCCTGAAATAGGGTCTGACCGTTCTTTGGGTAGTTCTTGAGGAATTCAAAGTCCATGCATTTTACCGGCTCGGCTTTTCTTAGGTCAATGACACCGCCTGAAAGCATCATTTGTAAGACTTGCTGTTCCCATTGCTCCTTGGACTGGTTATAGAAGTGAGTGATGTTGCTACCGATGTCGAGTCGCATCTGTGCCTTGCGATAAATATATGGTATTTGTGTGGTGTCGTTCACCTGTTTTGCATCGTAGGTGATGCGATACTTCACTTGGTCGAGGGTGAGCGTGTCCACGCCCGATCTCATCTGTGCTTTTGCGGTCAGGCTGCCTAATGCGAGTATGACTGCAAGAATCATTAGAATCTTTTTCATGTTCTCTATTTGTTTTTTGATGCTTATTTACGAGTAAGACGCAGAGATAGGAAAAAGGTAAACAGAATAATGACGGTTTGCAAGATGCCGGCATTCTGCTACTTTGATACTTCGTCAGGAGTAATTGTCAAGTAAATAAAGCAAAAAGACTGGATAGAGAAAAGAAAGTATTATCAACTCTCATCTTTTTAGAAAGGTGGGAGTTTTTTTATCTTAATTTATTTTGTCCTTCACCTATTTTGTTGTAACTTTGCAGGCAGAAAATCGAATTTAAATTATTTTATCCTAAAATCCGCAAGCAATCTCAATGGCAATCTCAATTGCAGTAAAGAGCTTG
>USJX01000129.1 GCA_900555035.1 uncultured Prevotella sp.
AAAGAAACTGTACCCTCACCATATCAGTGAGAACTCCGAGGGCAGAAAGTATATCCGCAAGGAAAGAGAGAAGACAGGCGTGGAGTTCTTCGTGCCACTCCATCCGATAGCCGAGAAGATTCTTTCGCTCTACAATACCACGGACGACAGCAAGCCTGTTTTTCCACTGGGTGAGAAGAAAGACATCTATCTTGATGTGCATACCCTTGGAATGGTGCTTGGCATAAGTAATAAGTTGGGATTCCACGCCAGCCGCCATACATTCGGAGTCTTGATGCTCAACGAGGACATTCCCATCGGCAGCATAGCCAAGATGATGGGACACGCAGACATTACAAGCACACAGGTCTATGCGCAGGTGACGGAGCAGAAGATTTCAAATGACATGGATAAGCTTATTGCCAAGCGAGAAAGGAACAGATTGTCGAACGAAAAAACTATTGGAAAATGAACAGAGGAGTTATAACTATCAGCGAGAGCGGAACGGTATCCATGCCGACCGATACTGTATGGATGACCATGCAGGAGATTGCCGACATGTATAATGTGTTCGGCTGCTATGTGCGCAAGGCTGTCAAGGCTATATTCAAGGACGGCATTCTGAAAGAGCAGGGTGTACGCCGTCATGTCAGGAAGAACGACCGCATCAGCTATGATGTGTATAGCCTTGAACTCGTCATTGCGGTAGCCTTCCGTATTGACAGCATTGAGAGCAGAGCCTTTCGGGAGTTCATCATGCAGTCCGTCATCGGCAGACAGACAAGCCGCACTAAACTGGTCTGTATCTTTACAGAGAACGCAATGGCATAGAACAGCCATATAAAGCAACGTTCCTTGGAGGCTTTGCGCCTCCAGCCACTTGGGCGAACCACCGCAGTGTGTTTTAGCATGGTATTAGATTTTATACAGACCATACGGAGAACACTCGGCAAACACGACCAACTCGGTATAGCCAATAAAACGAGGCGACAACCTATAACAGCCACACTCGGTAAGTTATACGTTGTCGCCTTGTTCATTTCACCCCACTCATCAAGGACATGTATTTCTCCTACAAGCCCTTCATTCTGTACGCCTCACGATAGTTAGCCATCAGAATCTTCTGAATGTCGGACTCGCGGTAGAGTATCTTTCCGCCAAGCTGGATATACGGGATGACACCGTTGTTTCGGTAGTCCTGCAGGGTTCTTCGGCTCAGTTGCAGCCTGGCACAAAGCTCCTTGTCCGTCATGAAGCGCTCACCGTCAAGCATGGGGCGGTAGTTCATCACGGCACGTTCAAAATTGTCAACCATTCGGTTGAGGTGGTTCACGATGTGGTTCATCCACTCGCTGTTTCTTGTCATTACTTCATTGCTCATAGTTGTCTCGTTTTATTGTTGATACTTACGTTACTCGGTTTACTTGCTGCATTGGATAAAGTGGCTGTTGTATATTGACAGCCTAACCTGTGCGCTTGCGAAAGCGCATGTCCTTTTTCTTGTCCTCCACTACTGCTACGATAGCCATCACGTCCTCCGGCTTGTAGTAGGTCTTGTGGCTGATTTGCGTATAAGCCAAAGTTCCGTTGTCCCGAAGCGTCTGCACTGTCCGTGGGCAGATGTTGAGCGTCTGACACACGTCCTGCGTGTCGAGCCACTTGTTCATGGTCTTGTCCTCACTGCGCTCACGGATTCTGTCCATGCGCTTCACGAAGTTCTCCAACTGGGCATCAAGATAGTTGAATGCCTCTTCCTCGAATACGATGAATCCCATACTTTTCTTTTTTCTAAGTTAATACTATGTTATATGTCGCAAAGCTCCACGCATATGCTGTGCTCCACGTTTGTGAGTGCAAAGATAAGGCACGGCAATCTAAAAACAAGCGTTTTCAATTTCTGTGGCAGTATGTTGCCGGGGTTTGCCGACTTCAACGCCAAAAACAACAAGAAAAACTTGCACGACTGCAACGAATACATGAACAATGATGAGTTGAGAAATACGTTGAAGTTCTCACAACTATCTCGGTATGCAAATAAGCAAGCCACAACTAAATTGCCACGTTACACCCAATCAGTTGCATGGCTGCACTCAGTACACTTACTTTGCACCCGACAATCGGTCAATGGTGCAAACCGTGACCACTATACTAACAAATAAAACAGCATAAGCTATGGCAAGAACAAAAGATGTAGTCTTGGCTCCTGAGCAAAAGGAGCTGATGGAAAAAGAGTATTTGGATTTTGTTAAACCATCTACGTATGGCAACAAAGCCAACCCAAGTAGTTGTAATTCTCTCTATGATGATGTAGAGAACCCAGAGTTGAGAGCAATTGTAGAGAAAGTTGCTGCAACAACTCCCTATAGAGAGGAAACATCAACGAACGAGGCTCAATCGCCACCGAATCCGCAGAAGCGCATCAGTGGCAAGCAGCGCAAGGCGACATTGGAGGAGTATCAGCAGACCTTCCTCCAAGTTCCAAGGATTGACGACCGCAAGCCAGTCTTCGTCAGTTCCGATGTACGAGACCGTCTTGATCGTGTCGTCCGCATCCTCGGAGGAAGGCGCATGAGCGTATCGGGCATCATAGAGAACATCGTGCGCCACCACCTAAGCCTTTATGAAGAGGACTTCGAGGCTTGGCGCAAATTGTGAGAATTAAGGTCTGCGACCTTGGGCGTGGATAGCTGAAAGGCTGTAGTTCCAACTAACGTGTTCTGAGAGGGAGCGAGGTATGTTTTGAGTTACTCAAAACCTTTCGGGTTACTCCCGAAAGACCTTGCCCTAATCGGGATGGTAGCCCTCCAAAGTCGGGCTGCCTCAACCCAATCTTCCGATGTAAAGAGATTTTCCACAGCATTGTCAAATCAACTAAAAAAACAGAAGGTGACAAACCCATTATTATGGATATAGCCACCTACCTTTATCGTTTGTATTCTTTTGAAGAAGCTTTCGTCTTCATCATACAAGATTTTCCAAATGCCATTTTTGCGACCTCCTCTTCTTACGACATGAGAGTTGTCTTTTACAACATCTGCTCCATAAGATAACTTCTTAGAGACTGTTCTTATTTGCAAACTTATTAGCAATCTTTACCAATACCAACATCACTGGCACTTCCACTAACACTCCTACTACCGTTGCCAAGGATGCACCAGAGTTGAGACCAAATAGCGAGATAGCTACCGCTACAGCCAACTCAAAAAAATTGCTGGCACCTATCAAGCCTGCTGGTGCGGAGACACTCTGAGGAAGCCCCCACTTCTTTGCCCAACCGAAAGCCAAGAAGAAGATGAGAAAAGTCTGGGCAATCAATGGAACAGCAATCATCATGATATGGAACGGATTGGTCACAATAATTTCTCCCTGAAAAGAAAAGAGTATAATCAAAGTGAGTAATAGTCCCACTGGCGTAATCTTATCAAACTGGTGAATGAACACATTGTAGAAATATTCCTTGCCTTTTTTGGCTATTATCAAACAACGGGAAAGGATACCTGCCACCAAAGGTATTACCACAAATAGGACTACCGACAACACCAACGTATTCCAAGGAATAGAAATACCACCCACACCCAAGAGAAAAGCCACCGTAGGCACGAAAGCCACCAAGAGGATGAGGTCGTTCACCGCCACTTGCACCAAGGTATAAGCCGCATCGCCCTTGGTAAGATAGCTCCAAACAAACACCATCGCCGTACAAGGAGCTGCCCCTAACAACACACATCCTGCCAGATACTGGTTAGCAAGGTCACTTGGAATAAACTTGCCGAAGACGAACATCAAGAACAACCAAGCAATGCCAAACATGGAAAATGGCTTGATGAGCCAGTTGCTCACACAAGTTACAACCAATCCCTTCGGATTCTTACCCACATTCTTGATACTCTGGAAATCAATCTTCAGCATCATTGGATAAATCATCAACCATATCAATACCGCCACGGGTAATGATACATTAGCATACTCCAACTTGCCCAATGCCGCAGGGAAAGCTGGAAGATACTTACCTATGGCAATACCTGCGATAATGCAAGCAGCCACCCACAAAGTAAGGTATTTTTCAAAAACACCCAATCCATATTTTTTCTCCATATTATTCTGTGTTATAACTGATTTCGAATCTTATTAGAATACAATTCATAGAACTTTTCCTTGATTTCATCTCGCACTCTTCGGAATTCTGAGAGTACAAAACCTTCTGTTCCATTCACCTTGGATGGGTCATCAAATCCAATATGCAAACGATGCTTCACATCCCCGATGAAAGCAGGGCAACTCTCATTGGCTCCTCCGCAAACCGTTATCACATAGTCCCAAGAATCTCCAAGATACCCATTCACGCTCTTTGGTACATGATGGGAAATGTCTATCCCCACCTCCTTCATCACTTTCATCGCCAAGGGGTTCACACATTCCGCCGGTTCCGTGCCGGCAGAATGAACCTCCAAAGTTTTAGAAAATGATTGCATCCAACCATGCCCCATTTGGCTTCGGCAACTATTGCCTGTACATAAAATCAATATTCGCATTACTTATCAAAACAAAAAATTGAACAAATATCCAGAAAGGATGATAAATAGCGTGACCGTAGTAAAGAACACGGCAATGAGTCGCCACGTCATCACTTTCTTTAGCAGGGTGGCCTCAGGAAGTGACAAGCCTACCACCGCCATCATAAAGGCGATAGCCGTTCCCAAAGGAATTCCTTTCGCCACAAAGACCTCTATGACAGGAACGATACCAGCAGCATTGGCATACATCGGCACCGCCAACATCACACTCAGGGGAACTGCATACCAATTATCGCGTGACATATATTGCTCGAAGAATCCCTCTGGCACAAAGCCATGCATGAAAGCACCTATGCCAATACCAATGAAGATATGAGCCCACTTTAAAAAGGGGCATATTTTGAATCCAGTCTGACCAGTGTGGT
>USJX01000130.1 GCA_900555035.1 uncultured Prevotella sp.
TCATGGTCTTGCCACCACGCTTCACGATATTCACGCCCTTCTGCAGATCCTGGAGACGATGGCCCTGGAGGTCGTAGTATTCAACCTTGCCATCTGCTGTATCTGCTGCATCTGCTTCAAGCTGCTTGATGGCTGTGGTGCCGTCGCCGAGGCGGATGCTGAACATTCTGGCACCAGCTGCAGGAGCAGGAGATTTATCTACCATGTAAGCACGGAAAGGCTTGCTGCCCACAAATTGTGTTAGCGTTTCACCCAACAGCTTGGCTGGGTTCATCAACTTGTCGCCCTTCACGATGTAGCAGTTGTTATCAGCATCCTTGCTGAACACCTTCTGGGTATAGAGTCCCTGGAGCTGATAGTTGCTATTATCAGTCTTTGAGGTCAGAACATCTTTAGCAATCGCCTTGTTGGCTTCAGAGAAGCTGAGCAAGGTGGCTCCTTCGTTCATCTTGATGATAACAGGAGTACCTGCAGCGATGCTTGTCTCAATCTCTTCGAGTTCTACGGTTTCGTTAGTATCATCAGCCGAAAGGAGCTTGAAGGCACGGAAGTTCTTATTTGCGAGCGATACCTCGAATGGCAGGCAGAGTGATGCCCATGTGGTGCCTGCGCTCATCGTGCGGCTATAAGATGCAGCCTTGGCTGCAAATGGCTCGTAAGCCACGAAATCCTTGTCATCGGCAAGAGTGAGATTCTCCGCAGTAAGAGTTTCTCCCACTGCTCCTATCTTCTCATCACCATTCTTGCCTACCAGCTTGGTGAAGTAGCCGGTCTTGTAATTGGCGAAATGGTAGTCGGTCTTGTTCTCGTCATATTCTGTTATTGCACCTTTGAGGTTTGTGCAATCTTTGAACATGTCAACACTTTCATCATCAACTTTGGCCATTACAAACTTATCGCTTACATAAATAGTTGTAAGAGCTGAGCATCCTTTGAATATTTTCATTATCCACACCACATTCTCTGTATTGAAATGAGTAACGTCGAGCGAAGTGAGTTGTGAACAGCCATAGAACATACTTGCCATTTCCGTTACATTCGTTGTATTAAGATTCTCTATACCTTCTATTTGCTTCAGATTACCGAAGTCACAGAACCACGAATAACAACTCGTTGGTCTTGCATTAGCAAATGAGGCATCGAACACAGCCTTAGTAACATTACCACTTTTCCCATACCATGCAGGTAAATGCGTGCCACTATTGAGTTCATACTCATTTTCGCCCAAAGTCTTCTTGTATCCGTAAAGGAAAGTCAGCGTGCCGTCAGCATATTTCACCCAAGGGCGGTTATCATAAGCCTTGTCACGGAAGTATCCGCCGGCTGTCTTGGCATAGGTCTTATCGGTCGCTTTATCTGATGTCCAATCGATGTCACCAGAGAGAGAGTTACAACCCATAAACATGTATACGCTGGATATCACATCATCAGTGACAAACTTGTCTGATACGTAAATTTCCTTCAACTTATAGCAGCAATAGAACATATAGCTCATATCCGTCACATTAGCGGTATTGAAATTAGTAACATCAAGCGAGATGAGACCTGAGCAGCTATCGAACATACTGCTCATACTCGTCACATTCTCGGTATTAAGATTCTCTATGCCTTCTATTTGCGTCAGATTTTTGAAATTCCGGAACCACGCATAACAACTCGTAGGTCTTGCATTGACAAACGAGGCTTCGAATACAACTTTTGAAGTTTCAAAGTAGTGAGTGAACCATTCTGGCCGATTCTCGCCACTATTGAGTTCATACTCATTTTCGCCCAAAATCTTCTTGTATCCACAACGGAAAGTCAGCGTGCCGTCAGCATATTTCACCCAAGGGCGGTTATCATAAGCCTTGTCACGGAAGTATCCGCCATCTATCTTGGCATAGGTCTTATCGACTGCTTTATCTGACCAATCGATGTCACCGGAGAGAGAGTTACAAGATGCAAACATACTATTACTATATGTCACAGCAGCAGTAATGAAATTTTCTGACGCATAGATAGTCTTCAAGTTGGAACAGTCACGGAACATAAATTCCATATCCGTTACTTTCGCAGTATTGAAGTTAGAGAGGTCGAGCGAGGTGAGTTTTCGGCAATCAGCGAACATTCTGTACATATTCGTCACCTTCGCTGTATTGAAATGAGAGAGGTCGAGCGAGGTGAGTTTTCGGCAATTATAGAACAGTGCAGTCATATTCGTCACATTCGCAGTATTCAAATATTCCAGACCTGTAATTGTTTCCAAGTTAGTGAGTCCTGCAAAGAATTGGCTTAACGTTGTAGGAGTGAATGTTTTGAAACTCTCATTGAGAACGATGTGCTTGATAGTCTTTTGTCGTAAAAGATCAAAGAACTCATTAAACACCAACATACCATCTTTCACCCAAGCACTATTGCTTGGAAGGCTTTCACCCTCATATTTCTCGAAAGTCAAGGTTTCGGTGTCGGAATCATACGTTGCTATGTACTTAGAACTGGAAGCTCCCGGCTGCGCCACCATGCCGGCAGGCAGAAACAACAACATAAGCAACATTATTGGGAACAGAGCGAACCTTCGGAGCATGGCTCTGCTCATCAAAGAATGGCCGCGGTGCGACCCATTGAATTGATTGGTAAAATGATTCATAAAAACTATATTTTGTTTAACGATTATATAATTACTGATTCTTATTAAACTGCAAATATAGTGTTTTTTTTCGAAATAAGGTGTCGCATTCCCCCACTTTTGTGTCGCATTCCTATCAAAAAGGTGTCTCCTTCGGGAGGAAGGAGACACCTACGGCGTATTTTTTAACACATTTTTGTACTCTCGAAGCTACCGCAAAAATTACGCTTGTATTTTGAAACCAGCAAGAAAAATCGGGAAAAAGCATGGCGGTTTGGAAAAATAATCGTAAATTTGCAAATGGAAACCAAAGATTAGGAATTATGGTAGAGACAAACGATAGAATATTGCCTGTAGGCATCCAGTCTTTTGAGAAAATCAGAAAGGGTGGATACCTTTACGTTGACAAGACAGATATCATCTGGCAACTTGCCAACAGAAATAAAACGTATAATTACCTGAGCCGCCCACGCCGCTTTGGCAAATCGGTGCTGGTAGATACGCTCGAAGCCTACTTCATGGGCAAGAAGGAACTCTTCGAGGGGTTGAAGATCATGCAGATGGAGACGGAATGGG
Source organism: uncultured Prevotella sp. (assembly GCA_900555035.1). Classification (GTDB taxonomy): domain Bacteria; phylum Bacteroidota; class Bacteroidia; order Bacteroidales; family Bacteroidaceae; genus Prevotella. Next base: position 3,182 of record USJX01000130.1, read on the forward strand.
TGAAGCGACCTGTCATCAGGCTGGATATGAGCCGTGCGGGTGCTGAGCCGGAAACATTGCGCTCTTATCTCGACATCAGTTTCGACAGATTAGAGAAGGAATATGGCATTACTCCTAAGCCAACCGCCAAGCTTGCCGACCGCTTTGATGCAATAATCGTGGGGGCGTATGAGCAAACTGGACAGCAGGTTGCCATCCTCATCGATGAATACGACTCTCCATTGCAGCATTCCTGGAAAACTCCGCAGCATAAAGCATGTACTTCTATCTATAGGGAGGTGTTTGCCATTCTCAAAGCAGACGACAAATACGAGAAGTTTGTCTTCATCACCGGCATCACCAAGTTTACGCAGATTTCTCTCTTCTCTGTGCTCAACAACCTGAGCAACATCAGTTTCGAGCCGGAATATGCAGCCATCTGCGGTATTACGAAGGAAGAAGTTTTACGTGATTTCAAGCCGGAAATCAACAAGTTGGCAGAATACGAAGACTGGACTTTCGATGAAGCTGTAGCTCAACTGACCGCCTACTATGACGGCTATCACTTCAGCCGCCGTAACATGGTGGATGTCTTCAATCCGTTCAGTCTCATCAATGCCTTGGCAGATTCTGACTTGAAGAACTACTGGGCTTCATCGGGCGCCACCTCCCTATTGCCTAAGTTTGTGGATGACATGGAACTTAAACTACGGGAATTTGACCCTTGTACCATTCTTCGCCAAACTATAGAGACATCGGATGTGACTGGCGGCGGAGCAGAATTGTTTCTCTACCAGTCTGGTTATCTTACCATTAAGGATTACCAGATGGGAGTTTATATTCTGGGCTTTCCTAATTCTGAGGTAAGACAGGCACTTTACGAAACGGTGTTGCCTGCGCTTACGCTGCGAAGCAATGGTGACATCCAATCTACCCAGTCTGGTTTGTTTCTAGCCCTTCAACTTGGCAAACTTCCCGAAGCCATGAAATGCCTGAAGGCACTTATTGCGGATGTGCCCTACAGCAACAAGAAGCTTGCCAGCATGGACATGGAGGAGCGCTACCGCCTGATTCTGAGCACCATTTTCAATGCCATCGGCTGCCGGGTGGAAGTGGAGAAGATGATAGCTACGGGCAGGATTGATATGGTGGTAGAAACCACTAATTTTATCTATGTGCTTGAATTGAAGCTGAGCAACAATGGCGGTGTTGATGCTGCCACGGAGCAGATGAAAGCCAAGCAGTATGCCGAGCCATTCAAGGCTGATAGGAGAAAAGTAACCGCCCTTGCCATAGAACTGGATGATAAGGGAAAAGGATTGGTAGATTGGAAGGAAGTATAAAAGAAGATTGGAAGGAAATATAAAGAAGAATAAAGAAGAAAACGGAAAAAGCCCCCGGTGCCATACGCATCGGGGGCTTTTTTGTTTTATAAATCAGGCAGCAAAGGTGCTGTCTGTCGGGGACTACGATAGAGATTCTAGTGCTAGTCTGCCCAAATACTCTTACTGTCCTTACTATCCCAGAAATTACGGAAAATAATCGTAAAAAGGTGTAATTCCCCGCTAGGCATCCCGCCGGATTGCAATCCGGCGGGATGCCTAGCGGACTTGTATTCTTGAAAAACAAAAGAGATACTCTATCTCGCGTATCTGCTCTTTCAGCAGCAAACGCCAGAATATAACTTATCTATTGGAAATATCAAATCCCAATTCTTTCCCCAAACGATATTA
>USJX01000131.1 GCA_900555035.1 uncultured Prevotella sp.
GAACTTATTCGTGAATTATTCATATTTATAAAATTAATTTTGAACAGTTACTTAAGGTATAAGCAGGGAGGGTGCATCATAGAAGGGCTTGCCAAATCGGGTGCATGGCGTAGGCTCAGAAATGCTCGAAACGTGACACCACTCGATTACGTCTCTGCGCAAGCAGCGCTCCTCAAACAGGAAATGCTCTGCCTCGGCATTGAGCACGGAGTGAGACACATAGATGCTCAGATATTCCGTATCCACCACAGCGGGTTTCGATGGCGCAGCAGGCATCACTTTCCGAGGCTTCAAACCGTCAAATCTGAATCTCGGGTTCCCTGCTCCGAAACCATCATTTCCACGCCCCTTATCCTCATCGATATAAAACCCGAATGCCTGTGCCAGCCAGCAGCAGGCATCATGGAAATTGAGACGCATCATATACATCACCAGGTCGATGGTACCCCCATGCTTGCCACATACGTAACAATGATATGTATTGTGCTGAGTGGAGAAATGAAGACTCGGATGCGAGTCGTTGTGGAAGGGACAGATGGCATTATGTCTTCTCAGTCCCATGCCCAGCGCATCTGCCACCTGCTCGATGGGCAGAGTGCGCAGTTTTTCAATCATCATTTTATCTATCATAATCTTAATATTTAATATTCAACAATTTACATAATTCAATTAAATATATGTTTTCTAACCATCACTTCACTTTACGGAACTGGTTTTTATCGATTTTCTCTATCCATCCCAACTTACCCCAACGCGAAATGATGTTCTTGGGTGGCGTTTTCTGCTCCAGGCGCTCCATGGTAACCTTGAGCAAATCGCGGGTAAACTCCTTGGGAAGATTCTCGTAGAGATGGCTCGGACGATAATCAGTAACCACATGGTCGGCATTGATCTGCTCGTAGGCCGTGCCCCATTTGGTAATCATGTTGTAGAGCGTATAGTCGGCCATGGCAAGATAAATCTGCTTCACATTCTTGCGGATAGTCTTTTCATCCTTCTTGCCCTCCAACTGATAGAGATACTGGCAGAGGCAGGCGATGCGAAAGGCGGAAACCGAACTGCGCTTATAGAACACATCAAGCGCCTTGGAACAGGATTTGAGGGCTTCGATGCGACGCTCACCACACCATTTGGTAATCACAGGTTCCAACCATTTCGTGTCGAGCATCGTCTCGGGCAGCATCTTCGTTTCGTCCTGATAGGTGGCAGCCATCAGCTGGTCGATGGTATGGTTGATTATCTCTTGCTGCGCTGGAGTAATGGCCTTGATGGTAGGAGGCTCGTCGCCGATGTGGCTCTCCAGCTGGCAGAGGATGGTGCGGGTGATGTTACCGCCCTCGATGGCATTCTTGTCCATGTAGCGGTCGATGGCTGCAGGCGTTCCGCAGAAGAGGCAGTTGAGCAGCACATCTACCACTGTACTATAAGAAGTTTCGCTCAGATAATCCTGGCCATAGGTGGAGCCCAGGTCGTAGGCGGTCTTCATAATCTGCTTCAGGTCGGAAAAGGCTCGCTTGTTCGACTGGGTGATGGTTGACAGCTCATCGGCAAACATGAATAGCGTTCTCGGTGCTCCATATTTCACCACCGGTGCATCGGCACGCTTCATCAGCATGGTGATACTTACACTAGGAGGAAGATTTACAATATCCGTTTTAGGCTCAGGAGGAAGTTGTCCGTCTTTTTTCCCCTTCCTTCGTTTCAGTTCATTGTATTTCTGCTCCGTTCTTCGCTGCTCGGAATCTCTATCTATCAGCTTCTGCATGATAATCTGCTGCACGTATCTGGCAAAGGATTTTCCGGAACTCTGGTCGCCGCAAACGATGACTTGCAGGAGGCAGGTGGAAGGAGTCTGGTCGTACACATACTGGAAACGGAGCCTTGGCACATAGGTTCCCAGGGCTGGTGCACATGCCACAAACACCAATGTGCGGAGCACTTCGGGTGCATTGCCTACCAGTTCTCTGAACACGGGTGGCAGCTCCTTGGGCTTGGGCAGCCGGTGAGCCTTGTTTTGCCAAGGCAGCATAACAAAATCGTCCTCTTTTCCTTCACCAGCACGAGGACCTGCCTGCTGGACAGCCACATTCTCCTGGAGATTGTCGGGCTGCAAAGTATTGTCAATTTGCATCATAGAAGTGCTATTTTTTATTCCTGATGCAAAGATAATACATAAAAAAGGGGAAATCAATAGGTAAAAGGGGTTGCCGCATGAAGTGCCGCAACATCCGCATCACTTGCCGCACTGATTGCCGCAAGCAAGGAGAAAGAAAGGATGAAAAGATGATTTGCAAATCCGTCGGGATGCCTAGCGGACTTGCTTTCTTGAAAAACTAAAAAAGGGAATGCGTCATGGTTAACAGAAAAAGCGAGCCAAAAAGCTCGCTTTATTCTCCTTTCAGGTAGATAGATAGAAATCTCTGCGCCACATGCTGCGCCTCGAGTACATCTATCTGATTTCCGTTCTCAATCCTCCAATCGGGATATTTGCCCGAAAGGCGGTTGATGCCTCGGCCAATGGTATCCTCTGAAGGCAAATCGGTCAAACCGATGAAATCCTTGAGGTATGTAAGGAAATTCTTGATGGTATCCATGGGTGGTAAACCATACTTCTCGTCGTTCTGCCTCATCAAGGCAAGAACGTAGGCATACTGATAGCCCACTCCTTTGCCAAAATAGTTGGCCGAGCGCCCCTGGCATTTCTCCGACTTCATCCGCTCGAAAGCAGCCTTCATACGCTCCTCCTTCGATTTCAGCTGCCATTGCTGGTACCCGAAAGGCTGGGTGTTTTCTTCCGGCTGCCCATGCTCGGCAGCCCTTCGCTCCAGCTCATCGTAGTATCTCTCTCGAGCCAGAGCTTCCTCTATCCCGCTTCTAGCCACCACTGTGGCACCTGCTTGCACGGTATAGTTATCACCATAGTTCTTGTTGTTGTAGATGTTCATGGCCTACCTCCTTTCGATTCTCTAAGTTTCCGATACGGATTCACAAACTCGTCATTAATAGGCGTAACCTGAATATCGGGATCCAGCGATTGCGCCTGCAGCTGGGGCTGTATCCCCTGCTGTGATAACTGATCCATCAGGGATTGCTGTCCCAATACCCTCTGCTGGGCAGCCATGGCCTCATGAGTCAGCACATTTGCTCCAGCCTCTAGATTGTAGTTGGTACCATAGCTGCGCTCTATCTTATTGCCATTGACAATGGTCACATTCTTGGCATCAGCCAATCCTGCCTGTATCAGCTGAATCTGCTGCTGCACTGTTTTCTTAAGTTCAAGCTCTTCTTTATGCTTTTTTCTTGTTCTGTCGCAATTACGAAGAACTTTGCTGAGTTCCTTTTCGTTCTCCACATCCAGTACTTCCATCATCTGCTTTGAATCTAACATGATTTCGATCATTCGCTTAGCCCCCGGATAGTGGACATCATCAATTTCACTTGGGTCGGATAGGAGATTGCCCATATCACAAAAGAGCTGCACCATCTTATTACTCAGTTCCAAATCGAAACCTTCTTCCTTTCCTACATCCATGACGCGTATGGTAAAATCCCGTCCCGAATGCTGCTTCAACAACTGAAATTCCTCTTCCGTGAAAGTGAAGGAACGCAAATTTGAATTGGCAGATTGAGTACTGGATAGATTAGCAGAGGTCTCTATCTTGTTCAATTTCTCATTCAGTTTTCTGATGGTCTCGGCCTGCTGCTCATTCTTCTGTTTGAGGTTCTCTATCTCCAGCTTGGCAGCCTGGAGTTTACCTTGGAAGCCATCCGCAGCTTCATCAACAGGATTCCCCACATACTCTCCATTCTCGATTCTTGCTCTTAAATCAGCATCATCGTTTGTTACACCATTGGAAATCAAGAGGTCATAGAAATCAGCTTGCGACTTTGCGTCTCTGTAGATTTTAAGCAGGAATATGACATCCTGCTCACACAACTTCTTGCGGAAAGAGATTTTGAACTCCTTTCTGCTGCAGAGCTCCTCTACACTCATGGGCTGAGGAGCGAGATTGCGATTGCAGATTACATCTCCATGCAGGATGAAATCATCCAGCAGCTCATCAATACTTTGGGTATAAAGATAAGTTTTATTAGAATAATCATCTACAAGATAATCAACCATATAATCAGAAAATTCCTGCAGATGAACAGAATTGTCGCCTTGCAATCGAATGATGGCATAGGTGAGCCAGAAGATAAGCCTGCAGTCATCAGACTTACGACTTGGCGTCAAACCCATTGGTTTTAGAAGATAATCAACCATAGAATATATAGCCATATCTACATCTATCGGTTTCAGATAACGATGGGGATACTTCTGAAGTTTGAGTCTTATCGCCATTTCATAGGCACAATCAAAGTAGATGCCTGGCTCATCAAAGTTCAACTGTGCCGAAGCATCATTGAAGACGACGCCATACATCTCATCCAACACTTGGTTGATGCCTGTGGGGTCGTCAGCCATGTATTTTTCGTAACCGTTTTCCCCTTTGCCCATATAGATGAGTTCACGGGGAATATCAAAACATCTAATCATAAATAAAAGATTGTTTATTTTAGCTACAAAGGTACAATTTTCTTCTGATTCCACAAAACATTTTTCCAATTATTTACCGATATTACTAATAGTTTTCTCAAAATACCATCCTAGCACTTACTTTTTATCAGAACAACATAAAACTGAGGGGAATTATGTCAATAAAGGAATCAGAAAAAGACTGCGAAAAGGTCAAAAGTCAAA
>USJX01000132.1 GCA_900555035.1 uncultured Prevotella sp.
ATATAGCGTCGTTCTGCGGAACGGGCAACAACACCCAGTTCCTGTCTGACCCCACCGGCAACCGCCGCTGGCTGCCTTTCGAGGTGGAGAGTATCGTCTCGCCAAGAGACCATCCTTTCCACTACGAAGGCATCTACAGCCAAGCCCTAGCTCTCTACAAGAGCGGCTTCCAGTACTGGTTTACGAAGGAAGAAATCCAGGAGTTGAACCGTCATAATCGTCAGTTTGAGACACCACGCCTCGAACACGAGCTGGTAGATTTGTATTTCCGCAAGCCTACCGATAGCGAGTTGGGCGAGTTCATGTCCGTGGCCCGTGCCCTGCAGATGATCAGCAACGGTATCAGCCAGAAGCTCAGTGCCGTGAATGTGGGCAGAGCCTTCAGCGACTTGGGCTTCAAGCGGGTACGCACCAACAGCAGCCGGGGCTTCATCGTAGTCTGCCGCACACCGGAGGAGATCAAGGCATACCAGCACCGCCTCCTGATGGATGCGAAGCCGGATTCGGAAGCCGATGCACCCTTCTAGCCGTCCCACGGTGAGTGACACATGACACTTGTGACACCTGTTTTCTTAAAATCCCTCGCGCGCAGGCAGGAAAACATCATCTTAAAAATATAAACTAATATATAGTTAGAAGAAAATAAAGAAAAGAAGAGTCACATCCGTCATCTGTCACTCGTAAGTGACATAGTTAGACATCCTAACTATCATAGATAGCCCCCGTAAGTGACATAGATAGACATCGTAAACAACATAGTTACAAACCTCTTCAAACGAATTCAATATGAATCAACACAGTTATACCAAGCAAGAGCTAGCTCTGCTTTACTTTCCAGATGCCACTCCCGAAGTGGCAAGTGCCCATCTCAGAAGATGGATTATCCTTTGCAAGCCGCTTTACGAGCAGCTTCTGAAGACCGGTTACAGCAAGTGGGCGAAGGGCTTCACCCCCACCCAGGTATCGTATATTTTCGCCTATTTGGGAGAACCATAAGAGAAAGAAACGTAGGAAACCGTGAGAATCCGTGAAAATCCGTTAGGAACCATGAGAAACCGTGAGAAACCGTGAGTTGCGCTTTCCGGATTTCGTATCTTTGCATTGTCTTTGAAACACAGAGGCAGAGTCGAATCCGGAGAGCGCGCCTTCGGACGGAAGCAGGGGGATAGGCCCTTTCCCCTCATGACTCTTAGTTCATAACCAAATTTCAAACATTTGATTCGAGTAGTTTTATATCAGAACACGAACGCAAAGATCAAGGAAGCGTACAACAAGTGGTTTCCACGAGTAGTAAGCGATGAGACCATTGGTCTCGAAGAGTTGGCAGAGCACATGGCTAGCCACAACACCCCCTACAGCAAGGGAGCGATTCTAGGCATGTTGACGGATGCGGTAGGCTGCACCAAGGAGCTCCTTCTCTTAGGCAAGAACGTGAAGTTCCCCGACCTTGCCATATTCTCCCTAGGCCTGAAGGTAAAGGGAGGCGCCGACAAGAAGGAAGATTGGACGGTAGCGAAGTACATCGAAGGTCTCCGCCTGCGAGCCAGAGCCACTGGCGAGCTGAAGACCTCAAACCTCGACACCACCATCAAGCGTGTGGATGCCGTAAAGAGCAGCAGCTCCAAGAATCCATCCGATGATGGTACGCTTGGAGATACCACTCCAGGCGGCGGTAACACCACTCCAAGCGGTGGAGGTACAACCCCAAGCGGTGGTGATACTCCAAGCGGTGGTGATTCCGGAACAGATTCCGGAACTGGCGATAACGGTTCTGTAAGCATTTGATAGCATCTGAAGATAGGGCAGGGTGCAGTCCGGAGTATTCCGATGACACCCAAGGCTGACATCAGCAAACAGGAATGAAACACCGTCATGAACGGGTACTTGCTCATCCTGTCCTTTCTTCTGATTTATCAGTATATTGTTTAACATTAAAATCAAAAGAAGAATATGAAAATAAACTGGAAATCCGTCATTAATTTCATCATCACCGTCCTCACCGCCGCCATCAGTGCATTCTGTGTACAGAGTTGCACCCACCTTTAAGCAAGGCGGTGTAACACCACACAAACAAATCTTCAATAAATTTTCCTATGAGAAAAATCAACTTTCATCTCTAGCAACAATTCTTCATCTCATCTCTTTTCTTTAATATTTCTCCTTTTATTTGCCCAACCCGCTGATGTGACATCACCCGGTTGGGCTTTTTTTAAAAAAGCACCGGAAATTAGAATTTATTTATCTTATGTATCCCAATAAATCAAGATACATCATCCTTGACTCCAATTGTTCATCTTCTGGAATATGATTTGCTTCTTTCTCCAATTCTTCTGTTGAGTACAAGAATTTAAAACCATTTTTTTCATAAAAGCGAAGCACATTCTCCTTATTGTAAGCATCAACAACAATGAAGCGGCAACCAGTCTTATTATCAGGTAACAAAAACCAAGATATGATATAGTCTATTGCTTGTGAGCCAATACCATCATTAGTACCTTGAAAATTCTTTGCAACACCAAGTCTTCCTATCAATACTGCCGGATAACTTCTTGTTCTTTTGGAATTAGGAATTTTTCTCTGTATTTTGTTTCTTGAAGCATTCGGAATCAAAGCTGCCTTGATACTATCATTTGCCAATGTAAAGGCACAAACGATTTCATCTTTGCCACTTCTTTCCGTAGCAAAGAAATATGTTTTTCCCAATAATTGCCCATCATAGAGACAAGCTTCCTGATGAAAGAAATCATCAAGATCTTCATCTCCACAACTAAAAGAATCAAGCTCTTCTTTTGTCGTAACACGATAAAGCGAACAATTACTTTGCAAAAGGACTCTTTCCTCCATGTGCTTTCAAATTAGCAGTTGAACGAACCAAGATTTTCTCCACATCAGCAAATGACATCCGCAAAGCTTTTCTTTGTGGATTGCGTTCATTTTCCTCAGCCTCACGAACAAATCGTTCGGCAGTCTCACCTGTCAAAACCGGAATACTTCTTATTTCTAATGCCATAATCTTTAATATTAAGCGTTTAACTTTTGCCGCCAAAGTTACGTTTTTTTCTCGAAACCACCAAGAAAATCACAAGAAATCTGCAAGTTACTAGCAAAATACCGCAAAATCGCTCGTTATTATCTTCTTCCAGTAAATCGTGATGAGTGATAGATGAGCTGCAAAAAAATCTGCGTCATCTGCAACATCTGCGAAATCCTAGCCCGCATAGGGCAAAAATCTGTGGAATTCTGTGGAATCTGTGGGACTAACAAACAGCAAAGAAGAAAAATCTGCGTGACCAAACTCCAGCCCAAATAGGGCTTCAAGAAAAGAAGATTCCGAGAGATTACCTCCTGTGTTTAAGTCTCCAGAAGAAGTGCCAAGTTCTAAAAACAGGCTCAAAAAGAGCCTCAGCAGGATAATATCTCACGAAGTGCATGTTCCTCCAAATCTTCAGGAAATACTTCTTTGCCATTCCTTGTTGTGTGAAATGTCCATACTTGGTGAAATGCTTTCCGAAGTTGCCACCATTCAGTATCTCTGCTAACAACAGTTTTCCTCTCTTCTCATCTATCGGAGCTATCATCTTCTCCTCTGGTAGTCCCAAAGTCTCATGCTGCACATACATCACCGCCCCAGCAAACTTCCACAATCCAAGATGCTTCAATTCTCTCTGCAATGTATCCCTAATCCCTAATGACTCATCATTAATCACTAATAAGTAATCACTAATCACTACATAGTAGTAGTCAATGATTTGCCTCATTCCAATCCCTTCATCAAAGAAATGGTGATATAGATGCGTCTGCTGATAAACAACATTGAATGCTGCCGTTGGTATAGCAATTTCACCAATACCATCTGGCAGGCTAACAACATTTGAGCATTGCAAATCCTTATTCCGCTTGAACCATTTTTGCAACCGTGCATTATAAACCGGATTGTTCATGATACATGGGAAGAAATGCAGTTCCACAGGAACACCATCTAAAGATGTCTCCAAATGATGATATCTTATATCCTCACCAATTTCAAAATACTTCTTGGCATATTCCGTTATCTGTTCTCGGCTTGCATTCACCCAAACATCAATATCCCCTGGAGTACGAGAATATGGATTCGGATACATCAAGGCATTCCCTTGTCCTTTCAGGATACAGCATCGAAATCCATCCTCCCTCAGCATTGAGAAGAGCTTGCTCGCCACAGTATTCACTGTCATGTTCTGCCTATGTATTTGCTGTGTCTTGGCTATCCAAGTCATCAGTAGTTCCCTTCCAATAGGATTCTGCTTCAACTCTTTAGGATACTCCTCTCCCAGTCGTTCAATACCCTCAAAACAAAGCCCCAATATCGCTTGCTTAGAAGCAAAGGAATATAGTTTCTGCCAATCAATATTAACAACAACATTACTCATATTCACCTTTCCACCCAAACAATATTTCAGAAAATCAAAATTCATATCATTTATTCAGATATGCAATAAACTAACATTTTCCACGTTTCTATAATATAAAAAAGTAGAAATATGAGATTACGACATATCCATAGTGATAATATCACTCAAATGATACCACCTGTAGCACTCAAATGATACCACTTGCGT
>USJX01000133.1 GCA_900555035.1 uncultured Prevotella sp.
GGAACTAATGAGCCTTGAAAGGGAGGCTAGGTCTTGCAGCTGATTTTATTATGGACTCAAAGATCATGAGAGTGGTGCAGCAGGGCGAGGCTTTCGCTGTACAGAGTCAGAAGAGTGAGAATGGCCAGATGATGAAGTGCAACATCGTGTTGCAGGAGATGGGCGGCAAGTATGAGAACCAATATGCTGCGGCTATGCTGGGCAATGTGGCTCAGTGTAAGTTTGCTCCGGGAACATTGGTGGCGGTTACGCTCCGATTCACGGCTCGTGAGTATAATGGTCAGGTTTATCAGGATATCCTCGTAACGGATATTGAGAAGCTTGGTAAGTAAAGCTGAGGCTTGATAAGCAAGGCGAGTATTTAATCTTGAATTGAAATAGGTGGAGTAAGAAATGTCTCCGGAGATAATTGCGCAAACTAAAACTTACGACACTTCTTTCGTTCAACCTTATTTTAATTTAAGATTTTATGAATAAAGGACAGAATAAGCAGGTGAATAACCAGCAGGTTAACGGCCAGCAGGTGAATAATGGTAACCAGCATGTGCAGCTGGGTGGTATGGCTTTCTATGATGAAAGCAAGTGTTTCCTCTTTGCGCCTAATGAGCATGGAGGGGGAGAGAAGGTGCAGGGATTCCGTTCGCAGGGCGTTGCCCAGCAGCTTTCGGATGGTACTTTTGATTTCGTGATTAAACCACGAATCCGCTCTCAGTCGGTGCTGATCAGAAAGTTGGCGCATGGTCGTGTGAGCAAGACCAAGGATGGAGCCATCCAGCTCACCTTGAAGGTGTTCTGTGATGAAGGAATCAATATCGGCAGCACGCTGGTAAAGGAGGCAGAAGAGGCTGCTGAGGCTGTGGTAGATTATCAGTTGAAGCGATAGAAGATATGGCTGTTCAACTAGAAAATTAGATGTTTAACTAAAATGACAGTTAGATTAGAAACACATAGATGAGTTGCTATTTAATTAAGGTGGAGAATGGGCACAAAGTGGCCCGCTCCATCACCTCGGAAGAGGAATACAGAAAGATTCGTGGAAGCTATGAACAGAAGGCGAACTTGCGACTGGCTCGTGAGGGAAACGACGGGGCGAAGCGAAGACTGGTGCAGTTTAACTACTCCGGGCATTATCCGCAGGGCGTGGTGAAGGGCACAAAGTTGCCTAGCCGGGCTTTCGGCTTCGACCTGGATGATAAGCAGGACTTCGAAAAGGCGGCTAAGCTGATGCTGCAGGAACCTGAGAAATATGGTCTGCTGATGCTGGAACGCAGCGCAAGACAGGGCGGCCATGCGGTTTGCAAGCGAGAGATGGGCAAGACCATCTTGGAAAATCAGGTAAGAATTGCCAAGATGATGGAGTGCGAGATGGATACTTCGGCTCATGATATTAACCGAGTGTATTTCACTACTTCGGCTGATGCAGAAGATTTGCTCTATCTATCTCCCGAACTCTTCAAGGATGATTATGAGGAAGCTGCCGTGGCGGCTGAGAGTAAGGTGCTGGAAGAGCGTGAGAAGTATGGACAGGAGGAGTTGCCTTCGGGGGCACATAAGGCGAACAAGCATTACAAACCCTGGTTGGAGAAGATTGAAGAGAAGGCTTTGAATTCTCAGAATCCTCTGATGAATCAAGTGAATCAGAAATCCCAAGCGAATCAGAATTCTCGAAAGGTTCAAGCCTCTCAGAATCCTCAGATTTCTTCTAAGAATCAGGCTCAGCCTGCTTCCGCTTCATCATCATCATCATCATCTTCTTCTTCTCCTTCCTCCTCCTCTTCTTCACTATCCGGCAATGATTACCTCGGAATCCCATATTCTGAAATCATCCAAAAGTGGTGGCAGATGTATAATGACGGCCAGGAGCCTATGCGTTCCAATCGCAACACGCTTACCTTCGAGCTTGCCGTGAACCTGCGCCACATCTGTGGCTTCGACCGTAATCTCATGGCTCAGATCATTCCCTGCTACGATGGTTTCCCAGAGCAGGAGAAGATGGCTTGCATCAACTCGGCACTGAACGAGAAGATTACGCAAATGCCTAAGCGACTGAAGGATGTGCTTGCCGCTCTGCGACAGGAAAAGCTGAAACAGGGGGCTTCGAATGGGAATGCGAATGAAGACAGCGAGGCACTGGTGAACGCGCTGGACGAGGCAAATGCCAAGGACGAAATGTTCTATTTCAATGCTTTGCCCAAGATGCCGCAAGGCGTGCGCGATTCTATCAACGCCGTGGGGCCACCCCTCGCCATGCCCGTGATTACCGCCATCTGTCCGGTCATCGGAATGCTGGCTACTGGCGTCAAGGTGGCTGTGCATGGCAAGATGAACTCGCTGAACCTCATCTCCTACATCGCCGGTGATTTCGCCTCTGGAAAGGGTAGTATCGACCCCGTGGTTGATGCCTGGACTTCGGAAGTGAAGGATATGGATAAAATGTATCAGCAGCAGGAGGATGAATGGAGAGCCAAGAAGCGTGCGGCGAAGAACAAGAAGGAGCAGCCGGAAGAGCCGAAACTGCCCGTAAGATGCCTGACGCTGAACAACACCGTGGCGAATCTTGCCGAGCGATTGGCTAACACCGAGGGCAAGCACGCCTTCTCGTTTACGCCAGAAGCTGACACCGTGGCACAGAAGTGGAAATCGGCGATGAGCGACTTTTCCGTGATGTTAAGACAGGCGTACGATGGCACGAGTTACGAGCGTGAGGCAAGAAGTGCAGATGCCGTAAATGTCCACATTGATAGACTCTTATGGAACGTGGTGATGTGTGGAACGCCCGATGCGCTCTATAGAGTGGTGAACAATTATACGGATGGTTTCCAGAGCCGAATCGTAGTGGCTCGCACACCCGACAATACCTTCACTCCTCTTACGGATAATCTCTTTGTTCTTACCGAATCGCAGCGCGAACACATTCGGCAGATTGCCCACCTGCTGCCTTTGATTGAGGGCGAAGTTTCGCTTCCAAAACTGGAGACAAAGGGCAGGGAGTGGCTGGAGCAGATTCGATTGGAGACCATGAAGAATGATGACAAGGTGAAAGCCCGTCAACGTTTCCGAATCTGTCCTACCACAATGCGAATGATGACTTGCATCATGCTCTGCAAGGTGGTAGAAACGCTGATTCAGAAGCATGGTTTTCAGGGTGCAGAGAAGCAGCTGAAGCAGAATCCGCAGTTATGGAAGGAGTTGATAGTAAAGATGCAGACACCAACCATGCTTGCAGCCTTCAACATCCTGGCCGATTATCAGCTCGACAATGCACTCTACTTCTTCCGTAGCCGCATAGAGGATGCCTTCTCGTCGAAGAGCTATTGCGGACAGACGGCTTACGACCGCACCCGCCGTGGCAGAAATGATTCCATCTTCGAGCGCCTGGATGTTACCTTCTCCTTTGAGCAGGCATTGCAGCAAAGTATAGCCGTGAAGGGGGCAAACGTGACTCGTGAGGTAGTTAGACAGATGCTGAAAAACTGGAAGCGGCAGGGATTGATAGCTGTTCTGCCTGATATGCGTTATCAGAAGGTTTCGCCTACGGTATAGAATATGGTTATAGGTAAGTGATTGTTCATACATCCGGTCATTAACGGTCACGGTCATTTTCGGTCATTAAGGATTTTCAATCACATGAATCCTTGATGACCACCTTTTAGCCAGATTATTAATTATCAATTATTAATTATCAATTATTAATTATCAATTATCATGAATATCATTCTTTATCGCCGTCGCTATTCCCGTTGGGGTGTGGATGGCACATTGGTAATAAAAGGTGTAAAGGTTTGCAACACCTTGGAGCATCCTGAGCGTTTATTGCCAGCAGGGGAGTATATGGTAGATCTTTTTTCCGTTGTCATGAGCAAGGAGGAAAAGAAGAGTGGAAAGAAAAATCAGCAGAGCAAGAAAATGCCTATTCTTCTGAAGAAAGGGGTTCGTGCTTCGAAATACACCACTGATTTTCCTTATCTCATGCCGGGCAATGGTCCGCTGACGTTGAAAAAGGGCTGCATCATTCTGGGTAAGGCTGTGGCTACCGGACTTGTGATTCATTCCCGTGAACACTTCGACCGCCTTTATGAGCGATTGAAGAAGGGGGTAAAGACTCATGAGGGTGTCAGCTTGACTATCATCGATTTGGGGACTGATGAAATCCCCCTATAGATTATTTTAGATTTTGTATTATAAATTTATTTTTAATAGTATATATTATGCGTAAGATTAAGGAAATCATCATTCATTGTAGTGCGACCCAAGAGGGTCGCAACTACACCGTAGCCGACATAGACCGTTGGCATCGTGAGCGTGGCTTTTTCTGCATAGGTTATC
>USJX01000134.1 GCA_900555035.1 uncultured Prevotella sp.
CAGACTCGAGCATGTCTCGAATCAAGTCGTTACCCTCACGGGTACGCTCACCTACACCAGCAAATACAGAGTAACCGTTGTGTCCCTTGGCAATGTTGTTGATCAACTCCATGATGAGCACCGTCTTACCTACACCGGCACCACCGAAGAGACCAATCTTACCACCCTTCATGTAAGGCTCGAGCAGGTCGATCACCTTGATACCGGTGGCAAGCATCTCCTTGTGCGTAGAGAGCTCGTCAAACTTCGGAGCCTCGCGGTGGATAGGATAAGCACCCTTCATGTCCAATTCGTTCATACCATCAATAGGCTGTCCGATAACGTTCATCATACGGCCCTTGATCTGCTCTCCGGCAGGCATCATGATTGGGTTGCCTGTTACGGCAACTTCCAAGCCACGCTGCAAGCCGTCGGTGTTGTCCATGGCGACGCAGCGAACCGTGTCCTCACCAATGTGCTGCTGCACCTCGATGACCAGGTCGCGTCCGTCTGGGCGTTTCACCTTCAGAGCTTCGTGAATTTTAGGAAGCACCTTCTCAGGGTTCTCGCCCTTGGTATCGAAATATACATCGATAACCGGACCGATAATCTGCGAGATGCGTCCACTTACTTGTGACATAAGCTTATTTGTTTAAATGTTTATTTATATTTATTATTTCATACTTTTAGTCTTTCAATGTGCATGAAGCGGGCTTCGCAAACCCGTGCCACGCACATCGATTAACGGCTGCAAAAGTAACAACAATTCATGGGAACTGCAAATTTTTAAGGAGTTTTATTACTAAATTACTCCGAATTAAAACATTTTTAGTTCCGTTTAAACCATTTTTACTTTTCATTCATATTCTATAGATAATACCGAAAGCGGCATCAGATACAGAAATGCAACGGAAGGAGAAGCTGATTAGATGCTCAGCTCGTCCAATACCTTAATCAGCTTGCGGTCGAATGGCTTGTCAGAACGGATAGCCTCTGAAAGCGGCACATAAACCACCTCATTGTTGCGGACACCGATCATCACGTTGCGCTGACCCTGCATGATAGCCTCGATGGCACCGCAACCGGTACGACTGGCGAGGATACGGTCGCGGGCTGATGGGCGACCGCCACGCTGCAGGTGACCGAGGATAGATACACGCACGTCGAACTCAGGGAACTCCTTGCGCACACGGTCGGCATAGTAGAGCGCACCGCACTTAGGACTCTCTGACACGATGACGATACAGCTCTTCTTTGATTTGCGGATACCACGCTCCATGAACTGTGCCAACTGGTCAACATCGGTAGAGTCCTCTGGGATGATGGCTGCCTCTGCACCGCTGGCGATGGCTGAGTTCTGAGCCAGGAATCCGGCATCACGGCCCATCACCTCGATGAAGAAGATACGCTCGTGGCTCTGCGCCGTATCACGGATACGGTCCACACACTCTACGATGGTGTTCATCGTAGTATCATAACCGATGGTATTATCAGTGCCATAGAGGTCGTTGTCGATGGTACCAGGCAAACCGATGCAGCAGATATCAAACTCTCTTGCGAAGTTCATCGCACCAGTGAGCGAACCGTTACCACCAATTACTACCAAAGCATCGATTTCCTCTTTCTGGATATTCTCGAAAGCCTTCTGTCGGCCCTCTTCTGTCATGAATTCCTTAGAACGGGCTGTCTTCAGCATGGTACCACCGGTACCGATGATACCGCTCACATTCTCCGTAGTGAAAGTTCTGATTTCGTCGTTAATCAAGCCGTCATAACCACGATAGATACCCTTCACAGTGAAACCATTGTAGATAGCCGAACGGGTCACCGCACGGATAGCTGCGTTCATACCTGGAGCATCACCTCCGGATGTCAAAATACCTATAGTCTTAATCTTTGCCATAACTATATACCTTATTATATTTATACCTTATTATATTAATTGATACATTATTTTAATTAGTTTCTTCAAATTTATCTGCATTCAATGCCTCCAAAGATAGATTTCCTGCAAAGATAGATTTCCTGCAAAGAGGATTTCCTGCAAAGAGGATTTCTTATAAGTCTAATAAGAGGGCATTGTCAAAAATCTAAGTTTTTTCGTTCGGGATGCGTGTTCACATCCCCTTTTCTTCGTCTGATATGGTTTAAATCATCAAGTACATGGTCCCGCCCATCAGGGTGTGCGAGAGCCAAAGGATGGCGAGTCCCAACACGCCACCCACCAGGGCCTTCCAGCCTATATTGCGGAAATACCAGCCCATACGCATGTGCTCCATCTTCATCAGGGCGAGGCCGCTGATGGTGCCGATGCCGAGCACGTTGCCGCCGGCCATCACACAGTAGGCGATAACCTGCCAATATAATCCATTGGTCTGATATACAGAATCGAGGGCCGACTGAGGGTCGCCCAGTCCCACCACGTCGTGCAGTGAGAAGAAGTTCATCGCCGTAGCGAAGTTGTCGAGCACGGTGCTCAGCAAGCCTGCAGCCACGCCATGCAGCCACACGCCAGGATACTCATCATCCACTCCCAGCCATGCCGAGAGGTCGGCGAAGGCACCCGTTTCCTTCACTACGCCCACAGCCAGCATCATACCCATCACGAAGAGTATCATCTGGATAACTCCATACTGCAGAACCAAAGGGGTACGGCGCCCCACCATCGCATCCATGTTCATGAGTTTGCGATTGAAGATTTCGTTCACGATCCAGAGGATGCTGAGCACGCACAGCGCACCCAGGAACGGACTGAGCTTGGTGATGTTATGAAAGGTAGGGATAAACCACAGGCCTCCGATGCCCACCAGGAGCATCAGCAGTCGCTGCCATACGTTGAGTCGGGTATCATCGCCGCGATAAGGCATCGCAATCCACTCCGTCTCCACCCTATCCGGCAACATGCGCTGCATCATCGCCGTTGGGATGAGCCACGCAGCCAGGCAAGGAACCAGCAGCGAGAGCGAGAAGATGGTGGCGGTTACGGCTCCGGAATTCCAGAGCACAAGTCCTTCAGGGTTACCGATAACGGTAAGCGCACCGCCACAGTTGGCGGCAAGGAGGATGGAACTGCCGAAAATCATACGCTGTCTGCGGCTAGGGATAATGCCGTGCATGATGGTGAGCATCAACACAGTGGTGGTAAGATTATCTAGGTTGATAGAGATGACGAAGGTGACGATGGCCAGCGTCCAAAGCATCTTCCTGCTGCTGCGCGTGCGAAGCAACTGGCGCACGAAGTCGAAGCAGCCGTTGTTGTTGAGTATATCCACGATGGTCATGGTGGCGAGCAGGAAGAGCACAACCTCGGCTGCCCTGCCCACCTGTGGCAGGAAAATGTGGCGCGAGATGAAGTACTTCACGTTGGTGCTGGTGGATTCCAGGTTTGTAAGGCCCAGATAATGACTGTAATCCGCCGAGTGTTCGCTCGTCACGAAGTCCATACCAAAGCATATATATAGCACCCATCCCACCGTTCCGGCAAAGATAGCCACGGCAGCACGGTTCACTTTGGTCACGTTCTCAGTTGCAATGAGCACGCAAGCCAGCATCAGTATGGTCAAGATGACTAGTGTCATAATACTCTATAGTTATTCATTTTTCATTATTCAATCGCAAAGGTAACAATTATTTTGTAATCCCCATCATTTCCGTGTATTTTTTTAATGAATTTAACGCAATTTTCATGCAAATGAATTTTTCGCAGCGATTCTGCCGCATTTCAAGTCCTGAAAGCAATCCGGCAATCCCATTTCCACGCTTGCCCCACACGCCCTGAAAGGGCAGAAGCTCCTAGCCCAGGGCAACACCCTGAGGCTATAGCCACCCCACCCCTTCGCCCAGAAAGGGCAGAAGCCTTATATCCCATAATATTAATGTAAGAAGAGAAAAAAGCGAGAAGAAGCACCCATTTTAGTTAAATATCATTAACAAACAGAAGAAAAAAGATACCAAACGCTTGTAAACCAAAGAAAATGAGTAACTTTGCAGCCGATTTTTAACAATATATATAAAGTCTAACTTTATTAATTTAAATTTTTAATTATTTTTTATGTCAAATTTTAAGAACGTACAGCCACTCGACGATTTCAATTGGGATGAGTTCGAGAACGGCACAAACGCAGGCGTCAGCAAAACAGACCTCGAGAAGGCCTATGACGAAACATTGAACAAGGTAACTGAGCACCAGGTTGTTGAGGGTACCGTAATCTCTGTAGATAAGAAAGAGGTTATCGTAAACATCGGCTACAAGAGCGATGGTATCATCCCAGCTTCTGAGTTCCGTTACAACCCAGACCTCA
>USJX01000135.1 GCA_900555035.1 uncultured Prevotella sp.
GGCTCTGAGCGTATGTCTCACCCATGAAACGCTTGATAGAATATACAGTGTTCTTAGGGTTTGTGATGGCCTGACGCTTAGCAGGATCACCCACCTTGCGGTCACCATCCTTAACGAAACCTACTACTGATGGAGTAGTACGCTTACCTTCACTGTTAGCGATTACAACTGGTTCGCTACCTTCGAAAACGGCAACACAACTGTTTGTGGTACCCAAGTCAATTCCAATTACTTTTCCCATGATTATATCTTTTTTTTATTTTTTCGTTATTAATATTATTTATTTATCTCATGAATCGCTTCCTTCGGTAGAAGTCTGCCGAAGATATGCATCTGTCGGGAACTTCCTGAATTCAGCGTTCACGCTTTCCAATATAACAAAGCATGTGCCAAGGGATTTTGAAATGGATTTGGCTGATTTTTTCTGTGTTTTTCTGATTTTGGCTGACAAGCTGTCAGATATGTACTGACAAAACAAAAGGAATCAAGACAGAAGGGCGATAAAATGTCGCATTCCCTCGTATCTTGATTCCTTTATATATAATAAGGTGTAATCCTTATCTGAATCTACTTCTGATTCTAGTTTAGAATCTGAATCTACTTCTGAATCTGAATCTACTTCTGAATCTGAATCTACTTCTGGTCCTTGGCTGCGAGTGCCTCGCGAACCTTAGTCTCCAGTTCATCGAGAAGCTCTGGGTTATCCTTGAGCAATGCCTTGCAGGCATCGGCACCCTGCCCCAACTTAGAACCGGCATAGCTATACCAGCTTCCGCTCTTGTCGATGATGCCGTTGGCTACTGCCAAGCCGAATACCTCGCCGGCACGGCTGATACCCTCGCCAAACATGATGTCGAACTCCGCCTTGCGGAATGGAGGAGCCACCTTGTTCTTCACCACCTTTACGCGCACCAGGTTACCAATCACCTCTTCGCCATCCTTGATGGCTGTGGCCTTGCGGATATCCAGGCGCACGGATGCGTAGAACTTCAGGGCGTTACCACCGGTAGTGGTCTCTGGATTGCCGAACATCACACCAATCTTCTCGCGCAACTGGTTGATGAAGATACAGGTGGTTTTGGTCTTGCTGATGGTAGAGGTGAGCTTGCGCAAAGCCTGGCTCATCAGTCGTGCCTGAAGACCTACCACGTTGTCGCCCATGTCGCCCTCAATCTCCTTCTTAGGAGTAAGGGCAGCCACAGAGTCGATTACTACGATATCTACGGCTGCAGAACTGATCAGCTGGTCAGCAATCTGCAAAGCCTGTTCGCCGTTGTCTGGCTGCGAAATCCACAAGTTATCCACATCTACGCCCAGTTTGGCAGCATAGAAGCGGTCGAAAGCGTGCTCGGCATCGATGAAGGCAGCGATACCGCCTGCCTTCTGCGCCTCAGCGATGGCATGGATGGCCAGAGTGGTCTTACCGGAAGACTCAGGACCATAGATCTCGATGATGCGTCCCTTAGGATAGCCGCCTACGCCGAGTGCATTGTCGAGGGCGATACTGCCGGTAGGAATCACTTCGATGTTCTCGATGTGTTCATCACCGAGCTTCATGATGGAGCCCTTGCCGAAGTCTTTCTCAATCTTCGCCATGGCTGCCTGAAGTGCCTTCAGCTTACCCTCGTTAGGATTCAAATTTCCTTCCTGCATATTATATTTTAGTTTAAATTTTAAAATTTATAATCTATAGTTAATCTATAGTTAATAATTAATCAATTTCCAAGTCGCCATCAAACACCTCGTGCCATGGCAATCCCTGCTTGTTGAGCTGCTCCATGAATGGATCTGGGTCAAACTCCTCTACGTTCCAAACTCCTGGCTTCTTCCAGATGCCCTTAAGGAACATCATGGCACCAATCATGGCTGGCAC
Organism: uncultured Prevotella sp.; assembly: GCA_900555035.1. Classification (GTDB taxonomy): domain Bacteria; phylum Bacteroidota; class Bacteroidia; order Bacteroidales; family Bacteroidaceae; genus Prevotella. The sequence goes on from USJX01000135.1 coordinate 1,874, forward strand.
ACCAGTGGTGTAGCTGACGCCCTGCATGCCTGTCTCGTTGTAAGCCTCCTGGTGCTTGCAGTTGTTATATACGTAGTAGGTGCGCTCCTTGCCATCCTTCTTGCCACGGATGCGGCAACCGATGGATGTTTCGCCATCATAGTTCTCGCCGAGATCCTGTGGGTTAGGCAATACGGCCTTGAGGAACTGTAATGGAACAATCTTCACCTTGGCTGTCTTGCCGGAGCCGTCTGCCAATGGAGCCTCGTACTCAATTTCGTCGATACGGCTCATGCCGAGGTTCTGGATGCAATCAAGGTAAGTGAGATACTGCTGACCGAAGGTCATCCAGAAGCGTGCCTCCTTGATGGTAGGGTAGTTCTTCACCAGGCTCTCCAGCTCCTCGTGGTGCATCAGATAGCTCTCGCGAGGGCCGATGTTAGGGTAGGTGAGTGGCTTGTGGATAGACAGAGGGTCGGTTTCAATCCATTCGCCATCCTTATACCAGAGTCCCTTCTGGGTAATCTCGCGGATGTTAATTTCTGGGTTGAAGTTGGTAGCGAAAGCCTTGTGATGGTTTCCGGCGTTGCAATCCACGATATCGAGCACCTCGATCTCATCGAAGTGATGCTTGGCAGCGTATGCGGTGAAGATGCCGGATACACCTGGGTCGAAACCGCAACCGAGGATAGCGCACAGACCTGCCTGCTCGAACTTATCCTTGTAAGCCCACTGCCATGAGTACTCGAAGTGAGCCTCGTCCTTAGGCTCATAGTTAGCGGTATCCATGTAGTTGCATCCGCAAGCCAGACAGGCATCCATGATGGTGAGGTCCTGGTAAGGTAAAGCGAGGTTGATGACAAGCTCAGGCTTGTAGCTATTGAAGAGAGCCTTCAACTGCTCAACGTCGTCGGCATCCACCTCAGCTGTCTGAATATCCATCTTGTAGCCTTTGGCATGGATATCCTTAACCAGCTTATCGCACTTTTCCTTGCGGCGGCTAGCAATCATAAACTCGGTGAAAACGTCCTGGTTCTGGACGATCTTGAAGGCAGCCACGGTAGCCACGCCACCAGCGCCAATCATAAGTACTCTACTCATTTATAATCTTATTTTTATTATTATGTTATTATTTTAATGTTTATATGTTATATCTTCAAGAAGCGTTTCGCGTTTCAGCGTTTCAGCAAAAATCGCCCTTTTTTTTCGTTTCAGCGTTTCAGCAAAAGCGCCTCATGTCCCCCTCTTGCCCCCGTTCCAGGCGATTCCATCGCCTGTCATCAGTAATCAGTCGCCGCCCTTGCTCAGCATTTCAGCTTTTATTTTATTTCCTCAGCCGAAATACCCAGGGCGCTCATCAGCGAGTAACCCAGAATCTCCTGTCGGAAGTTTCCTCCCGGCATGGGTTGCATGGCGAAGAGGGTGATTCGCTTGTCGTCATCCTCCACCTTTCTCAGCATATCTCTCAGCTGGTCGTAGGCGTCTCCATCTTCCGAGTTCGGAATCACCATCACCCTTTTCACCTCCTTGGCGTTGCATACGGTGCGTGCCACTTCTACGAGGAATTCGTCCTTTCCCACCATCTTCTCCTCTGTAGGATAAGACGAGAAGATGAATTCTCCGAGACCTGCTTCCTTGAAAGCCTTGGCGTTGAGGTCCGTTTCATAATTAGAAGGGCGGAAGTTCTTCATTGCAATGGATTTCTTATCGTGGATAAGCACCACTTGCGTTTCGTGCTCCCCCTCTCTGAGACCTCCGTCGAGGGCGATGCACACTGCCCATTGTGCCATGTCAGCTGGCTGGATGCGTCGGTTGATCATTCGCTCGAAGTTGACAGTCAGGTCGAAAGCCACTCGGTCGATATAGTCGGCATCAGCGATGATTACATTCTCGCTCCATTTTATATTGTTTGTATCTAATGCATTCATAGGTGCAAAAATACGATTTTTTTTCGTAATTAAGGCATTTTGAAAATATAAAATAATAAAAAAGATAGAATTTTCATCATTTCTTCATCTGATGGAATCCTATCTTCTGTATTTTATGCGATAAATCGGGGGCTTCTTCTTTCCGTTCTCCGGTCTTCTTTCTCGGCAATCCGGGGGCTTCTTCTTTCCGTTCTCCGGTCTTCTTTCTCGGCAATTCGGGTTCTTCTTCTTTCTATTCTCCGGTCTTCTTTCTCGGCAATCCCGGGGCTTCTTCTTTCTTTTTTCTGTAGTATTTTATGCGATAATCTTCGCCAGATAGTGTCCGGCGAGTACGGCGACGAGTCCCAGTGCCAGGCTTCCGAAGAGATAGAGCATCATATAGAGGTAATTTTCCTCCTTCATCAATCCTGCCCCCTCGTTCATGAAGGTAGAGAAGGTGGTGAAACCACCGCAGAACCCCGTGG
>USJX01000136.1 GCA_900555035.1 uncultured Prevotella sp.
TACACAAATTACAATTCCTTTGTTTTGCATTTCTATTTATTGTTATTAATTTATTTATTCACAGTTAAGTAAAAACGTCAATACATACATAATGACGTGCAAAAATACGCATTTTTTTTCGTAAATAAGAATAATTTGCACTATTTTTGATGTTTAGGGCGCATTTTTAGCTTACAGATGATGGGATAGTGGTCTGAAACCGCTATTTTGTTATCTACATAGCATTCGTATGGGTCCCAATCTTCTGAGCACATGATGTTGTCAATGCGCACGAAAAATCCTCCATGATGATAGCTGATACCCGGTCCGTTGCCACTCGCGATATAGCAATCGGTCAGATTCCTGGCTATCGTACGATGGGCATAGGAGATAGGTCCATCATTAAAATCACCACAGAGAATGGTACTCATGCTCTTATGCTGCCTGATGTACCTGGCCACGGCCTCTGCCTCAGAAGCACGCTTGCGGGTTGCCTCTGCCAATTTCACCACCATGAGCTTGGAGGTTTCTTCTGCCGTATCAACCTGAAGTTTTCCCACTACCAGGTTCTTAAACTGCCGGCGGTCTTCCAGGCTTAATCCCGTAGATTCCAAATGATTATTGATGACGAGTACTATCTTGTTCTTTATCTTCAGGCGATAAGCCACGCTCATATTCCCCTTCGACTCGTATGGTATCAATTCTTTAGAAAGAATGGGATATTTACTGAGCAGCATCACGCAGTTGCCTCCATTAGGATGGTGGGTAGTATCCTGATAAGCATACATGGGCTTTAAAATACTATCTATCTGCTGCTGATTTTTCCAGTTGGGCATAGCTTCCTGCAGGCATACGATATCTGCATCCTGTTCTTGCAGATACTGCAGACAGATATTATGTCCTTCATCGTCCTCTGTCTGAGCACCAAAGTTCCAGGTATTGTACGACAACACCTTGATACTTCCCTCTGGTGCATCTCCCTTCATATTAATAGGCATATATTGGCGCACTGGCACAAAAGCCACCAGGAATCCAAGAACAGGAATCATGGCGTACCTAGAACGGAAGATGAGCCAGAAAACCAGGAAACCCAGATTGATGAGGAGAAAGACAGGAAAAAGCAATCCTGCATTGGCAAATGCAGGAAAACGTTGAGGGTTCAGCAAATCAGAAAACCCCACCAAAAGCATGATGATAACAGTAGCCACATTGGCTCCTGCTATCATCCTCACCGTAAAATCTTTCAATCCGTTAAACATATATCTTCTTTACTTATTGCTCTGATCGAAAAGCGTCTGCTTCTCTTCTTTTGAAAGACTGTCATAGCCACTCTTTCTTATCTTATCCAAGATACGGTCTATCTCTGCCTGGCTCGCTTTCTTGCGAAGTTCATCATCGCCAGTAGGATGGAAATCTGCCGTATAATTCTCGTTTCGGGTATAATCAAACTTCTGCTTGGTATTTTTATTGCGTCCACCAAACATATTTCGCACCTTATCGAAGGCATCTTGGGTAGATGAGTTATGATAACCTCCCTCCATCTGCTTGCGCCAGTAGCGAATCATGAAGAAACCGAAGACCATACCTCCCAGGTGGGCTATATGAGCCACGCCATCACCACGGGTAGCCAATGCCGAGAAGAGTTCGATGGCAGCATAACCAATCACGAAATACTTTGCCTTGATAGGTACCGGCAATGGGAAGATGAAGATACGCTCATTGGGATAAATCATGCCGAAGGCAAGCAGGATGGCATAGATGGCACCCGAGGCACCTACCGTGGTCCACAAATTAAGATAATCACCCATCGGCAGGCGGGCACCATTGGCATCCACGATAAACTGATAGGCAGAGAAGTCATTATACAGATAGCTGACATACTGCGCAGCTTCCTGAAAGAGTCCTGCTCCCACGCCACAAGCTATGTAATAAAAAAGGAACTTCTTGGCTCCCCATACTCTTTCTACCACACAACCAAACATCCAGAGGGCAAACATATTGAATATGATGTGTTCAAAACCTCCATGCATAAACATATAGGTAATCAACTGGTACACGTGGAAGTCGGATGCCATAAAGAAGTGAAGTCCCAATATATCATTGAGCATAAAATTGCCAGAAGCATCTTTGCCAAACAAATAGCATACCAAGAAGGCAACAACATTCACTATCAACAAGTTCTTTGTAACTATCGGTATATTGCGCATAACGATTTTCTTTCTTTATTATTAATAATCACTATAAAATTCATAATTTCGTGGCAAAATTACTAAAAATATCCGTGAAATCACCAAAAAATGAGTAGATTACAATAAAATTTCACTATTTTCATCACTTTTCTGCTTTTTTTATTTGAACTTTCAAAGGAAAAAGCTATATTTGTAAGCAAAAAAGATAAAAAGATAAAATTACTAATCATTTTATAACGTAAAATTATGAATAAGACAGAATTGATCGAAAAGATTGCGGCAAATGCCGACCTCACAAAGGATCAGGCCAAGGCTGCTCTCAATGCTACAACAAGCGCATTGAAGGATGCCCTCATTGCAGGTGACAAAATCCAGTTGGCAGGTTTCGGAACATTCAGCGTTAACGAACGTCCAGCTCGCGAGGGTATCAACCCTGCAACCAAGGAGAAGATTCAGATTGCTGCCAAGAAGGTTGCCAAGTTTAAGGCTGGTGCTGAATTTGCAGATGCACTCAACAAATAATTGTAAAGATTATTTTTATCTACATAGAGTATTCCTATCAGATTACCCTATGAGCATATTATCATAAAAAGCCCATCCCTGCAACTGATGCAAAGACGGGCTTTTATATTTCATTACCTCCTAAGGGTGTATCTGTGTCTTATTTAGGCTGCTTGCCGATGTAAGCCAAGATACCGCCATCCACATAGAGGATGTGACCATTCACTGCGTTAGAAGCATCAGATGCCAGGAACACAGCTGGACCTTCCAACTCCTCCGGATTCAACCAGCGACCAGCTGGAGTCTTTGCACAAATGAAACTGTCGAATGGGTGACGGCTACCATCTGCCTGACGCTCACGAAGAGGTGCGGTCTGTGGAGTTGCGATATAACCAGGGCCCAGACCGTTGCACTGGATGTTGTACTCACCATACTCTGAGCAGATGTTACGTGTCAACATCTTCAAGCCGCCCTTGGCTGCTGCGTATGCAGAAACTGTTTCACGACCCAACTCGCTCATCATAGAGCAGATATTGATAATCTTACCATGACCCTTCTTGATCATACCAGGGATAACTGCCTTAGATACGATGAATGGTGCAGTGAGATCGATGTCGATCACCTGCTTGAAGTCATCAACCGACATTTCCGTCATAGGAATGCGCTTGATGATACCAGCGTTGTTAACCAGGATGTCGATAACGCCGAGTTCCTTCTCGATGTCAGCAACCATATTCTTCACCTGCTCCTCATCAGTTACATCACAGATATAACCCTTGGCATCAATACCCTTTGCCTTGTAATCTGCAAGTGCCTGATCCATGTGATGCTGGCTGCGGCAGTTGAAAGCAATTTTAGCACCCGCCTTGGCATAAGCCTCAGCAATAGCGAAACCGATACCGTATGCGGCACCTGTCACGAGGGCAACCTTACCCTCCAATGAGAATAGTTTGTTAAAGTCCATACTTTTATATTTTAATCAATTGTTTGATTTGTTACAAGGGCAAAGATACAAAATTATTTTGAATCTCGCCCTAAATCTATACGAAAGATGCTGCCTTTTTACTTATTTTCTCATTTTATTGACTTCTTTTCATAGGTTAGTCCCTTTTTGCGATGCATTTTACGATGCTTGATTCAACTCTTATCGTATCTGAACACCCAATGTTTCTTCTATTACTTGGATGACCTGCGGAATGGAATCCGCATCAAAATCGCCAGTAAGACGCTTACTCTCATCAGAGGCAGTATATCTTGTGCCGGATAATTCAGAAAGTTCCTCCAATACTTCGGATAATGGAGTATTGTCGAAATGCAGGCGATGCGTAGCCCATGCCACATCGTTGATATCATAATCCGCCAACAACTCAGGCTGGGCAGCCCCTTTCAGCAAACGGGCTCGCTTGCCCTTGGTCAGGAAAACGCCTTCAGCAGAATGGCGAGCCGTGAAAAGCACCTTTCCGCTGGTTACTATCACTTCGGGAGCATCCGTTCTTTCATCCACCATAAACTGAGTACCGAGCACCCTTACATGTCCATGCTCTCCCATCACATCGAAAGGATGCTGTT
>USJX01000137.1 GCA_900555035.1 uncultured Prevotella sp.
AAAGTTGAAGAAACGAAGTTCCAGTACATGACGTTCAATAAGTTCGTCTTCTTTTACATGTCTGAATATGATGTCTTCAAAGGCAGAATTTCGATCTACCATATATTCTGGAAGATTCATTGTAGCTTGACCGAATTTTCCTGCATAAATATGGCATTCGTTGTTTAGAAAATCTGATACAACTGCTATGCCTTCTGTTGCTAATGCATAACCGTTTGCACACGCTTTTGCTTGAGCGAGTAATAGTTCCCTATTATCCGAGGCTTCAAACTGTTGATCTGTCAAAAGCGATTTTAGTTCATTTTCTTGCTTCATTCTGAATTGATTCCTATTCACACCATTACGGAGTAGTGCCATTTAAGTTATGTTGCAAAAATACTAATAATAATTGATTTAGATTATTAGTGTCTCTTAAAATATATTAAGCGAACATGAAGTCGAAATAGAATGTAATAGTGGCTCCTAATATAAATTAGGTTAAATCAAGTCTGCTGCCCCAACAAAACCAAGCTGTATGAATCCATTTCTGAATATCATTTGTATCTTTGCAGATGAATCGTGCCTGAGCAGGGGCTATTCTGATGTAAAAAGACGCATAACTATCAAGGTATCTGTCAATAAAACATTTTGATATGGCAAAAGTAGGCTACATCATGGCTGCACTTTAATTATGGAGACCAAACCTATTGGGTTCGTACAGTAAAGATGTTCTTCGGGAAAGTCACGAGGGACGGCAGTACTTTAAATCGTTTCACAGGAATAGACAAATAATTATGGAGACATTCAATAATGTAATAAACAGTGGCCAGGTTGTTCTGGTCGATTTCTTTGCCACATGGTGCCAACCTTGCAAGGCAATGCACCCTATTCTGGAACAGGTGAAGAGTGCATTGGGCGACCGCATCCGAATCATCAAGGTGGATGTGGACAAGTATGGCGTAACGGCAAGCCAATACCGCATCCAATCCGTGCCTACGCTGATGCTCTTCCGCAACGGAGAAGTATTGTGGCGCACAAGCGGTGTGGTTGATAAAGCCGAACTGCTGGCTACGCTTGATCCTTTCTTGACATAAAAAGATGAAAAGAATAAAGGAAGAGCAGCGGGTTGTGGAGCAGATGATACGCCTGTATTGCAGGAAAAAGGAGGGCAACAAGGAGTTATGCCCCGGATGCCAAGAGTTGCTACAGTACGCTACGGCAAGACTGGAACGCTGCAAGTTTGGCGAAAACAAGCCTACATGCAAGAAGTGTCCCATCCACTGCTATCGCCCTCAGATGAAAGGACGGATGTGCAAAGTGATGCGCTGGGCTGGTCCGAGAATGATTTTGTATCACCCGATTGCTGCCATAAAGCATATCATAAGAGAATTATAACAATAGAAAAATGAGTATGAAACAGATAGAAACACTCGTCTTTGATTATGGAGGTGTCATCGTGAACATTGATGATGCTTCTGTTGTGAAAGCCATGGAGAGCCTGGGCGTAACGGCGTTCAAGCGACTAATCCATGTCCGCAAGATTAAGAGACTGATGCACCAATATATTAATGGTCTTGTAGCGGAATCAGAAACATTGAAAGAGATGCTGAGTCTTTGCCGTAAAGGAACCACAACCGAGGATATTGAAAAAGTGCTCGAAGAGCTGTGTGGTAATCTTCCCGTAGAAAGACTGGAAGCATTAGTCAAACTTCGGAAGCAGTACAAGGTCTATCTGCTCAGCAACATCAACGACACGCTTTGGCAGAAGTCGGTCTGTCTGATGAAGCAGCTTGGATATTCCACGGACGAGTTGTTTGATGAAGTATTCCTCTCATACGCCATGCGGAAGGAGAAGCCATCCGTCGAAATCTATGAAGAGATGACGAAACAGACTGGATTGAATCCAGCCACCACCCTCTATTTCGATGACCGTGCCGAGAATGCCGAAGCTGGCAGAAACTTCGGCTTCCAGAGTGTACTGGTAAAGACCAATCATCTGGAGGAGCATCAGGAATGGCAAGAAATTAACAAGAATACAAAAGAATAATCTTATGCGCATAATAGGAAACTTACTTTGGTGGCTCTTCGGAGGTCTCGAAGCTGCCATCGGTTATTTCACCGGAAGTCTGGCTCTTGCATGTACTATCATCGGCATTCCCTTTGCGATACAGACATTCAAGATTGGTCTGCTCTGCCTATGGCCTTTTGGTTCTAAGGTGAGAGAAACAAATAGTCCAACAGGTTGCATTCGCATCCCGCTGAATTTACTCTGGCTGATTTTCGGAGGATTGTGGGCTTGCCTCGTGCATCTGTTCTTCGGCTTTATCTTATGTATCACCATTATCGGCATTCCTTGGGGAAAACAGCATTTCAAAATGGCAGGGCTTTCGCTCGCACCGTTCGGCAAGGATGTGGAGTTGGGATTATAAAGTGAAAAGAAGTTTAAAGAAATATGGCTATGACTATTGATACAACAAATCTCTGTTCACATCTTCAAAAGAAGTTGTTTGAACCTGAGGGTGTATATTATCCTATCTGGCAAGCCATGCAGAATGATGAGGAGTTGACTGCCGTGGTTCGCTCACGACAGCTTCATATTTATCGTAATGGCAAGAAGATTCTCATTCTCGCTGGCAAGGCTCAGCCTAAGATTATCAGAGAGGATAAACTGAATGAATTGATAAAAATATAAAGAACGAAGCTTATGAAAAGAATTTTTCGAAAATTGATGATTGCCATTTGCTGCATGGTTTCATGCAATATGGTGGCGAATGCAGGCAACGACAAGCCTATCTCTGTAAATGCACTTCCTGCCAAGGCCCAAACCTTGCTCAATAATCATTTCAATGGTCAGAAGGTGATGCTTGCAACGATTGAATCGGGAGTTGTCAGCAGAAGCTATGATGTGGTTCTGCAGAATGGCACGAAGCTGGAATACGACAAAAAAGGAAATCTTAAAGAGATAGACTGCAAGCAGGGAATCGTGCCAGCTCTGTTGATTCCGCAAGCCATCAAGAACTACTTGAAGGATAATTATGCAGGACAATCGGTGAAAAAGATTGAAATGAACAAGAATGAATACGAGGTGGAACTGACAAACGGATTGGATTTGACCTTCAACAAGCATTTCCAATTAATAGATATTGACTGATCTGCATTTTGTAAATAGATTTTCCTGCATAGGGTGAAAACAACAGATAAATTATATGAATGTTTTAAGTAAAAAAGTTACGGAGAATATGAATCATCTCCGTAACTTTTTACAGTTTCATCTTATATGTTTTGGGAGCATTTCACTCCAAACCATACCGTATTAGAAATCACATGTATCGGGGTCTGAACCTATTCTGTCAGCCTTCAGCGATGCGATTTCAAACATTTCCTGCTGAGAGAGTTCAAAATCGAATACATCGATGTTTTCCTTGATTCGGCTTGGAGTAACCGACTTTGCCAGTGGCAGCACGCCTGTCTGCATCACCCAACGGATAACTACCTGAGCCACGCTCTTGCCATGGTTGGCAGCAATCGACTTCAAGAGAGGATTATCCAAGACATTGCCTCTTCCCAACGGGCTCCATGCTTCCACAAGAATATTGTTCTTCTGGCAGAACTCCACGCATTCCTTCTGGGTGAATCCTGGATGATACTCTATCTGGTCAACCATCGGACAGATGTTAGCCTTCGCCATTACTGGCTCTGCATGATGCTGCATGAAGTTGGAAAGACCGATGCTGCGAATCAAGCCCTCCTCATGCAGACGCTCCATCGCTTTCCAAGTATCTACATTCAGCTGATTTGCATCCTTGCCAAACTGCAGTTCGTTGGCTGGCCAATGAATGAGATAGAGGTCGAGATAATCAAGCCCTAAATCACTCAAAGTCTTGTCAAACGCCTTCAACGTCTTGTCGTAGCCACGCTCTGTGCTCCAAACCTTGCTGGTAACAAAGAGATTCTCACGCTTGATTCCACTTTCCTTGATTCCCTCGCCCACGCTCTTCTCATTTTTATAGATAGCAGCGGTGTCGATGTGGGTGTAGCCTGCAGCGATGGCAGCTTTCACAGCTTCAACGCAGGTTGCTCCATCAGGAGTAAGAAACGTTCCGAACCCCGGTGTAGAAATCTTCACTCCATTATTCAATAATATTTCCTTTTCCATAATTAAACTAATCTTTTAAATTTCAACTATTCTTTTGACAAAGTTGTCATTTTGTGCGCAATCTTTCGTTCTAATATAGGCATAATCTCCAT
>USJX01000138.1 GCA_900555035.1 uncultured Prevotella sp.
CTTGCATAATCGTTGGGATAATAATAAGATATTATCAGTTGCAAAGATACAAAAAATAATGTTATGTTCCAAATAAAAATGAACTAAAAAGTCAAAATCCCTTATAACCTTGTCTCTTATCCTTAAAAGCAAAGAACTCCCGTCTCTTTTCTGAGATGGGAGTTCTTGTTTAGAAGGAATACTGGGCGGAAATCATCAGTTCGCGAGGGCGAAGATGATAGCTGTCGGTCAATGTACTGATGCCGCTATAGATGGTTTCCATATAGTTCTTCTTGTTGAAAAGGTTTCGAAGCTCTGCAGAAAGGCGGAGCTTTTTCATTCTCCATACTGCCGAGGCATCGCCAAGAAGGGTGTTTAGGTGGCTGCCCTCTTGCAGCTCATTGCGATAATGTACGAGCGAGAAGGAGAGGTCCACATGGCTGATGGTAGCGGTGGCAGATACGCTTTGACGCCAATTAAATAACGATGACTTCGCCATTTTTTGACGTTTCGAGTTGTAAAAAGAGAATTCTCCCTCATAGCTAAAGGCACACCAGGACGGCGAGAAGTCGATGCTAGGCTTCACAGTATAGTTGTCCGCGGTGTAGCTGATGGCTTTGCCGCGGCTGTATTGCTCACCCTTGCTGTAGTTGTAACTGCCCTCCAGGCGGGTTTTCAGATGCAGGTCGTAGAAGCCCTTCGATATGTAGAGTGATGCCCCTAGGTTGTTGCTCTTGCTGTCCTGCTTATATAATGAGGTATAGTATTTGCCATCCTCGATGCGTAGGTCGGATGCCGTGTTCATCCAGTTTTTGCTGGCATTGACCGATGCGCTGAAGAAGATTTCCTTGATAGGGCGCTTGTAGTCGTAACTCAACTTGCCATAAAGAGAGCGAGTTATCGGAATGATGTCGCTCGAAGTGTACCAAGAGCGATAACTTTTGCGATATTGCTTTATGGCGTAGTTGGTGGCATTGCCTGTTCCGGTACTGTATCCTGTGTAGATAGTCAACTCTCTACGGAAATCCAATTTCTTATATAAGTAAAGGTAGGGTGATATGGTAAGTAGAGTTTTCTGTGGATAGGTGAAGCGTTCCCAGATGAAATCGGGAGAGAACGACATACGGAACGTCTCGGTCTTGTATTGCCAGTAAGGGGTGAACTTCCCTGTGATGTTAAGACTGTTTTGGCTGATTTCATCGTGACTATTTTCGATGAATCCGTTGTTTTTGCCGATTTCATCGCTTCTTTTCTGATATTTCGCATAAATGTTGTTGAGGTCGATACTCATTCTATATTCCTGTGTCCAGTGGAAGCGATTCCTCATCCACTGTAAGGCGTGGGCTGTATGCCAAAGGTTGGTGCGGATGCGATTGCGTTCGTCGTTAACGTAGAGGTCCGCCACACCATGGTGATAGTCGGCAGTGCTACGCCAAGAGAGCTGACTTTTCTTGAAGACGAAGAGGCGGTAGATACTTGCCGAGAGGTCGAGCTTTGGGATGCGGACACGTTGGGTAAGCGTGTCGTTGATGTTTGACAAGCCATCGCTTTGTGCTGCGCTGAGGCTGATGCTCTCGTTGCCATAATGCTCAGTCTTGTTTACCTTGTTCTCCCATTGCAGATTGAAGGCATCGCTGATCATTGTCTTGTGGTTGTGCTCCGTGGTAACTGTGGGAGCTTCGCCGCCGAGGTCGTAGATACTCATATTCTCTCGCTCTTGTCGGGTTACCGTACGAAGATAGTTGGCTTCTATGCGAGTCTCTGCATCGTCCTTATTCTTCTTGATATGGTTGATGGAGTATTTTTGCGAGGTGTTGAAGCGAAGGCGTTCTTCGTCGATAGGAGCGTCAAGCGATGGTACTGATATCCATGATGGAAGGGAGGCAGGAGCAAGACGATTGCTGTAAGATGCGAGTTGGTTAAGTGAATAGCCTAGATTCTTGCCTGTTCTGTCGTATTCTGCATCATACATCATCTGTTTCTTCTTGCCAATTTGCATGATATTGATGCTTCCGCCTACGTGGGACGGATGCCCTGCTAGTAAGTAGGGCTTGAGAGTAGGCATCTGTTTGTCGCGGGCACTGTCTTTCAGGGCGATGTTCATCGCCACATTATCTGTAAAGGTCTTGTTCTGGAGCGCCTTGATAGGCTGGTCATGCTCGATGACTTCGGCCTTTTTCACATCTTTCGCCTTGATGTTCTCCTCTAGTTGGTTATATTTGCCACCGGTCAGGTCGAGACCTTCCACAGTGAATCGATTGATGGGCTTACCATTGTAGTTGATACGACCATTCTTCTCTATATCCACGCCTGGCAGCTTTTTCAGTACATCTTTCAGGGAATTATCTCGTTCGTTGGCAAAGCGGGTGAGGTCGAAAGATATGGTATCCCGCCCTGTGATGCGAGAGCCTTTTACTTGTACTTCCTTCAAGACAAAAGCTGTTGAAGCCATACTGATGATGGTTTCTTTTCCCGATGAAATCGATGTTTTTGTCTTTTTATACCCCATAAACGTGGCCTGCAGTTTGTCGTTGGCTTGCTTTTCGGTGATGGGGAGCACGAAGGTTCCGTCCTCCTTTGTTCTTGTAAACTTCAAGGGCTTTCCATTGCGGAGCAGCGTGATGGAGACGTTGGCTAGACGGTTATGTGTCAATGAATCTTCTACATAACCATGAATCCCGGTAGCAGTGTTGTCGTCATCGAGTAAGATAGGAGTGTTTCTCTTGCTCTGCATCGCCATTGGGATGCAGAACAAGAGAAAGAAAGCGATAAAACTGATAATTATTTTCTTCATTTATTATTGAAGTTCAATCGGATTGAAGACATTCTTCTTATTCATGAATTTCTTCATGTCAATTGGGTTGCCCTTTTCGTCCTGTATTTTTATGTTCTTGATGTTTAATGTTTCCAATACCATTCCAGGCGTAAACTTCTCTTTGAACTCTCTGAGGTCTTTCTGGCTGATCTCTTCTCTCTTAGCCTTGGGGAACGTGATAGGTGTTGGTGCTGTCAACGTACTCATGCCGATGGCTGTGAATGAATATTCTTTGTTTTCATCGTATGCTTTCAGTGTCAAGCCCGGCAGTCCAATCAGCTTCCAAGGACCTTCTGGCAAAGGGATGTCTTCGGCGTACCATGCATACCAAGTTCTTCCCTTGAAGTTGGTCTTGGCTAGTTGGCAATGATAGCCGATGATGGTTGTTGCGCTGTCGGGGATGAGTTGCCAGTCGGGTGTCTCTACGTTCTCTGTGCATTTATAATCTGTAGTGCCGACAGATTCCAATTGGATGGATTTGCCAGTAGATGGATAGTTCTTGTAGTAGGAGAATGGGAATCTTCCACCTTTAGGTAAATCAGAGAAGTCGAAATTGCCAGTCTTGGCTTTTTCGTCCATGAGTGAATCCTTTACCTGTTTCGTTCTGTCATAGAAGCAGGTCGCCTTTTCACCAATGTCGAGGCGCATCTCGCTATCCGTGTAGATGAAGGGTTTGATGGAAGGATTGTTCACCCATTTCCCCTCATAGGTAATGCGATACTTGGCGTTGTCGATGTTCTCGACTTCCTCCTTACTGTTTCCCGCGATAGAGCGCACAGTGACTTTTGTGACTTGTGCTTTTGTTGCAGCACTTCCCATAAAGAGCAAGGTTGCTAAAGCTAAGATGATTTTCTTCATAATTCTGTCTTTATCTGTTAATCTGCTTGCAAAATTACACTTTTTGTGGCACTCTGCAAAAAAAATGTAGATATTTATAGCTTTTTAATAGACGCTAAAACTAGCGAAGAGTAAACTAAAAAGTTATCTGTTTTATTTTACTTTCCTTTTAGTTGCTCCTTTACTTTCGCTGTAAGTTTAGCTTTTTCCTTTTCATCCTTCAACTTATCAGCTTTTGCCAAGAACATCTGGAGATAGAGTTTTGCCTGTGGCTTCATCTTGGCTCCGATATACATTTGCGCAGCATTATAATAGTTGTGAGGATCGTCCTCGTCATCATATTCGATGCACTGGGCGAAGGCATGACCTGCATTCTCGTATTCCAATTTATAGTAATGAGCCCACTTTAAAAAGGGGCATATTTTGAATCCAGTCTGACCAGTGTGGTCA
>USJX01000139.1 GCA_900555035.1 uncultured Prevotella sp.
CTTGGCATGGAGGTTAAATATGAGATTCGTCAAACCGTTTAAATATAGTAGGATAAGAGAAAAGCTATTCTTTTTGGGACGGTAAGATGAAACATACCTATTTCAAATCGTCCAAGAAAGAATTCAAAGATTCAATCGTAAATCAGAATGAGAATCATGAAGCAGCCGGACTGCGTCATCTTGCTTTTGAGGTGGATGACCTTTCGGTGGCTATAGATGAACTTGACAATAAAGTAATGCAGCAAGTAAGCATCCAATATTACAGTTCGCCTTGTGGAGAAATCATCCTGGCATCGGTGGACGATGAATTGTGCCTTTGTGATTGGAATGAAATGCCATGTTCAGAGCACAATAAGCTTCGGATTTCGCGGTATATGAAGGCAGAGTTCAAGATTGAAACATCCCCTATCCTGGAACTGGCCAAGAAGCAGCTGAATGAATATTTCACCGGCAGCCGCAGGACATTCGATATTCCGTTGCACCCTATAGGAACAGATTTTCAGAAAAAAGTATGGCGTGCATTGCTCAACATACCCTATGGAGAAACAAGGAGCTATAAGGAAATAGCCATAAGTACGGGTAACCCCAATGGCACAAGAGCCGTGGCAGGTGCCATCGGAGCTAATGGCATCAGCATTTTCATTCCCTGCCATCGTGTTATCGGAAGCAATCATCTCCTTACAGGTTTTGCCGGAGGATTGGATGCAAAGAGAAGGTTATTAGAGCTTGAAGCAGAACAAAAACAACATAAAATATTGATTTTCAAATAAGAAAATTAAAAAAGACAAAAAATTAAAGAAATGAACATCAAGTCAATAGGCTGTAAAATCAAGGGAAATCCTACGATGGTAGAGGGTACGGTGTATTCCATGCTCATCATCTGTAGCATTTCCCATTTCCTGAACGATATGATTCAGTCGATTATCCCTTCCATCTATCCGATTGTGAAGGATAAGTTCGACTTCTCGTTTGCACAGATTGGTATCATCACACTGGTCTTCCAGATGACATCTTCCATCTTGCAACCTTTCACAGGACTTTATGCCGATAAGCATCCTCGTCCCTATGCCCTCTCCATCGGCATGTGCTTCACGTTGGTGGGGCTGCTCCTGCTGGCTTTCGCCGAGAATTACTTCCTGATTCTCCTGGCAGTGAGCGTTGTAGGCCTGGGGTCGTCCGTGTTTCATCCCACAGCTTCAAGAGTGGCACAGATGGCATCGGGAGGCAAGAAGAGTCTGGCACAGTCCATCTTCCAGGTGGGTGGCAATGGAGGTTCTGCAATAGGACCTTTGCTTGCCGCCATCATCATCCTGCCTTTCGGTCAGCATGCCATCTCCTTGTTTGCCCTTGCAGCCCTGCTTGCCGCCATCATCATGGTAAGATTGGGAGTCTGGTATAAGGCACGACTAGCTTACGTGGTGAACCATCCCCAGAAACAGCCCCTTCTTAATACCCATATCTCTAAAAGGGTGAAGTATTGGGCTCTGTTCATCCTCATCATGCTCGTGTTCTCCAAGTATTTCTATACGGCATGCATTACGAGTTACTTCACCTTCTTCCTGATGGATAAGTTCGGCGTATCGGTACAGACCTCGCAGCTGTGCCTCTTCGTATTCCTTGCCGCCTTTGCCATAGGTACGGTGGCAGGAGGAATGCTGGGTGACAAGTTTGGCAGAAAGTATGTCATCTGGTTCTCCATTCTGGGAGCAGCACCCTTTGCCATCGCCATGCCTTTTGTGAACTTCACATGGACCATCATCTGTACCTTCCTTTCTGGCTTAATCATCGCCTCGGCATTCTCTTCCATCGTGGTATATGCCACCGACCTGATGCCAGACAAAGTAGGATTGATAGCGGGTATTTTCTTCGGACTGATGTTCGGACTGGGAGGACTAGGCTCAGCGTTCTTCGGCTGGTTAGCCGACAAGACCAGTATTGAGTTTATCTTCCAGGTGAGTGCCTTCCTGCCATTGCTCGGCATCATAGCAGGATTCTTGCCGAATACCCAGAAGAGAAGCGTTGAAGAAACTGATGAAAACGCAAAGTAAATGAAAGACTTTGATTTTAAATAATTGTATAAGAGAGTTTTAAAAATGAAACAAGAAGAAAAGAAACAGAAATCTCAAGCTGCAGAGAATCAGGTATCCTGCCCACCGCAGCAGCCAGCTAGTCCACATCCTTTCATTTCTGTCATACCACTGGCAGTACTTATCGCCCTCATCGTCCTGGTTGTCAAACTCTTCCCTGACGATGCCCTGGCTGGTGCCTCCCAGGTGGCCCTGATGATAGCCACTGCCGTATGTGTGGCACTCGGCATGGGCATCTATAGGATGAAATGGAATATCTTTGAAGAGATGATCAAAAAGACGGTGGGCGATGCCGGAGTATCTATCCTGATTTTGCTGCTCATCGGAATGATGTCAGCTACCTGGATGATTAGTGGCGTAGTACCTACATTGATATATTATGGCGTACAGATTATTTCACCAACCTTTTTCCTTCCCTGCGCATGCATCATCTCCAGTATCATTTCTGTGATGACGGGAACCTCATGGACCACTATTGCCACCATTGGCATAGCCCTGATGGGAATCGGCGATGCCCTGGGAATACCAGCCCCTTACACGGCTGGAGCTATTATCTCCGGTGCCTATTTTGGTGATAAACTCTCGCCAATGAGCGATACCACCGTCCTGGCTTCGAGTATAGCCGGAGCTGACCTCTTCTCACATATCCGCTATATGCTCTACACCACCATACCAAGCATCCTGCTCTCACTGGTACTCTATCTTATCATTGGTCTCTGCTATGATTCCAAGCCAGTGGATATCAGCCAGTATCTTACCGGTCTGAGCCATGGATTCAATATTTCCCTGTTTACCATGCTCGTTCCGGCTTTTACCGGATGGCTCATCTACCGAAAGACGCCATCCCTCATCACCCTTCTGCTTTCTGCCCTTTCTGCATGCATCTGTGCCCTCATTCTCCAGCCGGAAGTACTTGTAGGGATAGCAGGCGAAGATTGTATTTCTGCCAAAAGCCTCTTTCAAGGAATCATGACCACCTGCTATACCCATACCCAGGTAGATTGCGGTATGGCGAACATCAATGATCTTGTTGCCACCCGAGGCATGGCTGGCATGCTCAATACCATCTGGCTCATCCTCTGTGCCATGTGCTTCGGATCATGTATGGTAGCCAGCGGCATGCTCCACGCCATCACCCACATGCTCCTGAAAAGCATCCACAGTACCATCTCGCTTGTCTGCAGTACCGTGACATCAGGCGTCTTGCTCAATCTCGTTATGGGTGACCAGTTCCTGAGTATCATCATGAATGCATCTATCTACAAGGATGAGTATGCTGAACGAGGTTACCGACCTGAACTCTTGAGCCGAAGTACAGAGGATAGTGCTACCGTGACAAGCGTGCTGGTTCCATGGACTGCCTGCGGTATGACGCAGAGTACAGTTCTTGGCATCCCGACTCTGGTCTATCTCCCCTTCTGCTTCTTCAACATCATCAGTCCTCTGATGAGTTGTCTGGTTGCCATTCTGGGCTTTGTACCCAATCCACAACCCAAGGAAAACAAAGCATCTGTAGCAGAAGAGTCTGATATTCATTAAATATATAGGAGATTCATAGATATAGGAGACTCATAAAAATGAAAAAAGATTCAAAAGTAAACCAAGCAAAATATGTAGAACTCAATTTGTTTCCTGAGGAGATAGAGAATCATCGGAAAGACTCTATCTCTTCAGAAAGCAAGGAAAACCATACTTCTTCAGACAAGGAGTATGATTTGACAGATCTGTTTGAAAGACTTTCCGGGTCAGCTTTCCGCAGCCGTTTCCATCTCTCGAAGAAGGATAAGGAATATATTGCAGAAAAGGGTTTGGCTACCATCCGTAAGCATGCGGAGGATTTCGTTGCCAAACGCCTTGCACCTGCAGTGATTCCCAATGACGGCAAGCAGACGCCGATGAGAGGTCATCCCGTATTCATTGCCCAGCATGCTACAGGCTGCTGCTGCC
>USJX01000140.1 GCA_900555035.1 uncultured Prevotella sp.
AATTGTGATGGTTCTTCCATCAGGCAACTGAACACTTTTTGTAATTACGTTCATCGAAAATTAAAAAACTTATTGTTTTGTCTAACATCTAAATATATAAAACGCTGCAAAGATACCTTTTTAATTATTAATAAACGAATATTTCGGCCACTTTTTTCTACTTTTTTATATATTTTATCTATATAAGGCGCATTATTCACAATTTTATTGCTACCTTTGCAGTCGATAATTTTGCAAAATATAAAATCAATGAAGATATCTAAAATCTATTCAGCGGCAGTGATCATGGTAGCTGCGCTGGCTTTTACGTCTTGTAACAACAAGAAATTTCATATCAACGGTAACATTACCGAAGCCACAGACTCGATGCTCTACCTGGAGAACTTGAGCCTCAACGGACCGGTGAAGATTGATTCCGTGAAACTGGGAGAAGATGGCTCGTTCGCATTCGATGAGAACGCCATGGACTCTATCACTCCTGAGTTCTACCGTCTCCGCATCGCCAACCAGAGCATCAACCTCAGCATCGACTCTACGGAGACCGTCAAGGTGAAGGCTTCCTATCCTCAGATGAGTTATAAGTACGAGGTAGAGGGTTCCGAAAACTGCAGCAAGATTAAGGATTTGTCGCTCAAGCAGATGATTCTGCAAAGCAACATCAATGGCATCATGAAGAGTCCTAACATCGGCATCGACTCGGTGGATGTCATCGTGGCCCGCATGCTCGATGCCTACAAGCAGGACATCAAGGTGAACTACATCTTCAAGGAGCCGATGAAGGCTTCTTCCTACTATGCCCTCTTCCAGACTATCCAGCTGGGCAACGAGAACTCGCTCATCTTCAATCCCCGCAACAACAAGGATGATGTAAGGGTGTTTGCTGCCGTGGCTACCAGTTGGGACACCTATTATCCTGGTGCCGAGCGCGGCAAGAACCTGCACAACATCGCCATCGAGGGCATGAAGGATATCCGCATCATCGAGAACCAGCGTGCACAACAGCAGATTGACGCCAGCAAGGTGAGCGTAAACGGCTGCATCGACCTCGCCATGGAGGACAGCAAGGGACAGGTTCGCCGCCTCACCGACCTGAAGGGCAAGGTGGTATTGCTCGACTTCCATCTCTTTGCCAGCATCGAGAGCACCAAGCGCATCATGATGCTCCGTGAACTCTACAACAAGTATCACGCAGCAGGCTTGGAAATCTATCAGGTTTCCGTAGATCCTAACGAGCACTTCTGGAAGACCTCCACTGCGGCACTGCCTTGGATCTGCGTACGCGACGAGGGTGGTATCCAGGGACAGAGCCTGCAACTATATAATGTACAGAACATCCCTACCTTCTTCCTCATCGACCGCAGCAACACGTTGAAGGCGCGCGATGCTCAGATTAAGGACATTGACGAAGCTATCAAGAACTTACTATAAAAAGTTAGGAGTAAGAAATATTATAATAAGTTAGGAGTAAGAAATCAGGAACCAGGAGTTTTCCGGTTCCTGACTTCTTGCTTCACAACATTTATATCACATGATTCTAAAACGAAAGGAATCAAACATCAATAAACTTTAAACACTAAAAAATGAACAAGAAATTTTTAGCATTGGCAGCCATGGCTCTCATAGCAACAGGAGCGCAGGCTAAGGTAAAGTTGCCACACATCCTGGGTGACAACATGATTATCCAGCAGGATTCAGAAGCCAACCTCTGGGGTTGGGACAAGCCGGGAACCACCGTCAAGGTAACCACTTCCTGGTCATCAAGAACCTATTCTGCCCAGACGGGTAAGGACGGCAAATGGGCTGTCAAGGTTCTGACACCGAAGGCAAGCTACACCCCACTCTCCATCACCTTCGACGATGGCGAGAAGACTGTTCTCAACAATGTGCTTGCAGGAGAAGTATGGGTCTGCGCCGGACAGAGCAACATGGAGATGCCGGTGAAGGGATTCGGCAACTGCCCAGTGAAAGGCTATAACAAGGCTGTACTGAGAGCCAACCAGTATAAAGGCGTTCACTACGTAAAGATTCCTAGCGTAATGAGCAGCAAGCCGCTGGACGATGCCAACTGCGAATGGAAGGTAATCAGCCCGGAAACCGTGGGCGATGCATCAGCCACCGGCTATTTCTTTGCGCAGGTGGTAAACAAGACGCTGAATGTGCCTGTGGGACTGGTGATGGCGAACAAGGGCGGAAGCCGAGTAGAGAGCTGGCTCGACCGTGACTATCTGAAGAAGAACACGAAGGAAGACCTCGACTCCATCAAGATGACGAAGAATCCTAAGTTCAAGTGGGACTTCCTCTACCCTCTTCTCTGGGGCAACGGAACCTTCCATCCTATCCTCAACTATAGCGTAAAGGGAATTCTCTTCTACCAAGGCTGCTCTAATGTGGGCGACCCGGCAGGACAATACACCCAGCGCCTTGCCGACCTCGTAGCCCAGTGGCGCAGAGACTTCAAGCAGGGCGAGCTGCCATTCTATTTCGTACAGATTGCACCTTATCATAATGGCGATGTGAATGGCGATGCAGGTCCAAGACTCCGCGAGCAGCAGTTTAACGCTGCCAAGGTGATTCCTAACAGCGGCATCGTGTGCACCGAAGACCTGGTCTATCCATACGAGGTAGAGCAGATTCATCCATGCCAGAAGCAGCCTGTGGGCGAGCGCCTTGCCCTGCAGGCCCTGAGCAAGACCTATGGCATGAAGGGACTCTTCTGCGAGAGTATGACCTTCAAGGAGATGAAGATTGTAGGCGACACCGTGAAGGTTCACTTCGACAACACCTACGGAGCCTACAACCGCTCTGAAGGCATCAAGGGCTTCGAGGTAGCCGGCGAGGACAAGGTGTTCCACCCTGCCACAGCCAAGCATTTCGGACAGGAAGGCGGCAACGACGGATGGAACGAGTGCATCATCGTAACCAGCCCAGAGGTAAAGAAGCCAGTGGCCTTGCGCTATTGCTTCCGCAACTTCCAGCTCGGCAACATGGCGAATGCTGGCGGTCTGCCTCTCTTCCCATTCCGTACAGACAATTGGTAATCATCAAAACATCAACAGCGGTCGATCTTTGCCAGAATCAAAGACCGGCCGCTTTTTGATATAACAGGATGATAAATCCTTTTCCATTATACATTATACATTAATCATTATACATTAACAATATTATGAGTCACGTTTTAGATAAATTCAAGTTCTGCCCCGTTTGCGGCTCTCCGAATTTCGAGATCAACAACATCAAGAGCAAGAAGTGCAAGGACTGCGGCTTCTCCTATTATCTCAACCCGAGCAGCGCCACCGTTGCCTTCATCCTCAACGAGAAGGATGAGCTGCTGGTAGTTCGCCGCAAGAACGAGCCAGGAAAAGACATGCTCGATTTGCCTGGCGGTTTTGTCGATATGGACGAAACCGGCGAAGAGGCCATGGCACGTGAGGTAAAAGAAGAAACTGGCCTTGATGCCATCGAGGTGAACTATCAGTTCAGCATTCCGAACCTCTATCTCTATTCCGGCTTCATGGTCCATACCCTCGACATGTTCTACATCGTAAGGGTTAAAGACCTCAGTCATATTGAAGCCATGGACGATGCAGCTGCCTATTACTGGATTCCGTTAAAAGACATCCAAATAGAAAAGTTCGCCTTTGAGTCTATCAAGAAAGGACTTCTCAGATTTCTAAAGACTCAAAACATACAATAGTCGTAATGCACGTACGTCGCCTTTTAGAGGACGTACGTGCATTTTTTCCAGTGCAAAGCCACATCAATATTCTTTCTAGCACAAATCAACATCTATATATTCGATTTACCATTCACCTTATTTGTCACTATAGACATGAACTCCCGGTTTAACCGCACAAACTTTACCTCAGTTCGGGATAAGAAATAGTGCCTAAAAAAGTTGGTAATCTCCGATAT
>USJX01000141.1 GCA_900555035.1 uncultured Prevotella sp.
TGCTCATCGAGAAGAATACCTTCCACAGTCCTGCTTCCCGCTATCTGCACGATGTTTATGAGATAGCAGAATGCCCGTTCCGCACACCTATTCCTATATTGAATGTGGGCGATAGAATAGGTAAGGAGTATGTGGAGATTGATGCACATAAGATTGTGGGTGTGGTGGAATGCAACATCCCGGAGGAGGCGCGTGCCTTCAAGCCTCTCGACCCTGTGACCGAGCAGATGGGACATAATGTGGCCGATTTCTTGGTCAGCGACCTGAAGAAGGGGCATATTCCTCCTCAATTCCTGCCTTTGCAGAGCGGAGTGGGCGTAACTTCCAATGCCGTTCTTGAAGCATTGGGACAGAATCCTAACGTGCCAGTGTTCAGCGTCTATACCGAGGTGGTTCAGGATGCCGTGGTGAAATACATGCGCGAGGGAAGAATCAAGGATGCTTCCTGCTCTTCGCTCACCGTAACCAACGATACATTGAAAGAGGTGTATGATGATATTGATTACTTCAAGAAGCATCTCACCATCCGCCAGAGCGAGATTTCAAACTCTCCAGAGGTGATTCGCCGTCTGGGTGTCATCGCCATGAACACCGCCATCGAGTGCGATATCTATGGCAATGAGAACTCCAGCCATATCTGCGGCAGCAAGCTGATGAATGGTATCGGCGGTTCCTGCGATTACGAGCGCAATGGCTACATCTCTATCTTCACCACGCAGAGTACCACCAAAAACGGTTGCATCTCTGCCATCGTTCCGATGTGCAGCCATGTAGATAGCACCGAGCACGATGTGGATGTTATCGTTACCGAACAGGGAGTAGCCGATCTTCGTGGCAAGGGTCCGTTGCGCCGTGCCAAAGAGATTATCGAAAACTGTGCGCATCCGGATTATCGCCCTATGCTCCGTGAGTATCTGAAGTTTGCCGAGAAGGGACACGAGCCACAGAGCATGCGTGCCGCCCTCGCCATGCACGATACCTTCCTGAAGAAGGGTGATATGAGATTGACTGATTTCGGAGAATATCTGAAATAAAAGATAGGGCTTTTAGCCAGATTCACCAGCTTGAGCGAATATAAGAGGGTGTGTCAAAAGTTCAAGACACACCCCCTTATATTGCCATATCCACTTTTCCATTCATAGCCTTGCAGATATTCAGAAACTTATCCAGGAGTTTATCCGACCATTTGGTCATGTGGAAAATCTCCTTCTTCTCTTTGAAATCCTCCTCGTTCCAGTCGGCGAAATCTATTTCTGAGAAATAGCGGCGGTAATCGCGAAGCGTGTCGCCTGAGAAATGAAGATATTCATCAACGTCGCCAAACCAATCGGGACTCATCATCTGATGGGCAAAGGCAGAGAAATTCTGCTTGTCCTTCAGCAGGTTATGATGTTTCAGCACACACCATACACAGAACCAGTGGTTCTTTCTCGTTACAAGCTCCACCATCTTGGCTATCTCGTTCTTTAACTTGACCATGTCGATGTATTTGCCATCCTTCACGGTATAGAACACCTCGTTCTCCAATACCTGAGGCACACCTTCGGGATGCTCTATGTCGTAGATTTCCTGCTCAATGATGTGCCATTTCACCGTGGCTGAAACCAACTTAAGATACTCTTCCGGGGTAAAGCTGATATGATTGAGCGCAGCACCCAACTGGGTGGTATCCTTTACATATTTCATAAAGCATAGGCGCAGATTCTCGGGCACATCATTCTTCAAATCCTTTCTTGCCGCCAGATATTGGTTGATAGTGAGCGATTTACCATTGTTGTCGTATTCCAGTGTAGTGAAATATTTCTCTATCTCCATCATGCCCTTGGGCTCCTCCTGGTATTTCTGCAGGGTCATCTCGAAGATGCGGGCCGTTTGCTCTTCGTTCTTGCTCTTGAGGGAGAAATTGCTTACCTTCCGGAAATGGAAGAGCAGATAGCAGGCCATGCTGTAGAGCTGGAAGAGGTTCCAAAGTCGCTCCACGGGTTTTACGCCCGCAATATGGGTGGGCTTCACCTGGCGTGACAGCTCCTTTTGTATCTCGATAACTTCCTGAACATCCACCAGCTTGCTTTTCTCCTGGTCTTCTGTGCTCAGAAATCCGTAGAGTTTTGGCAGGAGTTGGCTGATATCAAGCGGCATCACCTTGGTTCGGTTTCCTTCCAGCAGATGCCCTGCTCTTGTTTCCTGGATAACACGCGACATGAGGGGCGTGAATTCATCGAGCACCACGATGCTTAACGTAACCTCGTATTTCTCGTTGTTCTCCTTGCGCTGTTTGGTTAAGTCGTTGTGCTGCAGCACCATGTCCTGCTCCGCCATGTGGCAGAGTCGGTTGGCTTTGATGCAAAGCGAACGGATATCGAATGTTAGTTCCTGCGGGCTGTAATCATCCCATGCTTCTATCAGGACGTTGAGCATCCTGCAGAAATTTTCTAGTTGTCGGTCGAAGACCTCGTAACTGAAATTTTCATTTTCAGTATCTGTCATATATTATGTTTTTAAGTTTGATATTCTCTTTTATATTCTGCAAAAGTACGAATATTTTTTGATATCTGATGTTTTGGAAGTATAAATGATGTTATTTTCTCTGATTTCTCAAAATTTTCCTTGGTATTCTTCTTTTTCCCCATTCCTTTCCCCGTTGGCTTTTCTTTTTTCCCCATTTGCCGGAAAAGCGTAGCGGGATTGTGGGGAAAAGTTGGATTCGCCTTGCAAATTGAGTACTTTTGCAATCGCATTCAGAAACAAGGTTGATAGAGTGCAGCGATAGGGGGTAGTGACGGTATGTAGCGGCAGAGAATTTTGCCAAATACTCTTCACTCTTCACCCATCCCTCGCAAACCCCGATAAACAGGGCGTTTGGCGAGGTGAAGAGTTCTCGCAACTCTTCACCACTCTTCACCTCTCTTCACCCATTAGGGAACATTTTTTAAAAAAAAATAGCATGAAAAATTGTACAAAAACCGGGTCATCTGAGATGATGATCGAAAGTGGTTCAGACTTCTCTCTGGTAGAGAGCTTTCTGGACGAGTATTATCTTTTCCGCAGAAACATTCTGAGCGGAAAGACTGAGTATCTTATCATTAAGAAAGATGATGAGAGTGAGCTGGAGGAGAAAGATGGTGACTGGAAGGTACTCACCAACAATGCTTTCAACTCCATTGTCCGCCATGCCAAGCGATTGGGCATCGGCGAGAATAAGTCGCCTCGTCAGGACATTGATGAGTTTATCAACTCTGAGGAGGTGCCTGTGTATAATCCTATCAAGGAGTATCTGGAAAGCCTGCCTAAGTGGGATGGACAGAACCAGGTGGCAGAACTCTTTGGCAGAATCCCGGGGTTAACCAGCGAGCAGCTTAACTGGTGCTCCATCTGGTTGCGTTCGGCTGTGGCTCATTGGCTGCAGATGGATATGCTGCATGGCAATGAGGCGGTGCCTATCCTCATCGGTCAGCAGGGGTGCGGAAAGAGTACCTTTGCCGTTCGCCTGCTGCCGGAGAAACTTCGCCAGTATTTCCTCGACCACATCAACTTTGGCAACAAGTTTGATTCCGAGATGGCACTCACCCACAATCTCTTTGTCAATATCGACGAGCTCGCCAACATGGGAGCTTCGCAGCAGGGCAAGCTCAAGCAAACCCTCTCCAAGGTAAGGGTGAACGGGCGTCCTATCTTTGGCAAGAGTCAGGACGACCGTCTTCGATTTGCATCGTTCCTGGCTACCACCAACGATGAGCATCCGCTCTGCGACCCTACCGGTAGCCGCCGATACATCTGCCTTCATATACCTGCAGGTGAATATATAGACAATAGTTCGGTCATCAATTATGACCAGCTCTATGCACAAGTTATGTATGAGCTTTGCCA
>USJX01000142.1 GCA_900555035.1 uncultured Prevotella sp.
ACCAGAAGTATCTTAAACAAGTACAGAGCGACAGAAAGAAACTTTTCCCATTCTCTAAAGCCAGCAAGATGCCTGAATTGGAAAAGGACGGCAGCATTCAGAATGTTCTGAAAGTGGGACAGGAAGTGCTGGTGCAAATTGTTAAAGAACCAATCTCTACCAAGGGACCTCGACTCACGGGCGAAATCTCTTTCGCAGGTCGATACCTGGTACTTATGCCATTCGGTGACAAAGTTTCTGTCTCGTCGAAAATCAAAAGCGGTGAAGAACGTTCCCGACTCAAGCAACTCATTCACAGCATTAAACCAAAGAATTGCGGTGTCATTGTCCGCACTGTGGCTGAGGGAAGGCGTGTCGCCGAACTCGATACTGAGCTGAAAATCCTGGTGAAGCGATGGGAGGATGCTATCGCCAAGGTGCAGAAGACTCAGCAGCGCCCGCAAATCGCTTTCGAGGAGACCGGAAGAGCCGTTGCTCTCTTGCGCGACTTGTTTAACCCATCTTACGAGAACATCTTCGTGAACAACGAAGAGGTGATGAACGAGGTGAAAGACTATGTTTCTCTAATAGCCCCTGAAAAGGCGGGCATAGTCAAGCTCTACACCGGAAAGGTGCCTATTTTCGACAACTTCAGCATCACCAAGCAGATTAAAGCTGGTTTCGGACGCGTGGTAAACTACAAGCACGGTGCATATCTCATCATTGAGCACACCGAGGCTTTGCACGTGGTCGATGTGAACAGCGGCAACCGCACTCGTGAAAAAGGTCAGGAAGCGAATGCTCTCG
Source organism: uncultured Prevotella sp. (assembly GCA_900555035.1). GTDB lineage: Bacteria > Bacteroidota > Bacteroidia > Bacteroidales > Bacteroidaceae > Prevotella. The sequence continues at coordinate 787 of USJX01000142.1, forward strand.
ACGTGAACCTCGGCGCTGCCGATGAGCTGGCACGACAGTTGCGACTCCGTGATATGGGTGGCATCATCGTGGTGGATTTCATTGACATGAATCTGGCCGAAGACCGACAGTTGCTCTATGAGCGCATGTGCAAGAACATGCAGAAGGACCGTGCCAAGCACAACATCCTGCCATTGAGCAAGTTCGGACTGATGCAGATTACCCGCCAGCGTGTGCGCCCAGCGATGGACGTAAACGTAGAGGAGACCTGCCCTACCTGCTTCGGTACGGGCAAGATTAAGTCGAGCATCCTCTTTACCGACCAGCTGGAAAGAAAAATCGACCGCCTAGTCAACAAGATTGGCGTCAAGAAATTCACTTTGTATGTAAATCCTTATGTAGCGGCCTTCATCAACAAGGGCTTCATTTCCCTGAAGCGCAGATGGCAGTTTAAGTATGGATTCGGCTTCAATGTGATTCCTTCACAGAAGCTGGCGTTCCTTCAGTATGAATTCTACGACAAGGATAACCAGTATATGGATATGCAGGAAGAGCAGGAAACAAAGTAAGTTTTTAATTCTCAGCAAAAAGCTCCATTCGCAATTTTATGTGCGAATGGAGCTTTTTCATTTTGGGTTTCTACACCTTATTATTGCCATAGTCTTAACTCCTTGCTTTAAAAACAGGTTCCTCCGTACAGTCTTTGATTCATCTATCAAGGAACTGACACCGCAAAGGTAATAAAAAGAAATGGTACCGGAAAGCTTTTAAGAAAATATTTTTTGTTTTGCTGCAACCTTTTCTCTGCTTTTCTCGTCTAAGCTATAAATAACATTGATAATAACATAAAAAAGAAAGGAAAAAGATTATGATTTTGAGTACAACTCCAACCATAGAAGGCCACCCTATCCGTGAATATCGTGGCGTGGTTACTGGCGAAACCATCATTGGTACCAACTTTGTGAAGGATTTCTTTGCCAGTGTTCGTGATGTGATAGGTGGAAGAAGCGGTTCTTATGAAAGCACCCTCCGCCAGGCTAAGGATACTGCCCTGAGAGAGATGGCCGAACGCGCCGCATCCCTGGGCTGCAACGCCATCGTGGGCATCGACCTGGATTACGAAACCGTGGGCAACAGCGGTTCCATGCTGATGGTTACGTGCAGCGGAACGGCAGTGATTATATAAGATAATCAACTGTAAAATAGGAAAAAACATGCTTGAAATGGGGCGGTAACTGCCTTAAAAAACGAGTTACCGCCCTAGTTCAAGCATATTTTATCTAAAATCCCTTGCGGAATTCAAATAAAAACATTATCTTTGTAGCCAAATATCAGAGCCTTAGGGCTAATTGTTATCATAAAATAAGACTTTACCATTATGCTACAAAAAATAATAGGACGCAAGGAAGAACAGAAAACCCTGCAGGATTGCTATGAATCCAACAAACCGGAATTCGTAGCAGTATATGGAAGACGACGCATCGGCAAGACTTTCCTGGTGAAACAATTCTTCAAAGAAAAGTTTGACTTCTATTTTACAGGAGCTTATCAGGCTACCAAGAAAGATCAGCTCTTTAACTTCAAGATGACCCTGGAGTCATACTCAGGCGTCAAGCGAAAGACCCCTCAGACATGGCTGGAAGCATTCTTCCAGCTAAAAGACTATCTGGCTTCTCTCGGTGACAGACGAAAAGTGGTTTTCATCGATGAGCTTCCTTGGTTCGACACCCCACGCTCCAACTTCATCAGCGCTATCGAACTCTTCTGGAACCAATGGGCTTCAGACCAGAACCTCATGCTCGTGGTATGCGGTTCTGCCACCTCATGGATGGTCAATAAGCTGCTGGGAGACAAGGGTGGACTACACAACCGGGTAACCCGCAGCATCTATCTTGCACCTTTTTCATTAGGTGAAACTGAGGAATTTCTGCAGAACAATCATATTGTATTCAACCGACACCAGACAGTAGAATGCTATATGATGCTAGGTGGCACGCCCTACTATCTAAACATGCTCAAACCTCATTTAAGCCTGGCACAAAACATCAACAAGCTGTTTTTCGAGGAAAACGGCGAACTGAGAAGAGAGTTCGACTTCCTGTTCCGTTCGCTTTTCAAGGATAGCAGAAACTATCGTAAAGTAGTGGAGATACTTTCTCAAAAGGCAAAGGGCTTGACCCGACAGGACATCATCCGCGAATGCAAAATTCCTGACAATGGCGGACTATCAGAGGTATTGGATGATCTCTGTAACTGCGATTTCATCCGCCGCTACTACCCCATCAACAAGAAGCAGCGAGATGCAGTATATCAGCTCACCGACCTCTTCTCCCTGTTCCACCTGCGCTACATCAAGAACTCCACTGGCATGGACGATACTTTCTGGACCGACACCATTGATTCGCCAAGTCATCGTGCCTGGTGCGGCTATGCTTTCGAGCAGGTATGCCTGCATCATATCAGGCAAATCAAGCGTGCCCTAGGCATTGAGGGGGTTCAGGCATCCATCTGCTCATGGTCGGCACCTGCCAGTGTGGATTCTGAGGGAAAGAAGCGAGAAGGCGCCCAGATAGATTTGGTAATCGACCGACGAGACCAGACCATCAACCTATGCGAAATGAAGTTTTCGATGAAGCCCTTCGAGATTACTCCTTCCTATCTGGAACATATCATCTATCGCCGTGAGTTGTTCAGAGAAACCACTGGTACCAGCAAGGCTCTACACCTCACCTTCGTTACGACTTACGGAGTGGCAAGAAATGCCCAATACGGCATGATACAGAGCGAGATTACAATGGATGATTTGTTTAAGCAATAAGTGATTCAATTTCAACTTATTGATTATCAATTAAATAATGTGGTGACCTTCATCAGATGAACCCCACCAACTCCTGTTCAATGTGGTGACATACATCTGATGAAGGGCACAGAAATATACAAACATCAAAATAATAGGAGGATATGAATATGGCAAGACCAATAAGAGAACCCCCAATTCTAGTGGGTAAAGACGCAGGTAACTACTCAGCACCCCTATAGAAAACTTCTCGTTAATAAAGCATAAACTTGA
>USJX01000143.1 GCA_900555035.1 uncultured Prevotella sp.
TTTTTCTTTTCTTTTTAAAAGTTGATAATATTCTGTTTGAATTCTCTTTCTTTCTAATCCATGCGCCCCAGGCCCAGAGCCTGTCGGCGATGGTAAGGAGCACCAGCGGGATGACAAACCAGGAGATGATGCCGGCTATCTTCTTGGCGGCACTTACTTCCGGCATCTTGCCTATCTCGGTTTGTTCCAGTGGCTTGCCTGCTATCTCTGCCATGTTAGGCAGGTCGTTGTGGCTCCATTTCCGGATGATGGTTCCGTCTTTCAGCAGCAGGAGTCCCGGATTGCTGCGTATCACGGTCTTCAGCGTAGTCTCGTCTGTGATATAGAAGGGATATTCTGCTCCCGTGATGTCTTGCCAGTGCTTGATGGCCTTCTCCGTACTTGCCGTGAGGCAGAGGAAGGGATAGCCATGGTCGTTGGCGTATTCGTATATCTCGTCGATGCTGCCGAAGTTGCTGTCGTCGGCAAATTCCAGGTGGGGTGATACCAGCAGGAAGGTGTAGCCCTTGCGGTGTATCACTTCCTGGGTGATGTCTTCGCCCGTCTGCGTATCTTCTATGCTGAAGTCGTGGATAGGGGGCACGTAGCCTTCTTCCGTCTGCACCGTCTTGCTGTCGATGAAGGTCCAGGTGGAGTCGGGATAGTTGTCTATCGTAAATTCCTTCCGTTCTCCGTTCTTCTCCAAAATGAAGGTGGTGTCAAACTTGGGCTGCTTGGCTCCCTTCGGAATCTCCATGCCCTTGGCGATGTTGGCACCGATGTGATAAGGGCGGAAGTCGAACTGCGGAAGATACCACAAGCTCCAGGTGCTCATCACGATGGAGAAGAGGAACGTATAGTTGATGACAATCCATCGGGTTGACCTGGATACCAGCAGCGGCATGTCCATCGGTCTTCTCCAGAGCAGGACGGCGATGGCGAGGAGGATGATGTTCTTGATGAACGTCTCCATGTTGCTGAGCACGATGGCATCACCGAAGCAGCCGCAGTCCTTCACTGGGTCGGCGATGACAATCCAGAGTGTTATCAGCGTCATCACTGCCATCACGAGCAGGGTAATCTTGCTCACCAGTCTTCTGCGGATGGCAAAGAGCAGGAAGATGCCGATGGCAAACTCGCACATGGCAAGCAATACCGACATTATTAGTGTGCTCCACGATGGGAACATCCAGTCGATGTGCAGCGCCTCCAGATAGTCGGTTATCTTATATTGCGTGCCCAGCGGGTCAATTCCCTTCACGAATCCCGAGAAGATGAACGTTGCTGCCAGGAGCAGTCGCCCGATGTTTACCGCTATCTTTCTTGCTATCTTCATCATGTCTCACTCCTCTTGATTATTTCTCACTCATCTTGATGGCTCCAAACACGGCATAGTTGATAATGTCCATGTAGTTGGCGTCGATGCCTTCCGAAACGAGGGTAGCACCTGCGATGTCCTCAATTTCCTTCACGCGCTGAATCTTGGTCAGGATGAAGTCGGTGTAGCTGCTTACTCTCATCGAGCGCCATGCCTCGTCGTAGTCATGGTTCTTCTTGAGCATCAGCTGCAGTGCTTCCTGTGCATGGCGGTCGTAGAGTTTCATGGCCTCTTCGGGTGTCATATCCACTTCATCCACGAAAGGCTTTTCCAGCTGGATGAGTCCTACGATACCATAATTAATAAGGGCAATGAACTCTGGGCGGATGCCTTCGCCCACCAAAGATTCCTTCTTGATTTCGAGCGAACGGATTCGCTTTGCCTTGATATAGAGTTGGTCTGTCAGGGAAGAAGGACGCAAGATTCTCCAAGAGGCTCCGTAATCATGAAGCTTCTTCTCAAATAATGCCCTGCATTCACTCATGACATTCTTAAACTGCTGTTCTGTTTTCAATAAATCTGCCATAATAATTTCGAAATTCGGTGCAAATTTACGCATTTATTATGAAATAGCCAAATATTTATTTTGTATTTTACATATTTTGCAGTAACTTTAAATAAGTTACGCTGCATCTCAACAATAAAAACAAAAAAAACCTTTTTTTATTTTGTATTGTCTTCGATTTGCAGTAACTTTGCACCCCGAAAGAAAAAAGAGTATGAGAAATTTGACCAATGCCGAACTGGCACAGATACTGGATAAGGATATTTTTCATAAGATTTCAGAGGCGGCAGACGAGCTGTCTGTGGAATGTTATGTAGTAGGTGGATATGTGCGTGACCTCTTTCTGGAGCGGCCTTCCAATGATATTGATGTCGTTGTCGTGGGCAGTGGCATAGAGGTGGCTTCTACCTTGAAGAAGATGCTCGGAAAAAAGGCGCATCTCTCAGTGTTCCGCAATTTCGGAACAGCACAGGTGAAGTATAAGGATACTGAAGTGGAGTTCGTGGGAGCACGTAAGGAAAGCTACAACCGTGATTCCCGCAAGCCGATAGTGGAGGATGGTACCCTGGAGGACGACCAGAACCGTCGTGACTTCACCATCAATGCCATGGCGGTTTGCCTGAACAAAGACCGTTTTGGAGAACTCGTCGATCCGTTTGACGGCGTCTATGATTTGGAAGACGGCATCATTGCCACTCCGCTCGATCCGGATATCACCTTCTCCGACGACCCGCTCCGCATGATGCGCTGTGTGCGTTTTGCCACCCAGCTCAACTTCCAGATAGAGGATGAAACCTACGAGGCACTCTCACGCAATGCCGACCGACTGAAGATTATCAGTGGCGAGCGTATCTGCGACGAGATGAACAAGATTATGCTCTCCAAGCACCCAAGCATCGGCTTCTATTATCTGAAGGATACCGGTCTGCTCGACCTCATCCTGCCGGAACTGGTGGCGATGGACCAGGTGGAGACACGCAATGGCAGAGCGCATAAGAATAATTACGACCATACGATGGAGGTGCTGGAGAATGTATGTAAGCATTCCGATAACCTCTGGCTCCGCTGGGCAGCGCTCTTCCACGACATCGGCAAACCGAAGAGCAAGCGATGGGATAACAATATCGGTTGGACTTTCCACAGTCATAATATAATAGGTGCCAAGATGATTCCAGGCATCTTCCGCCGCATGAAGCTTCCGATGGATACCAAGATGAAGTACGTGCAGAAGCTGGTGGAACTCCACATGCGTCCTATTGTGATAGCGGATGAGGAAGTAACCGATAGTGCTGTTCGCCGACTGCTGAACGATGCTGGCGATGACATCAACGACCTGATGACGCTTTGCGAGGCAGATATCACCAGCAAGAACCAGGTGCGCAGGCAGAAGTTCCTGGACAACTTCAGGATGGTGCGTGAGAAGCTGGTGGATTTGCAGGAACGTGATTATAAGCGACTTCTCCAGCCATGCATCGATGGTAATGAGATTATGAAGATGTTCCAGCTCAAGCCATGCCGCGAAGTAGGCGTGCTGAAGCAGTATCTCAAGGATGCCGTACTGGATAATAAGGTGGCTAACGAGCGTGAGCCATTGATGGAACTTCTGATGAATAAGGCACAGGATATGGGCTTGACTATTGCGCAGGATACGGGTTTGCCTATAACCCAGGAAATGGGCTTGAATATGACAGAAAACTAAAAAAAGAGAATAATTTTTGTTAAATAACGGCTCCATGCGAGCCGTTATTCATTTATTATTAGTAATTTTGCAGCGTTTTAAAACTCAAAATCAGCTTTGAGTTTCCGCCAGAGGGCGGTATGTATATATTAAGGTATGACAAAAATAATAAATTATAATATAAAAATAGGTATGAAAATTAAAAACGTTTTGTTTGTTGCAGCAGTTTG
>USJX01000144.1 GCA_900555035.1 uncultured Prevotella sp.
TCGCCCGATGGTATAAGTGTTCTTCTTTGCTATACGCTCTAAAACTATTTCCATACTATATTAATGTATAATGTATAACTATAAACTCTTAACTATAAACTCTTAACTCTCAATAACCACCCCATCCTTTCTGAATTTCAGTTTGATGAAGCAATCTGAACTGTAAGAACTGTAAGAACCGTCAGATGTTCCGCCAGATGTTCCGTCTGCTGCACCGCCTTTATTTCCGGCTTTTCTACGCTCAATATAGCCTCTATGCGCCCAGGCATACAGCATGTTCTTGGTGCCGTCGGCACTCAAGCCATTCTTCTGGCGGACCTCCACAGCCTGCTGATACATAAACTCATCGGGCAACTGCTGCAGCAGATTGCTGGGACCATGACTCGTACTCTTCTCGGCACTCGTCGAAGCCGTCTTGATGCCATCCTCAAAGAATCGCATTTTGCAATACAGGTCATACTGCTCGCTCCAGCGGATGAATTCCTCAATCTCAGGCTCCCATCTGAACCCGTTAGCCACGTAAAGCACGCAGGCCTTCAGGTAACCTATCACATTGCCACGGAAGGTGAAATTCTCATAAATGCGGTTCTGCGACAGACGCGAAAACTCGGCATTCTCATCCTTCAGTTTCATGGCAAGATCAAAAGCCTCCTTGCAGTCCACCAGTCCCGAAGCCTTGCAGAGGTTCTCGATGTAAGGCTTCAACTGCGCCCTGAACTCATCGTCGTAGGTGCCATAGATAGGAATATCCTCGCCGATGAGACGCTCGGGAATGGTGCAGAAGTTGATACGGCTGATAGGACCATCCGTCAACACCTTCGAGAAATAACGCTTGCCCTTCTCGATGGTGGTGGATGCATTCCAGTTAAAGCGGATGGTAACACGCTCCGTAACGCTCTGCAAACCCACTCTCGTTTGTCCATATTCATTACCTGGATCGAAGGCGAGACACATAATACGGAAGTGCTGGTTGCCGATGCCTTTCAGGGCATCAAACTGATCAATCTCGTTGAGCGAAGTATAGAGAAAATGCCCCTGTGCCTCGGCAGTACGCATCACGAAAGCCGGATTGGTCATATCGGCATCAATGGTCTGAATAATCAGATTTTCGGGACGCTTGCGCTTATCCTTGTTGGCGCCCTTGCGCATCAGCTCATCCTTCCACTCCTTTTCACGCTTCAGGTTTTCCATGTCACGCTTACGGATATCCTCCATAATCAACGAAATCGGCATCTGCACGCAGCTCTTACCTGCACCAGTACCCGCTAACAGACAGCACATTAACGTGGCTTCATGCTCCACATTATCAATGTATCTGAATCTCGTATTCCAGAGGTGCGTGGCCAGCGGAGGGAAGATGGCATGCGCCACGGCAGGCTGATAAATCTCCGGAGTTTTCGAGACAAGGAGTTCTACGAGCTTCGGAAGCTTCTTGGGCATGGGTGGAGCAGGTGGATATTCATCTTCGTTACTTTGAACATCTTTACTTTGAACTTGGAACATTGAACTTTGAACTTTATGATTACCAGCCAGGCCCAAAGCAGAATTATAGCCCGCCAGACCAGCAGCAGAATTAAAGCCCGCCAGGCGCCCCGGGGATTTGCAATCCCCGGCAAGCAAGCTGTAACCAGCATCACCCATAACAGTGCCCCCAACCAATCCAGAAGCCACCTGTTCAGCCGCAGCATTGATACGGATCACATCACGAGAGAAAGGCTTAGAACTGTCACCATATTTCGCATAGAAGTCATGAATTAGCTGGTGGCAGTCACGCTCCTCGTAGTAACTAGGCATCTTCTTTGCCACCACCTTCATCAGCTCATCCTCGCCCATCACTCTAGATGCTCCTGCGCTCATAATAGCGAGCAGGGAGGAATGTCTCGAACCCACGGTATCGATATCCATCCCGCTCAATCCCGCCGCCTCCTTAAACAGCTCAAAAGCTATGAGATTCTTCTCACTTGCTTCTTGGGTTGCCACTCCGCCAGCATCTTGATGATCTCCAGCAGGGCTGAGATGAGAATCATTAACACGATGGCTATCACCAGGTTGGGCAGGCTGAACAGCAGTGCCAGCATAAACAGCGTTATCGCCGTTAGTGCCCTGAAATCGATTGTCTTGAACATTGAACTTTGAACTTTGAACATTATGATTACTATTAACTTTTTCACTTCCCGCAGAATGAATCTGTGGCATCTGTGAAATCTGTGGGAATTTTTGTTTGCCCCTGCCGTCAATCGTCAGCCCCCTCTTCACGAAAGCCTCTCTTCTCAACGAAATCTCCTCTGCGGGCAGCACCCCATACCACTCCTTAGAACGATAAATCTCCGAATCCTTATCCGTAATATAAATCATTCTCTCCGGCGATATGCAGCTCTCATCATAAGGCACGCCCAGCGCCTCACAATACGCCTTCTGCGTCTCCTCAATCGTCATGCCCACCGGCATACGGATATCAATATGCAGCTTCTTTCTGGCGGAATACTCCAGGTGCAGCAGCATCCCCTTCCAGATAGAATCACTGCAGTTCAGCTCCCTCGCACGCTCTATCGCCTGCTCCACATACTCCTTATCATCCACATCCACGGTAGTCTGAAAGAGGAAAGCCGTAGGATCAGCATTATCCTGCGCCCTTCGATTCTTCAGAAACCGATAATAATGCGCACAACGGAAAGGCAACTGCCCCTTGATTCTCTGTTGTGCCTTGGCGATCTTGGCCTCATCAGCCCTATCTACGCTGCGAATAGACTTCTCGCCACGAATCTGCAGCACCATCTCGTGCAGCCAGGGCAGCGAGATGGTCTTGTCATACTCCGAGAGCGGCTGGCAGCTAGCGCTGCCCTTGTTGCCCCCTCGGAACCCGTTGAATGCAATCAGATGTTGCATCGTTTCATTTTTTACACTCATGAATTTTTGATTAAATTAAAACCGTTCATATCAGCAGGAAGGTCCCACACGCAGGATTCCCCCCACACACAAGTATGCCCCACACGCCCTGAGCTAGGAGCTTCTGCCCTTTCAGGGCGTGCAGCCTGAACACCATTTACTTATAATCTTCCCAGGCGAAATCCTCTCTGAAGTGTTTCACCTTAGCCTTCAGTTCCAGTATCTCCTTGTAAAGATACTTCATAATATCCACCTTATGCATCTCCTTCGGGAAGGAGAAGGAGATGAACACACGCTGCGGCGATGTTCTCAGGGCGCCATGCGGAGTATGAATAATCTCCGTATATTTCTTCTCGCCCGTCTGCGCATACGGCTTAAAGTCGAGTTGGTCGCCGAAATCACCGCCGCTGCACACCATTCTGCCAGAAATCACCTTAGGATGATCAGCAATCACCTGCGTATCATTCCAGGCCGACTTGCGGATAGCAATATTTCCACACTCATCAGTGCTTACCTCGGCATCCACCTTCTGGGCGTTCAAAAGCGCCTTGGTAGCAGCCGCAAAACTTTTCTTACTCATAATTTTGATTGAAAATTAAATTGTTAATAATAAATACTTCCTCGACAGGAAATTTTTAATAGCATTCTTGTTTACAGCATTTTTGTTTGCTGCGGATTTCAAATCCGCAGAGCATCAATAGGTTAGGACATTTTTTAACG
>USJX01000145.1 GCA_900555035.1 uncultured Prevotella sp.
ATGGCACCAAGGTTCCTGCACATGAGATTTGGGCGGGTATTCCAGCCAGGAAAGTGAAGACCTGCGCTCCCGGACAAGCCGAGGAGTTTGCCAAGCATTATTCCGGATACATTAAAGACTGGTATCTGAAGGAAGATTAATTGTTACAACGAGCATTTAATATCATTGAAACGATACCATCTATAAGTTATAAAAACAAGAAATAGGCACGTTTTATCACTTATGAGTGAAACTTTTCGTATATTTGCAGAAAATTTCATTTATAAGTGATAAAAATATGGCAACTATTATTCGTCAATCATATCTCTCCAAGATATTCCTATCTTGGAGAGATTAGCGTCTAAAATTACATCAAGTCACACTTCTCCCCGGTGTTCTTCTCAACCTTCTCGCCATCTTTCAGGATGCGAGCCTTATAGCCAAACTTCTCAAAACCTTTCTGGAGTTTCTCTGGGGTTGTCTTGTCGGCATTATACTGTACCGTGACTGTCTGGTTTGGCACAGAAGTCTCAATGCTCTTGATACCCTTCTCAAAGCGAAGGTTGCTCTTGATTTTATTCTCACAAGCCGCACAGTGCATCTGTGGGGTTGTGGTGAACACTACGGTCTTGATGTCCTTGGCAAAGGTTACCATTGCCACCATCATCATTGTGAACATTACTAAAATCTTCTTCATAACTTTTCTATTTGCTTTAATCATTCAACTTTAAACATTTTCAATTAAAAGTGTACTCTCACTCCTGCGTAGAACATCCTGCCCTCTACAGGTCCCCAAACCAAGGTTGGCTCGAAATCGCTTCCCCATGGGTTGCTGGCACCATAGATAGGAGTTTTCTGCCTGAAACCAGTCAGATTCTCACCTCCCACATAGATACTCCAATGGCGGAACCATCTCGTAACCTGCGCACTCACTTGCCCGAAGCTATGGAAACGAGGAGACCATGACTGGCTTCCATCTGCCAACTGGTAAGGCTCAGGATTTCTGCCACCACCATTCAACTGCACGGTGGCGTCAAATTGCCATAGGCCAAGTGGAGTCTTATAGGAAGCCGTGAAGAGCGCCTTATACTTGCTGGTCAATGGCTTTTCTTTCAAGGTTTTGCCATAATCGTAGGTACACTTCACATCGTTCAGACGATAAGCCGCTGTTATCTCCAAGCCCTTCAGCAATGGATAAGAGGCATCTATCTGGAAGGTGTGGGAATAAGACTTGCCCATCAAATTGCAGATGGAGATAAGCCCCTTGTTGGCATCATAATCCACCACTGCTTGATTCTTGAAGTCGGTATAGTAATACTCAGCGTTCAGTTTCAGTGTCTTGCCAAACATCGGGATGTAGAAAGCGGTACTCATACCATAGTTCCAAGCCTCCTCTTGCTTAAGTCCATCACCCGTAATCTGAAACTCCCTGCCGCTCGCCAAGAGATAGTTGTACTCTGCCAAGCCAAATACCGTGCGATAGCCCTTACCTGCTGATAAGCGGATGCTGATGGCTTCGACAGGCGAATACTTCACGTGGAAACGAGGGGTGAAGAAGCTGCCATAAAGCGAACTATGGTCGAAACGGACACCTGCCATCGCAGTCAACTTCGTGCCTAACCTATAGGTGTATTGGGCATATGCTCCAGGAGTCGTCTCCTTCTCATTCATTCTCTGCATCTCCGACAAAAGGTAAGGAGAGTCTTCTAGCCCTACTGTCGGTCTTGGAGAAATATTCACATTGGCGCGCTGTCCCAGGTAATCATGGTTGACGCTCAAACCTACCGACAAATTGTGCTGATGAGTAAAATTGGTCTCAAACATCAGCGAGCCATAGAGATTCTTCTCATTGAGGTCGTAGAACCTGTTGCCATACTGGGCATCGAGCTGGTGCATCGAAGCCGAGGACATGAAGGCAATATTGGTGCCATGCTCGTGATTGAGGATGAAGGCATGTTTCATATAACCCTCATAGCGGTTGGTATGGAGCTTGATTCTATAAATATCGTCACTATGAACATGCGTCTCATCCTGCCCGCTGGTACGAATCTCCTTCAAAGCCCCAAGTCCACCATGGAAGATGTAGTTCTTGCCTTTATACACCCAACGGTTTTGCACATTATATTGTTCCCTGCCTGGCATATCATAGAAGCCATCGCCATTATCATCATGATTTTTGAGGATATTCTCATGATGCAACAATATCTCCGTTGCCCACTTGTCCGACAGATGAACATTGGCATCGGCATTTACCTCGATTCGGCTCTTGGTATCGCCAAAGAGGTTCACCTCCACCTGTTGCTCATCCTCAGGTTGCAAGTAATCCACATTGATTTGCCCCGTAATCGACTCATAGCCATTCTTTACCGATGCACTTCCCTTCGATACCTGAATGCCTTTCATCCAAGGACCAGGCACATACCCCAAGGCGTAAGGGATGGCTGCACCACGGAAGTTAGGGAGATTCTCGGTGAGCATCTGTACGTAAGTGCCCGAAAGACCAAGGAGTTTGATTTGTCTTGCGCCCGTCGTGGCATCATTATAAGCCACATCCACCGATGGATTGGTCGTGAAACTCTCGCCCAGGTTGCAACAAGCCGCCTTGAAGAGTTCCTCCTTGTTCACGGCGATGCCATTCACGGCACCAGCCAATCGGGAAGTGCCCGACTTGCGAGCCACCACCTTCACCTCATGCAAGGTCTCGTCCTTGAAAATGGAATCCTGAGAGGAGGGATCTACAGAGTTATTTCTTACAGAATTGTGATATGACAACAGAGACTCACCCTCTGTCTTATTATTTTTTGCATAAGTCTCAGCACCAATAACCAGCAAGGTACTGAGCAACAGATATCTTGAATACATAAATATTTTTCCTTTTATCCGAATCTTAAATCTTCGCTTCGGATGATTTTACCTTTTTATATATGTATGCAACCCTAAGATTTTACTGATAGGGATAGGCATACGACAATTTTGGTTGCAAAAGTACAAAAAAACTTTTGCAACCTTTTTGCAAATATGGAAAAATCAAATAATCAGGATGTTAAGGAGGGCAAGATAAGCCCTTGGAGGCGAATGCGGAACATTCAGATTCCAATATCTTGCCTTTTGAATGCTACAGATAACAGGACGAGGCAACGTCTCCCAAAGAGCTGGCACGATGCCAGCAAACACTGGTGCTGCATCGAAATCCAAGTGTTGGATAGAGACCGTAGGCGATAGTTTCACCAGCTCCACTTCCATGCAATGCTTGTTCACCTGTGCGCCCAGCTTACCTTGGCAACAGTTATGGTCCATGCAACGTTTCACGCAACCATCAGCCACCATACCCACCATCACCTTGTCATAGCGAAGGCAGTGCATGACGGTAGTACCCACGCTCAAGTAAACCACCATGAGCGAGAGCATCAAAGCCATCAATATGTTGAGTGAACGTTTCATACCTATTTTTTACACCTTTCTTTTCTCAAGTTGCAAAATTAAGCATTTCCATCAGAATATGAACCTAATCCCACCATAATTTAATGACCTTTAACGGCTTTTGTATTAAAATCCTTATCGCGAATTCAACAAGCAAGTGCAAAATTACGAAATGTTTTTGTAAAAGCACTCC
>USJX01000146.1 GCA_900555035.1 uncultured Prevotella sp.
GTTACAACGAGTTGCAGGATATCATCGCCATCCTCGGTATGGATGAGCTTTCGGATGAGGATAAGTTGACCGTGAACCGTGCACGCCGTGTACAGCGTTTCCTGAGCCAGCCATTCACCGTAGCCGAGCAGTTTACCGGTTTGAAGGGTGTGATGGTTCCTATCGAAGAGACTATCAAGGGCTTCAACGCCATCCTCGACGGCGAGGTAGATGATCTGCCAGAGCAGGCATTCCTCAACGTAGGTACTATCGAGGATGCGAAGGAGAAGGCTAAGCAGTTGCTCGCAGCAGCACAGGCGTAATCTTTAAATCCACGGCTTATGTTACAGCTAAAGATAGTATCTCCTGAGAAAATAGTCTTCCAGGGTGAGGTGGAGAGCGTACTGGTTCCGGGGACCCTCGGCTCGTTCGAGATTCTCAAAGACCATGCTCCTATCATCTCTTCGCTCGAAGTGGGCAAGGTGGAATATACCACCAAGGAAGGCAAGCAGGCTATGAACATCAAGGGCGGATTCGTGGAATGTAAGAAAAACGAAGTAAGCCTCTGCGTAGAAGTTTAGATAAGTGATTAATTTTTAGTGATTAATTATTAGATAATGGAAAAAGATGAAAAGTTGCGCTTGCAGACTATCAGGCAGGCGAGCATCAAGTATAAGCAGATAGCTCTGTGGCTCACAGCTCTCATGGCTCTCGCCATCCTCTTTGCCTGTAGGGTTTCTGCTTTATGCGATGATATTCTGCCACGGGTTGTTAACCCGCTGATAGTGAGTGCGATATTCTCGCTTGTTGCAAGTACTGCTTATGGTGAAGCCTGGAAGGCTGTGGCTAAATCATCTCCCGCCAATCTCGCCAAGTTCTATCTGGCGGCATTGGTCTTGAAGCTGATGGCTGGTACGCTGGTGTTCCTCATCTACCTGCTGGTATGCGACAAGCAGAACATCCTGGGATTCACTGCCATCTTCGCCCTGTTCTATGTAGTGCTTCTCGTGTTCGACTGCATCTACTTCGCTCGGGTAGAGAAAAAGAGCCGCCTTTCATGATGCGGCTCCCAGAAAATAAATTAATAACAAAGTAAGAATTAAAGAATATGAAACATCTCAAACAATTCCTCTTGATGGCGATGCTGCTCTTCACGCTGGCACCACTGCAGGTGTCGGCCAAGGAAAACATCGACGTGAAAGAGATATTGTGGGGTCATATCAAGGATTCTTATGAATGGCATATCACCAAGGTGGGAGATCATCCCGTAGTGATTCATCTGCCTATCATCGTGAACACCACCACAGGCTGGCACGTGTTCTGCAGCAGCGAATTCTCGGAAGAGAAGGATGCCAATGGAGACCGTCCCGGACCATTCAACCTGGTGATCAAGAACGCTGAAGCGCAGGCGAATCCCAACAAGATAGTAGAGAAGGTGGGAGGCCAGGAGGTTCGTCCTCTCGACATCTCCATCACGAAGACCGTTTGCGTGCTCTTCATCGATGCTATCATCCTGTTGTTGTGTATCCTGATACCAGCCAGCTGGTGCAGGAAGCACAAGGTGGATGACCCTGCCCCAAAGGGATTTGTGGGACTGATGCACATGTTCATCATGTCGGTATATACCGATGTAATTGAGGCCACCCTGGGTAAGGAAGCCCAAAAGTACGCACCATGGTTGCTTACTTGCTTCTTCTTTATCTTCGTGGCGAACATCATGGGTATCGTACCATTCCCTCCAGGTGGTGGTAACCTGACGGGTAATATCGCCTGCACCGTATTCTTCGGTGTAACGACATTCCTGATCACCAACTTCACCGGTACCAAGGAATACTGGAAGGAAATCTTCTGGCCAGAGGTACCAACGTGGTTGAAGGTGCCAGTGCCACTGATGCCATTCATCGAGCTCTTCGGAATCTTCACGAAACCGCTGGCTCTGATTATCCGACTCTTCGCCAACATGATGGCGGGTCACGCCATCGCACTTTCGTTTGCGGCTATCATTTTCATCATGTTCAACATCAGTGAGAATGCTATCGCCAACTATGTGGCAGGTACGGGTATGACAATAGTAAGTGTTGCGATGAGCGCCTTTATGATGCTCCTCGAAGTATTGGTAAGCTACATTCAGGCATTGGTATTCACCATGCTGAGTGCAGTATTCATCTCGCTGGCTCATGTGAAGTCTCATGAGGCTGAGCCAGAAATCGTAAAATAGAATTATAAATAAAGAAAATATTAACAACTTAAATTATTAAGATTATGTTATCACTTTTATTAGCAGCAGAGATTGCAAAGTTGGGTGCCGCAGTAGGCGCAGGTTTGGCCGCTATTGGCGCAGGTATTGGTATCGGTCGCATTGGTGGCCAGGCTATGGACGCTATGGCTCGCCAGCCTGAGAAGATGGGTGATCTCCGTTCTTCAATGATTATCGCAGCTGCGTTGGTTGAGGGTGTTGCGTTCTTCGCTGTCATCATCGCCATCCTGGCTATCGTTATGTAATAATATCACTCTCCCACGCCACTGGCGGTTAGAGATTGCAATGCTAATCGATGGGGACGGGGAGGGTGATTCTCTTAGAGTTAGTTAAAATAAAACGTTTAAGTAAAACTTTAACCAGTATATATGGATTTATTGATTCCTGATAGCGGTTTGCTTTTTTGGATGACACTGGTCTTCATCATCGTCTTCATCATCCTCTGGAAGGCTGGATTTCCAGCCATCATCAAGATGGTGACCGACCGTAAGGCCTACATCGACGAGAGCTTGCGTAAAGCCCACGAAGCCAACGAGAAGCTTGCCAATATCCAAAAAGAAGGTGAATCCATCTTGCAGGAAGCTCGCGAGAAGCAGGCTGCCATCCTCAAGGAGGCTGCTGATACCCGCGATGCCATCGTAGAGAAAGCACAGGACAAGGCTCGCGAAGAGGGTGCTCGTCTGCTCTCTGATGCCAAGGCACAGATTGAGACAGAAAAGCAGAATGCCATTCGCGATATCCGTGGACAGGTAGCCGAGCTCTCTGTTCAGATTGCAGAGAAGGTGCTCAAGGCTAAGCTCTCTGACGACAAGGCACAGATGGATATGATAAATCGACTGCTGGACGAGGTTTCTTCTGACAACAAACAGTAAAGCTTATGGATATAGGTGTAATATCGGTGCGTTATGCCCGTGCCCTCATCAAGGCTGCACTCGGCATGAAGCTCGAAGATCAGGTCTATCAGGAGATGCAGACGCTCTACAAGAGCTACATCGACGTGCCTGAACTGAGATTTACGATAGACAACCCTATGCTTTCAAAGGACAAGAAGCAGGCACTTCTCACCACAGCCCTGGGTAAGAACCCATCGGATCTGAGCAAGAAGTTCATCGCACTCGTCCTGAAGGAGGATAGGGAGAGCACCCTGCAATTCATGGCTGCTTCGTATATCACTCTTTACA
>USJX01000147.1 GCA_900555035.1 uncultured Prevotella sp.
ATTATTAAGCCTGAAACCCCCTCAGATTTTTGCACTTCTATTGAGAACTTGCCTTGATTTTTAGAAAATGGCCATTCATACCCCTTAAAAATGGCAAATTAATCAAAAAAATGATTCAAAGGAGATACAGCACTCATATATTTTTCTTATCTTTGCCCCATAATCGTAGCAAACACTTAACGATGAAAATGAAGAAATTATCATTCTTGTTGTTTCTGACCCTTCAGATGGGGATGGCTCATGCTCAGGAAAAGCTTGTGGCACTCAGCTTTGATGATGGTCCGAACACAACCACTACAGTTCATATGCTTGATGTGCTCAAGAAACATCAGGTAAAGGCATCCTTCTTCGTGATAGGAAAAAACATCACCCAGGAGAGTGCCAAGGTCATGATTCGTGCTCAAAAGGAAGGACATGATATCGAGAATCACAGTCTCACACATAGCTCCATGTCACAACTCTCTGCCGATTCCATCCGTTCTGAAGTGAAGACCACTTCTTCTCTCGTTAAGAAATATGTCGGTAAATCGCCTGTCTTTTTCCGTCCACCCTATATCAATGTCAACCAAGCCATGTATGACAACATCAGTCTAGGGTTTATTTGTGGCGAAGGATGTGAGGACTGGGTATCTTCTGTCTCAGCTGATGAACGAGTAAGGCGAATGAACCAAAGTGTAAAGGACGGACTCATCTTCCTGCTCCATGACTTCGAGGGAAATGAAGCAACCGTGGAAGCAGTGGATCTAATCATCCCTATACTGAAGCAGAGAGGCTACCGATTCGTCACGGTGAGAGAACTCTTCAAGAAGAAGGGCATCAAACCTCAGAAGAATCTGATATATACTGATGTGGCCCATCCTTCTCACCTCATCAAATAAGACGATAAGTATAACGTATTCAATTAAATGCAGATATATGAAGAATTTCAATTTTTATGCACCCACTCAGGTGGTGTTCGGTCGTAACACCGAAACACAGGTAGCAGAACTCGTCAAAAAGTACGGAGGCTCAAAAATCCTGCTCCACTATGGAGGTCAGAGTGCCATCCGTTCTGGTCTTCTGGCAAAGGTAGAGCAAACACTTCAGGAAGCCGGGATATCCTATGTCAAGCTGGGTGGCGTGAAGCCTAACCCACGTTTGTCTCTGGTTAGAAAGGGTATTCAACTCTGTAAAGATGAAAACGTTGACTTTATTCTGGCTGTGGGTGGCGGTTCTGTCATCGATTCCAGTAAGGCCATCTCTTCGGGCCGCTTCTATGAAGGAGACGTGTGGACCCTCTATGAGCATAAGGACCATGCAACCAAATATCTGCCTATCGGCTGTATTCTCACCATCCCTGCAGCCGGTAGCGAGATGAGTGATGGCTCTGTGATTACCAATGATGAGGTGGAAAGCTGGCTCAAGAAGGACTATTGTACGGATGAGTTCAGATGCAAGTTTGCCATCATGAACCCGGAGTTGACCTTCACTCTTCCTGCCTGGCAAACTGCCTGCGGTATCACGGATATGATGATGCACACCATGGAGCGTTATTTCAGCAAGGATGACGATATGGAAACGACGGATGCCATCGCCGAGGCAATTTTGCGCACCTGTATGTTGGAAGGACCTAAGGCTCTGGCTAATCCAACAGATTATGTCAGCCGAGCAAACGTCATGTGGGCTGGAACCCTTGCTCATAATGACCTGACTGGCTGTGGAACCTCAAGCGATTGGGCTACCCATGCCATCGAGCACGAGCTTTCCGGCTTGTTTGATGTAAGCCATGGTGCAGGACTTGCTGCCATGTGGGCTAGCTGGGCAAGATATACCTGCCATGAGAATCTGCCACGCTTTGCACGTTTCGCCAAGAACGTCATGGGCGTTGACACAGAAGGCATGACAACCTTGGAAGCTGCTGAAACCGGTATCCAGGCAATGGAGCGCTTTTTCGCTTCCATCGGTATGCCAACAGATATCCATACCCTTATCGGCAAAGAGGTAACAGATGCCCAGATAGAAGAAATGGCACAAAAATGTACTAATAATGACACCATCACTATTGGTGCTTTGAAGGTGCTTCATGCAGCTGATATCGTCAAGATATACGAAATGGCAAGATAATATTCAGCAAAGCCCCAAAACAAAAGATAATAGCGTTCAATATGAATGCCATATTGAATGAAAAATCCGAAACAGATAGCTGCCAATGCTTATGTTTCGGATTATTTTTTTAATTCTCCTCTATCTTCTTATTCGTTCAAAATCCGTTCTATCTTGCGTATCCAACGCTCATCGATTTCCACTTTCTCGGCATAAGACTTGAAGTTCATCACCACGTCTTCCACTTCTTCAATGATATGAGAAGCATTTCTGATATCCTGTCTTTGTGCAAAAAGCATCAAATCCTGCTTCGTTATATTATTTCGCTTGCCAAGAACCGTAAGTTCATGGTAATGATAGAAATGTGAATCTGGATCAGCAGAAAACACAATGTCGTAAGCTGGTGATATATGCCATTCTCCGTTGGGATACATCATAAACGAGAAGTTCTTGGTATGGTCATCAACATTCTCTGCAAGAACATTAAACACCATTCTCCTATATTGCTGACTCTGCTCTTCTGCCGACAAATTCAGTTTTCTACCCACAACAAACAAATCTTCGTAAGCATCAGCCAAGGAACTCATGGCATCTAAAGTCTGGGTATATATTTTTCTGCCCTCCACTCTATCAAAGCGTTGGGTCAGGAAATTCTGGGTTCCTTCAATCTCTATCAAACGAGAAGGCATCATGTTAATACCAGCATCCTTGGCCATTAGATAATAAGCCATTTCTACCCTGGTAAAAGGAAGTTCATTCTTCCTGCTTGTATCAAACTTCAATATATAATGTTTAAAGTTGGCTGGCAAATCGGCTTGACCAGAACGAATAATACCCGTAGTTTCATCCATGCCTATAATCGCCTTAGGACGCTGACCACCTGCGGAAGTTCCCACCTTGTACAGATCTTCCATGATAAGGCTGTTGCTCATATCAATGCTCACATCCTGCCTGTCCAGGAATAATCTATTGGCAAGTTCATAAAGCGAAGCCAATTCTATATTTACAGATGCATCCTCCTGGATATGAGCAGGCTGAAATTCCAAGGCACCCA
>USJX01000148.1 GCA_900555035.1 uncultured Prevotella sp.
TTGCTCAGGAACTTATAAATAAAGTTAAATCAAAGTGTTGCGGAATTAAGGTTAATATTAAGTGGAAAAGTTATCCGATATTTCTCTCGTCACGAAGGTGGTGATGCTTCACGACCGCAAGTCGTTCGACTTGCTGGTCAAGAAGTATCAATCACCTATTCGTGGGTTTTTCCTGCGGCAGACACTGGGAGATGCGCAGCTGAGTGACGACTTGGCTCAGGATACCTTTGTCAAGGCCTATACCCATCTGTCGGGTTTCAAGGGTACGGCACAGTTCTCCACTTGGCTTTACCGCATCGCCTATAACGTGTGGTATGATTACAACCGCAGTCATAAGGCTACGCAGGACATCGATACGCCGGCGGTTGCCCGGCAGAATGCGCAGGGCGTGAATAGCGGATTGAAGATGGATTTGCTCAATGCCCTGCAGATATTGAGCGAGAACGAACGAACATGCATCACGCTGCAGCTGATGGATGGACTCTCTATAGATAAGATAGCAGAGGTGACGGGGATGGCGCCAGGCACCATCAAGTCGCATCTCTCGCGTGGAAAACAGAAACTTGCAAGTTACTTAAAGCATAATGGTTATGACCGATAAAAAGAATGATAAGATACAGGACATGGATGTTGACCTGCTGAGCACCTCCGACGAGCAGCTCTTGCAGGCATTCTTTGCCGATAACAGGATGGCTGAGATTCCCGACGATGGTTTCTCTGCCAGGGTGATGCAGGCATTGCCGGCTGTGGAAACGGAGCAGTCGTTGCTGGAATTCCATATAGCGTTGGCTAAGCGCCATCGCCTGGAACACCTGTGGACGGCGGTGTGCGTGGCCGTCGGCATCATTGCAGCCGTGCTTTGCCAGGGCTGGGAGCAGATACAGGGCTGGCTCTATGGCATGAAGATAGACTTCCTGCTTACGGGTTCCCATGCCCTCAGACATGGAGTGGAAACTGCAGTAAACACGCAGAATCTCTGGCTGATGCTGGCAGGCATCGTAGTCCTCGTCCTGGTGTGGGGGTATAATGAACTGGCGGATGCCAGGGAATAGGAAAACAGGTAACTTTTCTTTTATCATATAAGGAAAAAGATATTCTTGTAAAGAATGTTTCATCTTTAGTATCCACAAAAGACACTTCTAGGAATGTTTAGTAAACTTCGCCCATTCTCTTTGTGAAAGAGCAAAGCTGGCAGAATCAGCCATAAATCAGCAGTTTTGAGAATGCAGCCCATGCCGATTTGCTAAGCATTTGCAGCATATTTGGGGACTGGCAAACAAAAAATGATAAAATTTGACAGATAATTCGGCGAAAAATCGTATTTTTGCAACAGATTGTACCATTCACAATAAGAATGGACGATGAATGTAAAAGAATAAGCATGTGCAAGAATATATTGACTAATGCTCAAAAAGGATTAAGATTATGCACAAATACATAGAAGAAGCAAGGCTTTCCCAATCATCATGTATGGTTGCAGCTAAGAACATAAAGTAGGACGAGAATATGACGCAGGATTGCTCTAATTCACTTTCTACAGCCGATGTAAGCCAACGCTTACCAAAGGGCATCCACATTACTGGGGCTGATAGAAAATCGGATCCAGGTATAGAAAGAATGCCTTGGGGTTATCTGTTTATCCATAACAAGACAGCCCAGGTTTTCGAGAAAGAAATGGAAGCCTACAATAAGGAAAATCCAACATCTTCCCATGCATGTTTTATCCATCGTTCCTTTACATACAGGCAAAAGAACGAGAACGGAGGAGTAAAGAAAGAACTGAAGCCAACCATTAGCGGACTTGTATTCCTGCAGGGCAAAACTGTTGACCTGCAAAATTTTCTAAGAGCACGATACCCACAATACCATTTAGTAAACGACAGATGCAAGGGGATGCCTGCATCTATTAGCGATAAGATGATGCAACCTTTCATGACAGTCTTGAAAGACAATCCTGAAAGAGTGACATTTCTTAGAGAGCCATTCGAGAAATTTGCCAAAGACCACGTAAAGCTACGTGTGCTCACAGGCATTTTCAAAGGATGCGAGGGATACATCGTCCGTATCGACCGTGACCGTCAGCTCGTCTTCGATTTTGGAAGCTACGCCGTAGCCATCCGTGGAGTCCACAAAGAGGACTTTGAGGTAGTGGAAGAATAAAAAACTCCTCCAAAATTTGGTAGTTCGAGTAGATAGCTTAGAAAGTTTCATGGCATCAATGGAGGAATAGAGTTTATGAAACAATATTCCTCATTCGAGTGGCGACAAGCGCAGAGCGATACTGTAATGAGGAACAAATAGATTGTTACAATAAAAAAAGTTATTTAGTGAAGATTTTCTCTTAATTCCTTGGTATTTACGAAAGAAAGTCGTAAATTTGCAGGCAAAGATTAAAATAAAGGAGAATGTATTATGTTGACAAGTAATGTATCACAAGATAGAACCATTCCTTATTGGGATGAAATCAGGAATTTAAGCATTGAGGATAAATATTCCTTGATAGCTAAAATTGAGTCTTCTTTAGGCGATGTTGATATGAGTGAGTCGACCAATTCGATTCATGGGATACCACGTGAGTTGATGATTGCAGCTGCAGAACATGCTCTGAAGGAAAATAGAGCAGGTCGCTGCATTCCAAATTCGCAAGTTGAGTCTTATATTAAAGCAAAAAGAGGATGGAAGTAGTTTGGTCAGACATGGCTTTAACGCAATTAGATGAAGTCATAGATTATGTGGAAGAACATTTTGGTTTATTAACTTCTCAAAATGTTCTCCATGAGATCTTGGAGAAGACAGATGAACTGGCTCAATATTCTACACATGGTATATATGATGCTTGCTACACTTCGTGGGTATCTGGTCAGAATATGGTTATACGCCACTTGTTGTTAGCTCCAAACCGTGTCTATTATTTGATAGATGGCGAGCAAGTTGTAATTATGGGGATTGTTCATGTCAAGCGGTCTCCGCAAGCCGTAACTTCCATGATTAAACGTTTCTTAGAAGAATATGACAAATAGGTAAATCTTCAGAAAATTGATGCAGTCTGCAACTGTTCGGAAATTCCGAACAGTTAGAAAAGAAGGCAATCGTATGGTTACAC
>USJX01000149.1 GCA_900555035.1 uncultured Prevotella sp.
TAAGATAAAGCGTGATTTCTCATCTTTTTCTTTGGTAGTTAGGAAATTATAAGCATCGCCAAAGACAGCCTTGGTGCCATTCTGTTTAAAATAGCCAATTAGATTTCACATTCAATTAAAATAATCAGCAAAATTCTTGTCTGTTTAAAATAAAAGTTGTAGCTTTGCATTTGGAATAATATAAATATGTATGATATGACAACATTGTATCAATCTATGTTAGGTCTTGCATGTGATAGTAACAAGAAATGTAAAGGACTTTAGGGATTTTGCAGAAAATTAGGAATTATGGTAGAGACAAACGATAGACGATTACCAGTAGGCATCCAGTCTTTTGAAAAGATCAGAAAGGGTGGATACCTATATGTTGACAAGACAGATATCATCTGGCAACTTACCAACAGAAATAAAACGTATAATTACCTGAGCCGCCCACGCCGCTTTGGTAAATCAGTGCTGGTCGATACACTCGAAGCCTACTTTATGGGAAAGAAGGAACTCTTCGAGGGCTTGAAGATTATGCAGATGGAAACGGAATGGGTGAAGCGCCCCGTCATCAGACTGGATATGAGTCGTGCAGGAGCACAGCCAGATACTTTGCGCTCTTATCTCAATAATGTTTTCAGAAAATATGAAAAAGAATATTCATTGGTTCCTGATCCTACAGATAGTCTTGCCGATCGCTTCGATGCAATAATCGTTGGTTCGTATGAGCAGACAGGACAACAGGTGGCTATTCTCATCGACGAATACGACTCTCCATTGCAGCATTCCTGGAAAACTCCGCAACACGAAGCATGTACCGATATCTACAGAGAGGTGTTTGCCATTCTCAAGGCAGATGATAACTACGAGAAGTTTGTCTTCATCACCGGCATCACCAAGTTTACGCAAATCTCTCTCTTCTCAGTACTCAACAATCTGAGCAATATCAGTTTTGAGCCGGAATATGCTGCCATCTGTGGTATTACTAAGGAAGAAGTTTTACGTGATTTCCAACCCGAAATCAACAAATTGGCAGAATACGAAGACTGGACATTCGATGAAGCTGTAGCACAACTGACGGCATATTATGACGGCTATCATTTCAGTCGCCGCAACATGGTGGATGTATTCAATCCGTTCAGTCTCATCAATGCCTTGGCAGATTCTGATCTGAAGAATTACTGGGCTTCGTCGGGCGCAACCTCGTTGCTTCCAAAGTTTGTGGATGACCTGGAGATTCGCTTAAAGGATTTTGACCATAGTGCCCTATTGGACACAATCATAGAAACTTCCGACGTGACAGGCGGAGGAGCAGAATTATTCCTCTATCAGTCTGGTTATCTTACCATTAAGGGCTACATAAACGGATCTTATTTGCTTGGCATTCCTAACTTCGAGGTAAAGCAAGCCTTGAATGAAATTGTATTGCCAACGTTAGCCATGCGCAAGAATAATGACCTTCAATCTACCCAGGCTTTTCTGAATGTTCACCTCAGTGTGGGCAATCTTCCCGAAGCCATGAAATGCCTGAAGGCACTCATTGCGGACGTGCCCTATAGCAACAAGAAGCTTGCCAGCATGGATATGGAGGAGCGCTACCGCTTGATTCTGAGCACCATCTTCAATGCCATCGGTTGCAGGGTGGAAGTAGAGAAGATGATGGCTACGGGCAGAATTGATATGGTGGTAGAAACTACCAACTTCATCTATGTATTAGAGCTGAAGCTGAGCAACAATGGCGGCGTGGATCCTGCCGAAGAGCAGATGAAAGCCAAGCAGTATGCCGAACCTTTCAAGTCAGACAAGCGCAAGGTAATAGCCCTTGCCATAGAACTGGATGATATGGGAAAGGGATTGGTTGATTGGAAGGAAGTATAATATTGCAAAAAGGGTCTATACACCCTTTTATCGAGGCGTATAGACCCTTGAAACAACCGCGAAGTGCTGGGTTGTTAACTGTTTTTTTCAGATGATCAATTAGTTTTCTTCCACTTTGGTCGGGAAGAAACTATTACTCAGGATCATCACATTTGTCTTCGCCGAAAGGAGTATTGATGATGTCAAATCTGATGCCGCCAAGTCTGGCTACGGCTAATCTTTTTGCCGTCAATGCACCATAGGTTTTTGTTGGCATCTACAAATACCTTCATGTGCTTGCCTGTTGGGATGCCTTTTTGCTTGAGCAGGGATGTGGCTGTAGGGGTAATCTGGTCCAGCATCCTGTCGTAGAGAAAGATGGAGTCATCGTATGTGGTTATCCACATCTGCCCAGTCTGGTCTTCTTCCAGCCGTCTGATGTTTGGTTCCAGGCTTCCGTCTTCCTTTCTGATTTCATATAGCCGGTGGCTGAAGCCATCGTAGCGTGACAGACCGTTGGGCGTAGCTATCCACATAAATCCATCTTTGTCTTTCAGTACGGCCGAAACATAGTTGTCGGGCAATCCACTTCTGCTGTCGATTGTCCGGAAATGATATTGTGCGAAAATTGGCAGAGAGAGGCTTAGCCATCCTACCAACAAAAAGATAATGGCTTTAAGAGCTGTTGGGATGACTGATGAATAGGTGAAGTTCTGTAGGTTATATTTTAGTATAGATAGTTTACTTTAGTTTGCATAAAAAGTTGAGGGTGTGTCACACCGATGCGACACACCCTTTATTGTTTTTATAGCTTATGAGTTCTAGCTATTTTCCGTAACGGTGAATTTGTTGATTATCCGTAGATAACCTTACCGTTCCCATCCTCATAAGGAGTCATATCCTTAGCATACTGGTTCATGGCACGGAGGCTCATACCCATTGATGAGAAACCACCATCGTGGAAGAGGTTCTGCATAGTCACCTTGCGGGTGAAATCAGAGAACATCATCACGCAGTAGTTAGCGCAATCCTCTGCTACGGCGT
>USJX01000150.1 GCA_900555035.1 uncultured Prevotella sp.
GCAAGTGGTATCATTTGAGTGCTACAGGTGGTATCATTTGAGTGATATTATCAGGTAATGCTGGATGATAAACATGTAGCAGAAGCTACCTGTTCGGGAACTACCGCTACACAAAACGTGGAATTTACCGAGGGCCCATACAGCGAGAGTTTCAGCGTAACCTATCAACCACAAGAAGAAAAATTGCCTGAGATTGAAACACTGACCTGTGGAGGAACAACGTACAATAAGAATGAGATTGAAATGCAGTATGGTAAATACCAATATCTCATCTTCCATGTTAAGCCATGGGCAAACCCTGATGAAAAGATACCAGAAGTAACGGGTACTGCCACCAATGGGGGCACAGTTTCCGCAACCTCTGCAACGGTAAAAGAGCCGGAATGCATCGTAACGGTAAAGAATAAAAAAGGTATCACGGTAACTACCTATCACGTAAAATTCGATTTCGATATTCCAAATGATCCGCCTGTCATGGAACAGATTACCATCAATGGCAAGACATACCCTATCGAGGCCACAGAAACTCATATCCAGATTGAGGCTTCAGATGTGTCTGCCAATGGTGTCATCAAGTTGAAGTTCAACCGCACGATGCAGGCAGTGAAGAGAGGTCTCTTCCAGACTGAAAGTGCCGAAAGAGAACATGTGTTTAAATATTGGGATTTGGAGCCAGGAACCGATAGCACCTTTAACTTCTCTGCCACAGAAGCAGAGGGTGGAAATACTGGCGAAGCCATCTTCAAGGATATCTATGGCAAGGAGTGCCTGCAGAAGCTGACCATCATCCTGCATATTGCGAAAAGTGAAACCTTTTATCACAAGCATCCATTTGACTTCATCGTTGGTACAGATTCGGATCATACCCTCGACAAGGCTATCGAAGCAGCAAACAACAACACCAAGACAGATGGTCACCGCTATTACATCTTCGTGCCAGATGGAGAATATCAGTTGACAGGAAATGCCGACAATGGCGTAACCCAAATCATAAAGCCAAAAATCTCGCTCATCGGACAGAGCAAGGAAGGCGTGAAAATCTACAATCTTCCGGAAAAGGAAGGCATCAACCAGACTGCTACCCTGCAGCTGATGCAAGAGGCTACAGACTTCTATGCTGAAGATCTGACCCTGGAGAACCGGTTCGACTATAAGAATCAGAGTTCAGATGTCAAACAGGCTGTTGCCTTCCATACGCAAGGCAACCGAAGCGTGATGAAGAACGTGAAGCTCCTCAGTTGGGAGGATACCTATTATTCCGACTTTACTAATTCCGACTTCCGTGGTTATCTGGAAGAATGCGACCTTGCAGGCGTGACAGATTGGATTTGCGGCAATGGCAATATCTGGTTTGAGAAATGCAACCTCATCCACCGTGACCGGGCTGGCAACAACATCGTGGCTCCGAATACGGAGGAGATGCAGGAATGGGGCTATGTGTTCAACAACTGTAATATCAAGACAGAAACAGAACAGCTTAGCCTGCTTAAAGACAAGGAATGGACCCTGGCACGCCCTTTGGGTCAATCGCCAGCCTCACCAGCCTGCACATTCATCAACACCAGGATGTACACGCAGCCTCGCAACTACGGCTGGGGAAAGAAGGATGCAGGATTAAAACTGAGATTCCACGAATACAACAGTAGGGATAAATCAGGCAACGAGATTTCTCTTGCTACCCGTTCGCTTGCCGCCTGCTCACCAGCTGCCGGCTCTGACGACTGCATCCTCTCAAACATCTCAGATTACAACATCCGCAATGTATTGGGCGGTTCTGATGCCTTCGAGCCACAAGTGCGCTGCAAGCAGATAGATGCAGCATCTGGATTATCTCCTGTTATTAAAGAAGATGAAGTAAACAACGATGTACCCAACCGTCTGGAGTGGAAGGATAACATCGTGCTAAACGATGAGCGCCTGCAATGGCAGCCACAGCAGGAAGCCCTCTGCTACTTCCTCTTCAAATGGGATGAGAAGACAGAAAAATGGTTGTATCAGGAGAATACAACAAAGTGTGAGATTAATCTTACCGAATCGGGCGTTTATTGCGTACGTGCTGCCAACCAGCAAGGTGGTCTGGGTATAGCTACCAAAAACATCGAATATACCAAGCACGATCCATATAACCTGATTATCCAACCTGTGGGTAATTATGAAGAATCCGAATACGCTTGCGGTTGGACTACCATCTGTCTGCCTTTCAACGCCAGAGTACCTGAGGGAGTGACAGCGTATGCTGCTACAGCTCATAATAAAAAAACAGCAACCGATCAGGTTACTAACTTCACCATGACGCTGACACCAGTGGATATTATCAATGCCAACCAGGGATATATTGTTTATGGAAAGGCTACTTCAGAAACAACCCCTGTAACGCATAAGTTCTATCCTACTTCCAGTGTAAGCGACAAGCCGACTATCCTCAAGGGCAATGCTACAGACGAAGACATCTCTTCTACCAACATCAACTGTTATGTACTTGCCTACAAGAAAACCCTGGGATTGGGCTTCTATAAGTTCACGGGTACAAAACTGAAGGCTCACCGGGCTTGGCTGCCACAAGATATGGTAAGTACAAGCAACCAGGAAATCTTGGCAATGGGCCAACGAGCCATCCACTTCGTCTTTGCCAAGGGTGAGGATACCGCCATCCACAACCCTATCATCTGGCAGAATGATTCGGAAGATGACAAGTACTATAATCTCTCGGGACAACGGGTGGAGACGCCATCAAAGCCAGGCATCTACATCTCGAAGAAAAGGGGAAAAAAGATGATCAGATAAACTCCTATTTCCGCCAGGCGTCCCGCCGGATGTAAAACAAAAACGCAAGCCCGCCAGGCGTCCCGCCGGATTTGAAATCCGGCGTTAAAAAATGTC
>USJX01000151.1 GCA_900555035.1 uncultured Prevotella sp.
AGTTTATGCTTTATTAACGAGAAGTTTTCTATAGGGGTGCTGAGTAGTTACTTGTCAACCCTAACCTTACAATGGGATAACAAACTAGTTCGTATAATTAAAAAAACTAAAATATAAAGCAAAAACAAACGTTAGTAAGTTAGTAAATTTGCTGGTTCGGGTATTTTTATGTACTTTTGCATATAGAATCAAGAACATAATAAAACATTGAAATATGGGAAAAATCAGAAGTACAAAAAAAATTTTAGACTTTGCTCCAAATTTTTATTCAGGTGTTGCTTCTGTGCTAACGCCTGGTAGAAAAAGCAGTCAACTACGTAAAATTATTCAATCCATGAGACAAGACGATGGTCTTTATGAGGATTGGAGAGCAGTAGGAAACGATTTGCAAGTAGCTATGGGGAAAATAAAAACTGAAATGACATGGCAAAGAAAGTAATGGCACAAAAAGAGAATAACAACATGGCACATGTAAGTATGAGCCAGACTTACGAAGGCCCATTACCTACACCAGCCGACTTCTCTGCATATAAAGAAGCCCTGCCTAGTGCTCCAGAAAGAATCATGACTATGGCAGAGGAAGAACAACATTACAGACATAAGATAAACAATAAAGTTGTAAACTTCGGTATTATAGAAAGCATCTGCGGGATGATTGTTGCATTCATTATTGTTATTTTATGCTTGGGGGCTGCCATTTATTTAGCACTCAACAACAATGCAGGGGTAGCAATAGTACTTATCGGTGCTATTACAAGTTTGGCAGCAATCTTTTATCTTAAGAAACAGCCAGCAGATAAATAACAGGAATAACAACATTAGAACTTTTAATGCTTTGATATTTTGCAGCGCTAATCCAATGGCCGCAAGGTCAAATCTCTGTTTGGAATCAAAAAGAGGGTGTGTCATAAATCCATGACACACCCTCTTTTTAATTATAATCTCTTATCCGAAATTATCATACATGATACTCTCAGGATCAACTCCCAGAGAATCCAGATAATCTGTAACGGTCTTGATCAGCATTGGAGGTCCGCAGAGATAGTACTCGCAATCCTCTGGTGCCTCGTGATCCTTCAAGTAGGTGTCACGGATGCAGTTAACTGCAAAGCCCTCGTAGTACTTCACGCCCTGAGCATCTGCCACTGGGTCCTTGCGGTCCAATGAAAGATGGAAGTGGAAGTTAGGGAATTCCTTCTCAAGCTCCCAGAAGTCCTCAAGGAAGAAGGCCTCACCCAATGCACGCGCTCCGTAGAAGAAGTGAAGCTCACGATCTGTGGTGTGCAGGGTCTTGGTCATGTGCATAATCTGAGCACGCAATGGAGCCATACCGGCACCACCACCAATCCAGATCATCTCCTTGCCCGATGTGAAGTTAGGATGGAAGTCGCCGTAAGGACCACTCATCATTACCTTGTCGCCTGGCTTCAATGAGAAGATGTAAGAAGAAGCGATACCTGTTGGTACGTTCTGGAATCCTACCTGTGGACGTGGCAAGAATGGAGTTGTGGCGATACGTACGGTCAGGGTGATGATGTCACCCTCGTCAGGATAGTTCGCCATAGAGTAAGCACGAACGGTAGGTTCTGGGTTGTGAGCCTTCAAGGAAAGAATGTTGAACTTCTTCCATGCTCCGATGTACTCCTCGCCAATGAGATCCTTGTCGAAGTCCTTGTCGTAATCGATGCAGTCGTATGCAGGAATCTTGATCTGAGCGTAAGAACCTGGAACGAAGTCCATGTGCTCGCCTGGAGGCAATGCCACCTTGAACTCCTTGATAAATGATGAAACGTTCTTGTTGGAGATAACCTCGCACTCCCACTCTTTTACGCCCATCACGCTCTCAGGCACCTTGATCTT
Source organism: uncultured Prevotella sp. (assembly GCA_900555035.1). Lineage (GTDB taxonomy): Bacteria > Bacteroidota > Bacteroidia > Bacteroidales > Bacteroidaceae > Prevotella. Next base: position 1,861 of record USJX01000151.1, read on the forward strand.
CAAATCGCCCTTTACCTTGCACTGGCATCCCAGGCGCCAGTGGTCCTTAATCTGCTTGCGGGTGAAGTGAGGCTTCTCAGAATCGAGAATCTCGCCGCCGCCCTCGAGCACCTGAACCTTACACTGGCCACAGCTTGCCTTACCGCCGCAGGCAGAAGGCAGGAAGATGCCGTTCTCATTCAGCGTTGTCATCAAACTGCTGCCCTGAGGCACGTTGATGGTCTTGTCGCCATTGATTTCGATATTTACATTTCCGCTAGGGCTCAGATACTTCTTAGCCACGAGCAGGATGATAACCAGCAGGAGAATCACCACGAGGAAAACTCCGATACTAGCCAATATAAATGATGTATTACCCATATCTATAGTCCTCCTATTTTAGATTTTCAAGCCTGAGAAGCAAAGCATAGCCATTGCCATGAGGCCTACTGTGATAAATGTGATGCCGAGTCCCTGCAATGGCTTTGGCACGTCGCAATACTGCATCTTCTCGCGGATGGCTCCCATCAGGACGATGGCGAGTGTCCAACCCAATCCGGAACCTACGGCATAAACGATGCTATCCCATACAGAGGTAATAGCCTGAGTATTGGCAGGATCCATCAGGATGCGCTGCTGCATGAAGAGCGATGCACCCATGATGGCACAGTTTACGGCAATCAATGGCAGGAAGATACCCAGCGCTGCATAGAGCGATGGTGAGAACTTCTCTACAATCATCTCTACCAGCTGCACGATACCGGCGATGACGGCGATGAAGAGGATGAAGCTCAGGTAAGTGAGGTCAACACCCAGAATGCCATCGGCGCTGAGCACCTTAGTCTGCAACAGGTAATCTACAGGCACGGTGATGAGCAACACGAAGGTTACTGCCAAGCCCAAGCCCAAAGAGGTCTTCACGTTCTTGGATACTGCCAAGTATGAACACATACCCAGGAAGTAGGCGAAGATCATGTTATCGACGAAAATCGAACGGAAAAACAAACTTATTGCGTGCTCCATCTTACTTCTCC
>USJX01000152.1 GCA_900555035.1 uncultured Prevotella sp.
ATAGGTCGAACCTTTTTTTACGGCGGATTGCAAATCCGCCGGGACGCCTGGCGGGAGACTTTATGGAACGCCTGGCGGGAGACTTTATGGAATGCCTGGCGGGGTTCAAATCCGCCGGGACGCCTGGCGGGGATGAAATACGATAAAATGCAAAGAGGCACGCTTCAAAAAAACGAAGCGTGCCTCTTTTTTTATATTCTTATGGGATAAAACTATAAATTATACATTATAAATTATACCTTATAAATTACACATCATCCCCTCCAGCTTCTCCTGCGCCTCCCGCATATCTCTTTCGAAATTCACATGGTCGAGAAGGAATTCCTTCCTGCCTTGCGAAAGAAGCTGATAAAGCTGGGGATTCATCCCCTCTACATATTGCGAGATGGCATACTCGATGTCATCCCGCTGCGTAGGATTGGTAGAATATTCAAACACCCGAAGCTTCTGGTGAATGAAGCAATACGCCGACTCTATGCAATCGGCAGAAATCTGATGATTATCCATATTCTCTCCTGTTACTTCCAGTCTTTCTTCCTATTACTTCACAACTTTCATCGACAAGGCGATGCGCTTGCGCTTCAAATCAACCTCTGCCACACGAACCATCACATGCTCATGGAGCTTGACCACTTCGCTCGGATCCTTGATGTATCGGTTGGACATCTGTGAAACATGAACCAAACCATCGTTGTGAACGCCTATATCAACAAAGGCACCAAACTTGGTAATGTTGGTAACGATGCCTGGCACCACCATGCCCACCTGCAAATCCTCGATGGTCTTGATGCTCGCATCAAACTCAAACTTCTCTACCTCACCACGAGGGTCCAGACCTGGCTTGTCAAGCTCTGCCATGATATCCGTCAAGGTAGGCATACCCACCTCGGCAGTTACATATTTCTTAATGTCAATCTTCTTCTGCAGAGCCTTATCCTCTACCAGTTGCTTCACGGTTACACCCTGATCCTTCGCCATCTGCTCAACCAGGGCATAACGCTCTGGATGCACGGCACTGTTGTCCAAAGGATTCTTGGCACCAGGAATGCGGAGGAAACCGGCACACTGCTCAAAAGCCGAAGGTCCCAGACGTGGCACCTTCTTCAACTGGGCACGCGAAGCAAAGGCTCCATTCTCCCTGCGGTATTTCACAATGTTCTTGGCAAGGGTAGGACCGAGACCACTCACGTAGGTAAGAAGATGCTGCGATGCGGTATTCAGGTTGACACCCACCGAGTTTACACAACTCATCACCACTCCATCCAGACTCTTCTTGAGCTGAGTCTGATCCACATCATGCTGATACTGTCCCACACCGATGCTCTTCGGGTCAATCTTCACCAACTCAGCCAGCGGGTCCATCAGTCGTCTGCCGATACTTACGGCACCACGCACGGTGACATCCTCATCAGGGAATTCATCTCTGGCAATCTTCGAAGCCGAGTAAATAGAAGCACCATCTTCGCTGACCACATAGATATCCACAGGGTGTGGATAACTTATTTCGTGCAACCAGTCGCTGGTTTCACGGCTTGCCGTACCATTACCCACAGCCATCGCCTCCACCTGATACATCTTCACCATGCGCTGGATGGCAGCAGTAGCCTCATTTTTCTTATTACGAGGAGGATGAGGATAAACGATTTCGTGATGAATCAGATTGCCCTGGGCATCGAGACAACAGGTCTTACAGCCATTGGCAAAACCAGGATCCACCGCCATTACCCGCTTCTGACCTAAAGGAGCAGCGAGCAAGAGCTGGCGCAGGTTATCTGCAAACACGATGATAGCCTCTTCATCCGCCTTCTGCTTGCTCAAAGCCGCAAACTCAGTCTCAATACTAGGTTTCAAAAGACGCTTAAAGGCATCATCCACCGCCTCGCCTACCAGCGTCTGGCACTCACCATATCCATGCACATAGTGGCGCTTCAACTTATCCTGGCACTGCTCGTCATCGGCAGAGATACTGATACGGAGGAATCCGGCAGCCTCACCACGGCGCATAGCCAACAGGCGATGGGAAGAACATTTCTTCAATGGCTCAGAGAAATCGAAGTAATCAGAAAAGCGCTGAGCTTCCTCCTCATCCTTTTTCTTAGCCACCACCTTAGAGGTGATGATAGCACCACGACGGAACTCGCCACGAATCTGGTTTCTGCTTTCCTCGCTCTCGCTCACCATTTCGGCAATGATATCCTTAGCACCCTGCAGGGCTGCATCGGCATCCTTCACCTTGTCGCCCACAAACTTCTTAGCAGCCTGCAGCGGGTTGCGTTCACGCTGGAAGAGGAGCACCTGAGCCAGCGGTTCCAAGCCAGCCTCACGTGCAATCTGTGCACGAGTTCTGCGCTTAGGTTTAAAAGGAAGATAGATATCCTCCAATTCTGTGGCATCCCAACAGTTTTCGATGCGCTCCTTGAGGGCATCCGTCAGTTTACCCTGTTCCTCAATAGTCTTCAGGATAGTTTCCTTACGTTTCGCCATCTCCTTGAGTTTCTCGTTAGCCTGAGCGATGGCCTCGATATTCACCTCATCCATATTTCCCGTTTTCTCCTTACGGTAACGGGAGATAAAAGGAATGGTGCATCCCTCTTCGAGAAGCTCCAGTGTATTCTCAACAGCCTGCTCACGCAATTTGAGTTGGGCTGCAATAATCTTTGTAAATTGATTCATAATATTGTTTTCTATTTTTGCGAATGCAAAGATACAAAAAATCTGTGAAATCCAAGACCGAACAGGTCAAAAATCTGTGTCATCCAAGACCGAACAGGTCAAAAAATCTGTGCCCATCTGTGAAATCTGTGGGACCTAAAACAATCATCGTGAGAAAAAGAATCTGTGGGAAAACAAAAAAGCCTCAGAAAT
>USJX01000153.1 GCA_900555035.1 uncultured Prevotella sp.
ACGCAAGTGGTATCATTTGAGTGCTACAGGTGGTATCATTTGAGTGATATTATCAGGCATACAATCTTTCAACAAGATAAGAGAAGAAAACTATCTCTATGTTGATAAGACTGACATCATTTGGAAATTGGCGAACAAAGGCAAACAGTATAATTACTTGAGCCGTCCTCGCCGATTCGGAAAGTCTGTGCTCGTTGATACGCTACAGTGTTACTTCGAAGGAAGAAAGGAACTCTTCGAAGGTCTCAAAATCATGGACTTGGAGAAGGATTGGAAGGTATATCCTGTGATTCGACTCGACATGAGCCGTGGAGGCGCCAATGCAGAAACCTTGCGTTCGTACCTGAATCTGCGATTCGGATACTACGAAGAGAAGTATGCCATCACTCCCGAACCTACCGCCCAGCTTGCCGACCGCTTTGATGCCATCATTACGACGGCATACAAACAGACGGGCTTGAAGGTTGTCATCCTTATCGACGAGTATGATTCTCCTCTTCAGCACTCCTGGAAAACCCCGGAACACGAAGCATGTACCGAGGTATATCGTGAAGTCTTTGCCATTTTAAAGGCCGATGATGAATACGAGCGTCTGGTCTTTATCACAGGCATCACCAAGTTTACGCAGATTTCCCTTTTCTCCGTGCTCAACAATTTAACCAACATCAGTTTCCTCCCAGAATATGCAGCCATCTGCGGCATCACTGAGGAGGAGATAAAAGAGAACTTCAAGCCTGAACTTGAAAAAATGGCAGAGGTGAACGGATGGACTTTGCAAGAAACCCACGACAAGCTGAAGGACTACTACGACGGTTACCATTTCAGTCGCCGAAACATGGTTGACATCTATAATCCTTTCAGCCTTATCAATGCGCTTGACACCCAGGATCTGAACAGTTTTTGGGCATCATCGGGAGCCACATCCATGTTGCCGAAGTTCATCAAGGATGCAGAGTTGCGCCTACCTGATTTTGAGGATTGCATAATTCTCCGCAACACATTGGAGACTTCCGATGTTACTGGCGGAGGTCCAGAACTCTTCTTATATCAATCAGGTTATCTCACCATCAAGTCGTGCGTAGGAAATATCTATCACTTAGGCTTCCCAAATGAAGAGGTAAAACAGACGCTATACGATATTGTGAGCAACAAGAGAGACCTTACTGCTGAACTTCGTGGTGCACTTCAAGAAGTAAAAAACCATATCGAGGGTGAGAAGCGACTTCAATCCTTAGATAGTCTTCTCGATGAACTATAAGAGACATGGGGTTCTCTATATAAAATAAATCCCTAAAAACTTAGCACCTTGCTAAGTCCGCAGGAGTTAGTAAGGCTCGGCAACAGACTCATAATCTGGAGGTCCTAGGTTCAAGCCCTAGCTGGTCCACACTGAAAATCAAGCAGTTAAGCAGAAATCGCTTAACTGCTTTTTTCGTTGCTAGTTTGCTTGAATTTGGTCTATTTGTTTTTGCGTATTCCGCAAAAGTTTCTTTGCCCATCTTACTCCTTCACCATGTTCGGAGAATGCGATATAATCTAGCCCTAACGCAACTAATTCTTTAAACTGCAAAAGAGCATCTTCAGATAAGCCGTTAAACATCAACGCAACAGCATAGTCATACTTAACAAGAGGGTCATTGGGTTCTTGCTCAAAAGCTGCTTTTGCATAAATTAAGCAACCTGCCTTGTCCCCAATAACCTTATAGGTCTCGGAAAGAATCGCCTTCAAATAATACTCTTTGAAATAACGCTTGCAAATGACACGAAGATAACGCACCAGTTTCTCCTTATTGTTACTCTCTTCCAAAGCATCAATCTTTTTCAAGATTCGATTCCGCTGAGATTCAGAAGCATATCCTATACCTGAGGCTTTTGCAACAGTCCTTGGATGACTATACTTCAATACTTTATAGAAAAGAACAGCTTCCTTTTTGGAGAAATCGCTTTCAATACCTTTTCCTCGATGTGACAAATGCTCTTCCATGAGAGCCAAGGCCTCCTTATCTTTAAAAAGGTGATAGAGACAATCTGCCTTATAATATCTAGAATCATTGATGACAGACTTTGCCCATCTGACACCATAGCCATTTTCCGCAACCTCCACAATAGTCATATTTAAAACAACATCCCACTCTTCTATGGATTGTTCATATTTTTCTAATGACCAAAGGATTCTGCCACGAGTATAATTCAAGAGAGGCATGACAGGACATACCTCTTTTGCTTTATCGGCATAAGACAAAGCTTCCTTATCTTTGCATCTGTTCCATAGGACATTTGCAAGTTGAGTCAACAAATAGCAGTTATTTGGTGACAAAGCAAGTTCCTTTCTCAACAGCTTTTCTGCTGCAGAGAAGGTATTGCTTTTTATGAATTCTATCAATCTATCCATCTTATTGCATTATCATCTTTTAATATGAAAATGTTCCACTGCTCTTCACCGTATCATTTCTTCTTATGTAAAGCTAGCTGAATTTTTAAAGAATCCACTATACTTCCATATCTATTTTTATCCAATGGACCATAGATTTTTTCCTTTATCTTATCTATAATCCAAAACGTTCTTCCTTGCAATTTCATTTGCTGATAATATTTAACCTTAATTCCGCAACACTTTGATTTAACTTTATTTATAAGTACCTGAGCAA
>USJX01000154.1 GCA_900555035.1 uncultured Prevotella sp.
ATTTCAGAAAAGGAGAAATTATAGCCATCGACAAGCCTTATCGCATGTCGAGCTTCGGAGCCTTGGCGCATGTGCGCTATCTGCTCAGCAAGAAACTCGGTTTTAAGGTGAAGATAGGACATGCCGGTACGCTCGATCCCCTTGCTACTGGCGTACTGGTGCTCTGCACAGGCAAGTGTACCAAGCAGATAGAGCAGTTGCAGACCCATACCAAGGAATATACAGCCACCTTGCAGCTTGGGGCTACCACCGCCAGCTATGATAAGGAGCACAGCGTGAACCATACTTTCCCTACCAAGCACATCACCCGTGAGCTGGTAGAGGAAACCCTCAAGCAGTTTGTGGGCGAGATTCAGCAGGTGCCACCTACCTATAGTGCCGTGAAGGTGAACGGCGACCGCTCGTATGCCCTGCGCCGTGCAGGCGAAGAGGTGCAGCTGAAGCCAAAGACCGTGAGAGTGGATGAGATAGAACTCACCGACTATAACGATGAGGAGAAGACCGCCAGCATCCGTGTGGTCTGCGGCAAGGGAACCTATATCCGTTCCCTCGCCCGCGATATCGGTCGTGCTTTGGATAGTGGAGCCTTCCTCACAGCCCTCCGCCGTACCAAGGCAGGCAGTTTCAATGTAGAAAGCTGCATCGACTTCGACCATTTCCAGGAATGGCTCGATGTACAGGAATTGGAGGATAGCATTGCTGAAAGCCAGCAGCCTGCCGGCAAGAATCAGCAGAAGGCAGGCAAGCACAGCCAGCAGGCATCCAAGAAAAAAGAATCTTAGTAAATAATCATAGAAAGGAGAAAACAGATATAACATGAAATTATCGCAATTCAACTTCAAGTTGCCAGCTTCTCAGGTGGCACTTTATCCACATAAGGCAAAGCGTGTGGTTAAGACAGCTAGTGGTGAACGTGTATTCGAGGTAACTCGCCGTGACGAGGCCCGATTGATGGTCATCCACAAGAAGTCGGAGACCATCGAGATGTATAAGACCGATGAGAAAGGCAAGGAAATCAAGGATGCCGATGGCAATCCAGTATTCCTGCAGTTCAAGGACATCGTGAACTATTTCGAGGAGGGTGATACCTTTATCTTCAATGATACCAAGGTGTTCCCAGCCCGTCTTTATGGTACCAAGGAGAAGACTGATGCCAAGATTGAGGTGTTCCTGCTCCGTGAGCTCAATGCCGAGATGCGCCTTTGGGACGTGTTGGTAGAGCCTGCCCGCAAGATCCGTATCGGTAACAAGTTGTTCTTCGATGATGTAAACGAGATGGTGGCTGAGGTGATTGACAATACCACCAGCCGTGGCCGTACCCTCCGCTTCCTCTACGATGAGGATGGCAACCACGATGAGTTCAAGCGTTCGCTCTTCGCCTTGGGTGAGGCTCCATTGCCTCGCTATGTGATTGATGCACGCGAGAGTCACCATGCCACAGAGGAGGATATGGAAGACTTCCAGTGTGTATTCGCCGATAAGGAGGGTGCCGTAACAGCCCCTGCCACAGGTCTTCACTTCTCACGCGAGTTGATGAAGCGCATGGAAATCAACGGTATCAACGAGGCTTACATCACCCTGCACTGCGGTTTGGGCAACTTCCACGAAATAGAGGTAGAGGATTTGACCAAACATAAGATGGATTCTGAGCAGATGATCATTACTCAGGAGGCTTGCGACTTGGTAAACAAGACCAAGTTGGATGGTCACCGCGTGTGTGCCGTAGGTACCAGCGTGATGAAGGCCACAGAGACAGCCGTAGGTACCGATGGTATGATGAAGGCATTCGATGGCTGGACCAACAAGTTCATCTTCCCTCCATACGAATTCGGACTCGCCGATTGTGCAGTAGCCAACTTCTATCATCCAGAGTCAACCTTGATGATGTGTACAGCAGCCTTTGGTGGTTACGACCTTGTATATGAGGCATACAAGAAGGCAGTGAAGAATGGTTACATGTTTGGTTGCTACGGCGATTCATTGTTGATACTTCCAGATTAAACGATTCTCATGTATCAGGTATATTTAAGCCTTGGCACGAATTTGGGCAATAGAAAGCGCAATATTCGTGAGGCAATAGATAAGATAGGAGAGCAGATTGGCGTGGTCAAGCGCCAGTCTGCTCTTTATGAAACCAAGCCATGGGGCTATTCGTCGCCCAATGACTTCATCAATGCCTGTGTGTTGGTGCTCACCCCGATGGCTCCCCGCCAGGTGTTGGAGGCAACTCAGCGCATAGAGCGTGAGATGGGCAGAACCCTGAAGTCGGTGGATGGCGAATATCACGACCGCATCATCGACATCGACATCCTGCTCATTGATGATTTGAAAATCGATGAGCCTGATT
>USJX01000155.1 GCA_900555035.1 uncultured Prevotella sp.
CTCTCCACTCCATAAACTGCTTGGTTGTTTCTCCGCTATGATGGTCGAGGAAGAGACTATGGGCGGTGTCGAGCGCAGCAATCTTCTGCATGTCCTCAGTATCAAGTTCGAAGTCGAAGAGATTCAGATTCTCCTGCATTCGTTCCTTATGAACGGTCTTCGGGATGATGATCACATCGCTCTGCAACAGCCAGCGCAAGGCTACTTGTGCAGCAGTCTTTCCGTATTTCTCGCCAATCTGGGTGAGGGTAGGGTTGGTGAACATTCCGTTCTGACCTTCTGCCAATGGAGCCCATGCCATGAGCTTGGTGCCAAACTCATCCATGAATTTTCGGGTCTCGTGCTGCTGGTTGAACACATGCGTCTCCATCTGATTAACCATCGGTGCAATCTCCATGTTGGAAGCCAGGTCTATAAGGTGATCAGGGAAGAAGTTGCTCACTCCGATGGCACGAATCTTTCCTGCCTTGTAAGCTTTTTCCAAGTCGCGATAAGCTCCGTAGCGGTCGCAGTAAGGCTGGTGGAGGAGCATCAGGTCGATGTAGTCGGTCTGCAGCTTGCGCAGACTCTCATCGATGCTCTTCATGGTCTGTCCCTCGCCATAGTTGGAATGCCAGACCTTGGAAACGAGGAAAATCTCATCACGATTCACACCGCTTTTCTTCCATGCGTTGCCCACGGCTTCCTCGTTGAGATAAGCCTGTGCAGTATCTATCATCCGATAGCCCACGCTGAGAGCATCCACCACACAACGCTCACACTCATCAGGTTCCACCTGATAAACACCATATCCCAGTTGCGGCATTTCCACGCCATTGCTTAACTTTATCTTCTTCATAATCATTATGTTTATGTTCGTTTATTCCATTCTCCCATATTTCATTTCCACGCCCTCCTTATCATACTGCTTGCGTTTGCCAGTTGGTGGCTCAGTAAGCGTGATGCGAACAACAGCCGTGCGTGAAAGGGAACGGGCGATGCTCTGGTCGAAAGCATCCATGTGTTGAGGAAGGAAACGTTCACAGATTAGCCGGAGACCATGAATCTTCTCTGCTTCATCTGTCACGATTTCTGCCTTGCCGAATGCAATGGCTGATTTGAATTGCAGGGTGAAACTGCCGTCCTTCGGACCAACCGTAGGCGCACAACGGGTTACGGCTGAAAGGCAAACCTCAGGATGAGCCTTGATTGCCTCCAGTTTTTTGCCTTCCAAGGCACCATGAAAATACCAGTTCACATCATCATCTGATGCAAATGAAAGAGGTAAACCGTAAGGCTTGCCGTCTTCGTCAATAAAACTGACAGTTATATACGGAGCCTTGTGCATTACTTCCAAAGCCCACTCACTATCCATTGCTCTTGATTCTTTTCTCATTATTTTATCCTTTGTACTTAAATACTTTAACCATATCCTTGTCGCCACCCACAAGCTGGCTGCATCTGTTCAGCATTCCGGTGTCAGAGAAACCGCATTTGTTACCTATATGTTCTAAATCCATTATTATGGTGCAAAAATAGTAAAAACTGGAATAGAAAACGAACTTTTGTTTGCTTTTCTGTTCTGTTTTTGACTATTATTTCAAAGCCTTGCCGTCGGAGAAAGCGTTTCCGACTTTCTCGCCCAGCTGGATATAGCCGTGATGAATAGGGTCGAAGACAATCAGATCCATCTTCTCCATGTCCGGATTTCCGTCTTCTGCCAGATACTTCTCATCTACAAGAATATTGACGATTTCGGCAACGAGATAATAGCCGGTTTCGCTTTCGTCATACTTCTCCTTGATGCGGCACTCCAGGGTCATCGGGAAATCGGTGAACACAGGAGCGTTAACCATAGTCGCCTTCTCGATGCTCCATCCAGTTTTCTCCATCTTCTTCGGGTCGTTCTTGGCAGAAACAATGCCCACGAAATCAGAAGCCACCATGGTTTTCTTGGTCGCGAAGGCAACGGTAAACTCGCCGCCAAGCTTCAGGTTGTCTGTGGTGACGTGATTTCCCATCGAGATCATAATCTCCTTCATGTCCCACTGTCCTGCCCAGGCTGCATTCATTGCGTTGGCAACTCCTTCCTTATTATATGTGCCGATAATCAGCACAGGCT